>JAIRNW010000017.1 GCA_031257795.1 Holosporales bacterium | reverse complement strand
TTTCTTAGTTTTCAGTGGAATTATGCGGTTTGTGTTATTGGACATATTTAAACTTGTTGAAGATCCCCGTGACAGTTACGGCCGAGAGTATAGATTAGAGCACATCTTGTTTTTCTCTGTATTGGCCATCCTTAGTAAAATGGAAAATTATAAGGATATTGCGTTATTTATCGAAACACACTTCGAAAAGTTGAAATCATATTTCGGGCTAAAATGGCGCCGCCCACCAACGCACTCAGCGATTTGGAAAATACTAACAGCCATTGATCCACTCGACATTGAGGCTGCATTTCGCACTTATTCGGAACGTATCAATGGACCTCTTTCGAAACCTTCAAAATCAGAATTTTGGGAAGGAGACACTGAGCACAGAAGCGGAGCGTACTTAGATGTACGTGAGCATTCGAGCTGCACCGGGTTCCAGGCAAAGTCGCAGACTTTGTTGGGGCTTCGTTTGATGATCCTGCGAACTTTGCGTGACTGGGTCACTCACCTGAAAAAATTATAGATAAGCTTCGCAATCCCGACGGAAATTCCGTCGACGCTACAAAGCTCGGCCATCGAAGCCTTTTTTATACGCTGCACAGAGCCGAATTTCTTCAGCAAAAGCCTTCTCCGCAACTCTCCAACTCCTGGAATTTCGCTTAATTGAGATTTTGTAAAATTCCTTTCTCTGGCGCTTCTATGCGTTCCTATTGCAAAGCGGTGCGCTTCATCGCGCAGTCTTTGTATGAAGAAGAGGAGCTGGTCGTTAGACGGCAGCGAAATCCCTCCGCGCGAATCGTGCTCGGGCGCGGCATCAGCACAGCCCGCACAATCTGTACACTCAGCGCTATTCATACCATCCGCACTCTTCTCCGACTCAGAACTCTTCGCACAATCTGCGCGCTTCGCACAATCCGCCCGCTTCGCACAATCTGTGCGCTTCGCACAATCCGCATGCTTCCCCCCCCCGCGCGCGGTTGTGTCTTCCCAAAATGGATCCAAAATTTCCTTAAAAATATCTTGCGCGACAAAAAATCTTTCCTTTCCAGCATTCCTATCTTTCCCCTTCGCAATCCCAACAACAGGAATGTGCGCCAGCCCGCATCTAACCAAAATTTTCATCACGCTAGAAACCTGCCCCATCCCGCCATCAATAAACATCAAATCCGGAAGAACTTCGCGGCCACCCTCTTTAAACCTGCGCTGCATGACCTCTTCCATCATTGCGAAGTCATCCCCTCCTCGCGCCGCATCTCTTTTCGCGCCCTCTGATTCGGCAGACTTTCCCGACAACCGCGCTTCCCTCCTCGGGGAAACCGAAAATTTCCTGTATGACTTCTTTTCAAATCCCTCTTTGGTTGCCACTATGAAACAGCCATACGGGTATTCCCCGAAAAGATGGCTGTTATCATACACTTCGACCCTTTTTGGAACCTGAGGCAAACGGAAAAAAGCCGCCATTTTCTTCAAATTCTCGCCAAAATCGCAGCTCCTCGCCCCCTCATACCGGCTTTGCTCGATAGCATTCTCAAACGCCGTCGCAACCCACTTTTTCCCATTGCCTCGCTTAGGAGTCTCAATGCTCGTATTCTTCTTATATCTATCGAACAGAGCCTCTTCCAGCGCTTCCTTGGAGCTCGGCGCGTAATTAATCAGCACGCGCGCGGGAGGAGCATGATCAAAATACAACTGCTGTATGAAGGTCTCCACGCACTCCTCTGGAGAGAGATAGTTTGCGTCTTTGCTCAAAAAGAACGTGTCTCCACCCAAATATAGCCCGTTTCTGATAAGCAAAACATACACACAAGGCGATGAAGCGAAGGTTGGCTCAGTTGGAAGGGAGCCCAACGCCGCCACCTCCGCCAACGATTCCGCCGGCAACAAGGCGATCACGTCCGCATTCACCAAGTTCCCCGTTGACTCCTTTTCCTTTGCCGCCAAGCTCTCCAAACGCCAAAGGGCATCCCTGCAACGCGCGGCTTTCTCAAAGGCCAAGCTTTGGCTAGCAGACAACATCTCCTTCTTCAAACATTCCTTAACAAACCCCACCTTCCCTGCCAGAAAATCCTTACTATGCTGCACCGAAGCGTTGTACTCCTGCTCGCTAATTTTCGCAACGCACGGGGCGGAGCAGCGCTTTATGTCGTATTGCAAACATGGGCGTTTGCGATTTGCGAACTCTGCGTCTGTGCAATTGCGCGGTCTGAAGAGCTTTTGGATATTGACCAGCGCCTCCTCAACGCTTTTCGCCGAGGAAAAAGGCCCGCAATACTCCTCTTTCTTGTGATCGAATGCGCCGAAGTGGCGGCAGACGCGGGGAAATTGGTGGTTTTTGCTGATGCCGATCGCAACGAATGGTGTTGTTTCTTTGAGCTTTACGTTGTATGGAGGCTTGAGGGTCCGGATCAAATCTGCCTCTAGGAAAATGGCGTCAGACTCGGAGGAAGTGACAGAAAACACGACGTCGTATACGTTGCAGATCATCCTTCTTATTCTGTGCGAAAGCTCGTTGACGTTCGTGTATGACAAAACTCTATTTTGCAGATTTTTTGCTTTCCCGACGTACAGAACCTCTTCGTTCTCGCCTATCATCCTGTAGACGCCTGGTGAAATGGGGAAATTTTTAACGGCTTGCTTGATCACTTCCCGCCCTCGTTCTAAAGATGTTGGCTGAATGTCTTCATCAGGACCTCTTTCAAGCTCGTCAAAAAGTTTGTTAGTGTCTTCCATTTTTTGCCGCACCAGTATGTTTTTAAGGGAAAGTTGGATTGTACGACAGCCGCGAGCAGCGCTGCGACAACCATTCCCAAACACATTCACTGTACGTGATTTGTGTACACCCAGTCACCAAAAGTTTGCAAGCTGCCAAGTCACAAAACGTTCGCGAGTTGTCGGATAGTCGCCACAAAAAACCGCGACCTTCCCACTGGTCTGAATTTTTGGTACAAAGTACGTTATAGTTAAAACCTGTTTACATAAGATTTAAATTGAGTATTTTTCAGGAGAAACGGAGCGTAGAAGCGCAGCGTACTTGTTGGTACGTGGGCATTCGAGCACCGGATTTAACGCAGAAAAGACCAATTTAAATCTTATGTAAACAGGTTCTTAGCTATTGGCGCTTGTCCTATCGTATCATGTGCGTCATTGTTTGTGAGCACATATGCAGCGAGCTCCACTTCCGGTAGGAACAAATAGCTCTGCTCTTTCGTTAATTTCTGTAAAAACGCAGTAAGGAGGGAACGTTTTAGGAAACAAGAAATTTGTTTTATAAACGAACAAACAGTATAAAATCAGGAAAATACTACTGATATAGTACTGCAGGCTCACCAACCCGCCGGTCTCCTATCACCTTTAATTTAGTGGCAAATGCAAGATATAGTTGAACAAGCGTGCATGATATTGCGGGATGGCGGCGTTGTGGCTGTCCCAACGGAAACCGTGTATGGCCTGGCCGCGGATTCCGCGAACGACCGAGCGATCGCCACGATTTACGAGCTCAAGCGGCGCCCGTCATTCAATCCGCTAATCGCGCACGTTGCCGACCTAGAGACGGCGCTGCTGATCGGCGTTTTCCCGCAAAAAGCGATCGACCTCGCCACGGCCTTTTGGAGACCGAACCATCCGTCGCACAGACCTCTCACTATCGTTGTACGTCTGAAAATCGCGGATTGCCGCTATAGACCGTCACAATCGCTTTGTGGGGAGGAAACACGGAGCGCAGGTGTAGAGCCGGACTCAAACGTACTGCTCAAGCCGAGCACCGAATCCACGAACCCACAAAGCGATTGTGACGTATACCAAGTTACTGAAAGAATTGTGGGCAGGAGACACGTCGCACAGGCGAAGAACTGTACTCAACGTACTACTCGAGCCGAGCACCGGATCCACGAACCCACAGACTTTCGGGAGCTGGGTATATATAAGATCTCGCCATTGTCTACGAGCGGCCTAAGCACTGTCGGTATCCGCGTGCCTAATCACACCATAACAAACGAAATTTTGCGCAATTACGCGAAGCCGCTTTCGGCGCCGAGTGCGAATGTATTTCAGCAGGTGAGCTCAACGAATGCGGCGATGGTCCGCGCGGCCTTCAAAGACAAGATTCCGCTGATTGTGGACGGGGGGCAGTGCGATTTCGGGCTCGAATCGACGATTGTGGATATGTCTGGGGAAGAGGAGTGCATTCTGCGCGTGGGGGGGACGTCTTTGCCGGAGATCGCACATGTGCTCGGATATGCGCCGCGTTTGTTTGATTCAAAGGAGGGGAGCGCGCGCGATCGCGGCGTTCAGGCTACATCTGATGAAGAGTGGCAGAAGTCTCCCTCCACTGGAATTAAGGCGCCTGGTATGATGAAAAAGCATTATTCGCCGCGCTTACCGCTAAAAATCAATGTGACCACTCCTCCAGATAATCCCAGAACAGCGTTTCTCGGTTTCGCGTTGTGCGATTACGGACAACACAATCTGAGCCGTTGCGGTGATTTAAAAGAGGCCGCGAGCAATTTGTTTAGTATGCTGTTTGCACTGGATGACCCAACAAAATACGACGCAATCAACGTTGCACCAATTCCGATGAGCGGATTGGGCGTTGCGATTAATGATCGGTTGCAGAGGGCCGCTGCAGAATAGATTAGACACTGCTTTTAGACGCTCCGGCTTTATTTGTGTTTCTATAGATTTATAGATGCGGCGGGATCTACATATCGTTTGTTTTTTATAAACAGACTCTTGCTTGGTCTTTTTTATTTCTGCACAGTGGAATAATCAAGCCACAAAAACTTGCTTGGTGCGGCGCTTCAGCGCCCCACCTCAGAGCGTTTCCCAAATATTACGCAACCCAGAACCGTTATTGAAACTTAGCTCAAAGTCGTTGGCTATTTTGCATTCTCTGTAATGTGCCCCGGCGTATAGGCTTTCGACGCTGTTTACAAAAGCTCCTTCATTTACTTTAATGCAAACATTTAAGCGCAGGTCGTAATTTCCGCTCATTATTATGTAGTTTATTTCTAATTGCTTCTCTCCGCACAGCAAATCCACCACAACTATATCTACCAATCGTCTATACGATAGTTCAACATTATGAAACAAAATCGTCAACACGCGAATTAGTTGGTGAGATGGAACGTACAGCGTAGCCAGCGTCTCGTCTATTTCATCGAACTCAAATCCTGTTACTTGCTGTATTTTCGCATAAATCGCTATGGCGCTTTGTGTACGATACGGCATGGATCAAGCTCCTTGTGAGACCTACAGCCAATCACAAGTGAACTGTGGGTCATAATCTTTAAACTACGGAAACACGATAAACGTGTTCCCGTTACGCAGCGGAGAGAGGCCGTACTGTGGGCAGCATTAACAAATGAGTGACGAACATTACCACCTCCGCCGAGTTTTTTGAAGACCGAACGGCATGTTACAACTGCGACACTTAAACATCGCAAGATTGGACCTCTTTCCAAACTCTTCAAAATCAGTTTTTGGGTACGTCGATCCGGGGCTCGAATGCTCAGGTACATCTAAGTACGCTCCGCTTCTGTGCTCCGTGTCTCCTTCCCAAAATTCTGATTTTGAAGGTTTCGAAAGAGGTCCATTGTGTGTTTTACGACTATGGTCACCAAAACATGTTCATTGTAGGAGGTTATGATGATTGTTGGAATCGATATTTCGAAAAAGACCATTGACGTTCAGGACCCCGACGTAGAAATATTTCATATTGTATCGAAGTAAAAATGTCTATAACGCGCATGGTTATTTTTCATTTGCAACGAGGTGCCGCATGCTATTATTGGATCTACTTGAACAAATCGAAGATCCCAGAAGTTACCATGGAAGGGAGTACAGGTTACACCACATTTTGTGTTTCACAATTATTGCTATTTTAACTAATTCTTGCTGTTTTACAATGCGGTGTATATAATAAAGTATATGTAAGAATTGGGCAGTAGATATAGGAAGAAGTGCTTCAGAAGATTGTGTTTACAAAAACCGAGTCAACGCCCAGTAAAAACGGATTTTGGTTGGGAGCTTGGAGAAGTGTGTAACAAAACAACAATAGAAGTGGTTCCGTATGATGCATCTTGGCCGGAGATGTTTAAAGAGGAAGAGAGGGTAATTAGGGAGGCCCTCAAAGGCGATGAGCTTTTTGCGGAACCTTCAGAATCAGCTTGTAATGCGGTTTATCACATCGGCTCGACGTCTGTTCCGCAACTTTCCGCCAAACCAATAATCGATATTATTGCTGTTGCGAAACACAGGGCCAACGCCATAGCAAGTCTGGAGCGAATTGGCTATGTGCACCAGGGAGAGTGGAATATTCCCCTGAAATGTGGCTTTACAAAAAGAGATGGCACAAGTGTCAACTTGCACGTGTTTTTTGAGGAAGATCATCCGGAAATTGAGCTGAACATTAAGTTTCGTGATTATTTGCGCGCACATCAGGAAGCACGCGCAGAGTATGCCGCCCTCAAAATGAAAATCCTGCAAGAAGGCAACGCTGAGCAGCGAGTGGGGCGCCTCGGCTTTCCGCTTTATACCCTGAAAAAAAGGGATTTCATTTGCGATGTTTTGAAAAAAACGGGCTTCAATCGCCTGCGTGTTTTGAAATGCATTGCTGATGCCGAGTGGGAGGTGGTGAAAGACTTCCGCCGCAAACATTTCGAACGGCTTGGAACCGCTGATCCGTATGACGATCTAGATACGTCGGAATTCGAGCATTTTTTATTGTACCGCGGGGTGGAGATTATCGGGTATGCTCACATAATGCTTGGTCCATCTACAAGCGCATCATTGGATGCTTCAAGTGTAGTTCCAGTTGGCGAACAGGAGGCCAGGGTGTGTATATTCAAAAACACACAGCCGGAGTGCGATGACTATTTTCGCGGTGTAATTGTTAAATGGGCTAACGAGCACAAGTATGAGAACCTGTGGACATAAGATTCAAATTGAGGATTTTTCAGGAGAAACGGAGCGCAGAAGCGGAGTGTCCTAAACGTACATGAATTTTGAACCGGATTCGATGCAGAAAAGACCAATTTAAATCATTATGTCCACTGGTTCTAAGCCTGCCCAGCGCCTAAACCCCCGAGATTTTGCTGCATTTTTTTCATGAAGTCTCCCTGTTCTTTTTGTGACAAGGTATATACATTTTCAAGCTGAAATACAGGATTTTTTAGGCGCGCAACGCCTTGCTTCGCTTAGAAAAATTTCCCGAACATCAGCTGAGATGAGTATAGACTGTTGCAAGGCAACTCATTTATAATCACTCTCATGAGAAGAATCAGTGTGGTGTGTCCCAAATGAAAATTACTTTTGCCAATCCTGAAATGAATGTTTGCCACGTAGTTGTTGGAGAACACGAGGGAAGGGCGTTGTCGTCTTTTATCACCTTAAATCGCGGAGAAATTGATTTTCTGCACAAATACAAAACCAGCTCTCAGTCGAGCGCGCCAACATTCCACACTTTCCTGCGTTCCAGAGAGGACGATTCTTGCGTCACATGCCTACACGTCATCAGTGTCTCTAAAACCAATTTCACAGAAATTGAAGCCCAGGAGCTTGGCGGCAAGATTTTCGCCGCCGCCTCCGCCTCTATCTTTCCCGTCCCCGCCTCCTCGGCCCAATCCAGAGAGCAGCCACCATTGCTGATAGAGCCTTCGTTCACACAGTCCTCTTTCTCGGCTGTGCCGGTTGCCCCAACAATTGTTCCGGAAGAGGATCAGCAGATGGCCGATGTTGTTTTGGATTTTTCAACGGTTTGGGACCCAACAATTGTTGCTAATATCGCGCTCGGCTTCAGGATACGCAGCTTCTCTTTTACGAAATACATCACGAAAAATAACAGTGCCGCAAAAGAATTTGGGCAAGTGTTCATTATGTCGTCGAACAACAGGATCACGGAGCAGGTTTACTCGGATTTGGTGCCTATAGCAGACGCAGTTGACCTGGCCCGCGAGCTTTCCTCCGAGCCGCCCAACGTTTTATCTCCAGAAGCAATGGTCAAAGTTGCCAGGGATTTGAAGCGGTTTGGCGTAAAAACTGAAATTCTCGAAGAGAAAGACATGAAAAAGCTGGGGATGGAGGCTTTGCTCAGCGTCGGCCAAGGAAGCGCCAACGAGTCCTTCATGGCCATATGCCAATGGCACGGCGGCCACCAGGACGATGCGCCGATTGCCCTCGTTGGAAAGGGGGTGACGTTTGATTCTGGCGGAATCTCGATCAAGCCGTCGAATAACATGCATGAAATGAAGGAGGACATGACCGGCGCCGCCGTTGTCCTCGCGACGTTGCAGATGGCCGCCCAGCTGAAGCTTCCTGTTAATTTGATAGGTGTTGTTGGGTTGGTCGAGAACATGCCGT
>JAIRNW010000022.1 GCA_031257795.1 Holosporales bacterium | reverse complement strand
TGGAAACTTGAACGATGCTACCTGAGGAAATACGCACAATTTATAGCTTTTTTAAGATAACGACTGATCGCATTCTACAGTTTTTGTCAGTGGGGTAAAGATGCGTTGGGTGTTAAGGTATATTGGTATTTTTGTTGTAAAACCGGCGTATTCGTAACATAATCAGCCTGATTTGTTATACGGTCGTTTGTTCTTTACGTTTTGCCGTGTTCACGAGTGGAGAGCCTCATGTTCAAATTTAAGTCTGAAATCATGCAAACTCTGCAAGAAAGGGGTTTCATATACCAGGGCACTAACATTGAACACCTCGACGCCCTATTCTGCGAGAAAAACGTTATTGGGTATATAGGTTTTGACGCGACTGCGCCGAGCCTACAGGTCGGCAATTTGTCGGCGATCATGTTGCTGCGTTGGCTGCAAAAGTTTGGGCACACACCGATGGTTCTCGTTGGTGGCGGAACAAGCCGCGTTGGTGATCCATCTTTCCGCCAAACAGCCCGTCCCATCATGAGCCTAGAGAAGATTCAGTCGAATATCGACGGAATATCGCGCGCTTTCTCGCACTTTTTGCATTTTCGCCCAGCAGACAAAGCCGCAGCTGCGACTACGCCGTCAAACGTAGCAAGCACCACCTCAGCCGCAAGCACCACCTCAAACGCCGCAATCTTCGTCAACAATGCAGATTGGCTAACCGAGCTTCGTTACGTTGATTTTTTGCGGGATTACGGCTCGTTTTTCACTGTAAACAGGATGCTGTCTTTCGAGAGCATAAAGCTGCGGCTAGCAAAAGAGGAGCCTCTCAGCTTCCTGGAGTTCAACTACATGATCATGCAGGCGTACGATTTTTACTACCTTCACGAGCATTTCGGCTGCGTCCTACAAATGGGAGGGTCAGACCAGTGGGGGAACATAGTAAACGGCGTGGAGCTAACGCGCCGCCTCACAGGAAAGGAGGTTTTCGGCTTAACTGCCCCGCTTGTCACCAACGCCACGGGCGAGAAGATGGGGAAAACGGCGTCCGGGGCGGTTTGGCTTAACCCTGATATGTGCTCTCCGTTTGATTACTGGCAGTTTTGGAGGAATACTGACGATAGGGATGTTGGGCGGTATTTGAGGAGATTTACAGACCTGCCGCTTAGTGAAATAGAAAAACTAGAAGAGCTCGGCGGAGAGGAGATTAATGAGGCGAAGAAAGTCCTTGCGGACAGCACAACCGCGTTGCTACACGGAGAGGAGGTGCTGAATGAAATACATAAGGCGTCCTCTGCTTTATTCGGGCACGCAGCTGGTGGCGTGGCGCTTGGGGGGGCTATGCCGTCTTGCTCTGTGGAGAGGGGCAAGGTTCCGATATCCCTGGCAGAACTGTTCGTGTTGGTTGGGCTTTGCGAAAGTAGAGGGGACTTTAAACGCATGGTTTTGAACAGAGGGGTTAGCCTGCAAGGGCAGGTTATCACGGACTATGGCAGTGTTGTTACTGAGGAAGATTTCGTTAAGGATGGATATGTGTTACTTTCGGCTGGGAAGAAGAGGCATATAAAGGTATCCGTAGTATGAATATTGTTGATATTGTCATCGCAGCGTGTGTGTTTTTCTCTTTCGTCGTTGGAATCAGCCGCGGTTTTATTCGCGAGATTTCCTCGATAATGGCTTGGGTACTCGCCGGAGTCGCAACTTTTTGGGACGTCCCCCTTTTAAGAATATTCATCAGGTCGAAGATTGAATCAGCCTTGCTCGCGGACATCCTAACTGGGGCGAGCGCGTTCGTTATAGCCTTTGTTATTATCAGCTTGATCGGTGCGATTTGCTCCGGCTTCGTGCGCGGCACGTTGATTTCCCCAATAGACAGAGCGCTCGGGGCGCTTTTGGGTGCGACGAAGGGGATCGTGATTTTATGTTGCATGGAGATTATTGCGGAATGCTTTGTTTCTAGGGTAGAGATGCCGTCTCCCATGAAAAGCAGCTTTCTTGTGAATTACTATTTGTATGGTTTGTGCGACATCCTCCGCCCTTTGCTACCACCATCCGTCAATAATTATTTGGACTCATTAGCAAGCAAAAATGCTGCGCTTTCCGCCGTGGATTCGGCCCTTTCCGTGGAGGAGATGGGAAGGGAGGCATTTGCAAATGGTGCGACACAGCAGCCGAGGCCAGTTGTTGCAGATGAATTGCAGCCTGTAGGCGTTGCGGAGGAATTGTCGGATGTGGGGCGAGGCAGAGCGGATGCCGTAGTTGCGGATTTTGGGACCTTAAAACCGAGGGTGAATGATGTGGGGGAGGCGAATTACACGCCTCAGCAAGCGAACCAATTGAACTCGCTAATAAAAGGCACGGATGGCGTCGGTGGACTCAGCGGAAGATAAATACATGACGTCAGCTTTTGCAATCGCGTTTGTTTTAGGTTTTGTGCAGGCGCTGTTTGCGCAGGACGGCGCGACCTCTGTGAATAGGAGGCTGCCAGTAAAAGAGTTGAGGACCGTGAGCAAGGCGACAACCTCCCTGCGAAAGCAGACGGCTTGGGCTACGCAAAAGAAAGCAGCAGGAGCTACACAAAAAAAGGCGGATCAGGGAAAATCAAAGAAAACCGCGCATGGCACCGCCGCCGCTACTCCTGCTTTTCTCAAAACCACACAAAGTCAGCCAAGCGCAATAGCCAAACCAGTCCCCGCAGAGGCTTTGCAAGACGCCGATGAGGCCAGGTCAGCCAAGCTAGAGGCGATTGCGGCGGCGATAAAAGCGACTCGACAAGAGCGCCAACACCTTGAGGCAACCAAACAAAAGCTTCTCAGCGATTTTATAAAGAAGGAGACATCTTTTGTGGTTAGCTTGGTGAAACGTGGGGATTTCGCGAATAAACAGACTTTGCTGCTTGCTTTAAGTGCAAAATCGCTCAACGATTTGGTGCACAGCTCTATTATATCGCGTTATCTGCAGCAATATTTAATTCACAATAATTTTATGTTTTTGAACTTTGTAAAAAGTATACGCGAGATTAATTGCAAGATTATAGATTTGATAAAAAAGGAAAATAATTTAATTGAACAATTAAACACACTCAGTGATAAGAAATTTGCTAATACAGGGTGCTTATAATGAATAAGCAACTAGGCGCAACAATGATCGTAGCGGGGACGTGCATCGGAGCAGGCGTGATCGCCCTGCCTCTTACGCTCGCAACACTCGGTATATTATGGAGTTTCGCCCTCATGCTCTGCGTGTGGATTGTAACGTACTATTCAGCTTTAATAAATTTGGAGCTCGTGTTACAAGCGAAAAAGCCTTTAAACATCGGTAAATTAGGAATGTTATACTCCGGGAGAGTTGCGTCCGTTATTGGGACATCAACGTTAAATGGACTGATGTTCGCGCTCATGGCCGCGTACATCTACGGGATTGCGTCGTTGGTGTGCAATTTAACTCCAGCGCTTTCTCAAAAAATGATTACCATTGCGGCGGCAGCGTTTGCCTATCTGTTTTTAATTCTCCCAGTACAAAAGGTGGACGCCGCCAACCGCGTCTTGTTCACGTGCATGCTGGTTGTTGCCGGAATATTGGTCTTCGCGCTCGCGTCTTCCGTGAATTTTTCTAAAGTAAATTTAATTTCTAGCCAGATTGACCGGCTGCCATCTTGGATCGGGGTCAGCCCAGTGATCTTCACGTCATTTGGCTTTCAGGTTTTGTTCCACACGCTCAGCGAATACTGCGATATGAACGCCAAGGTTTTGAAGAAAGTCTTCTTTGTTGGGAGCTTGATCCCGCTGATTATTTACTCGATATGGACTTGCAGCGTTCTGTATGTGATCTACACCAACGACTCGGCCTTTTACTTGAATATCGTGCAGGGCAAGGTTGAAATAGGAAAGCTAATACAAAAGTTATCCGCTATTTCTAACGCGAAGTACTTGCAGGGCGTTGTTTGGGTGGTATCATTCCTTGCAGTTATTACATCCACGATCGGTGTAGGGCTAGGATTGTGCGACTCGCTGAAGCAATATATCGGCGCGGAGCGAACAAAAGCGGCCGCCGCAATCGCGATTGTGCCACCTTGCCTGATCGCGCTGGCCGTTCCGAACGCGTTCATTGCGCTGCTGGGATGCGCTGGAATGATTTTGTCTGTACTGGCTATTTTGCTGCCGCTGTATTTGCTGGTGAAGGCCAGTTTTGCGACGCCTTTCTATAAAGCAACGAGCAAGACCACTCTCCTAGTAGGCGCCGGGCTGTTCGGCCTTGCGATCATCTTCTGCGAGCTCTGGAATATGATGATATAGCCAATCACAACTGAACTGTGGTTTGTCGATCCGGTGCTCGCCTTGAGCGGTACGTTTGAGTACGGCTCGGCGGTTGCGCTCCGTTTCTCCTGAAAAATCCTCAATTTAAATCTTACGTCAACGGGTTCTTAGAACCTTATCTGCTTTTTCACTCTATCATCAAAATGCGAGTAAGGTTATTCTTAATCGCATCGGGCCTTCGGTGAGTTGCAACGACCCGAAATGATTCATAGGCCGAGTCGCTTAGAATCTAGACCTTTTGGTTCGAATATAAGGAGGATTTGTGATGAGTTTTATTGTTAGAACTCTTTTAATATGCGCGCTCTTTTACCCGCTATACACAGGCAATGCTAATATCATCCCTCCTGTATGTCTGAAGCGCGTTTCAATTTCGGCCGACAAAGATATGAACCTCAACCGCGTTGTTGTGGTTCACTTAGTGGTCCCCAAAACACAGGGCCTTTATGAGGAAATCCTGAAGAAGGATGCGCAAGCATACTTTTCGTCAGTTGATGACCTTCTAAGGGATTACCCTAATGATATAGAGATATTCAAGTGGGAGATTGTGCCAGGGATGACGAAAAATGATATAGAGATTAAACTTAAAGACTTTAAAGGAAGGGGGGTTATAGTTTTCGCTCGCTATAGTGGCGATTTTACTGGCGTTCACAGAATTGTTCTTCCGAAAAAAAGAGCCGTTAAAATACTCCTAACAAGAACGAAAGAACAACTTGCTAAGGATTAGGCCCGCCACATGAGATCGCTCCTTCCAAACGTCAACTATGAAATAGACGCAGTAAACAACGCGTTTTTTGCTCGCCCAATATTATTTCCTCCAACTTTAGTGAAAGAAGGCGAGCTCAGCGCCACTGTCTCCAGCCCTCTCGGGGCCGACACGCTTTTCCTAGAGAGCTTTGAGGGGAGGGACGCCATATCCGAACCTTTTGAATTTAATTTGCGTGGGTACGCTAAAGACCTTAACGTGGATTTCAAAAAATTACTCGGAGAGCCGGTTTCTGTTTGCCTCAACGCTGGCGGGACTTCCCGTTATTTTTCTGGAATAGCCGCGCAGGTTCGGTCCTTGCAGAGCTTTATTTTGGATTCCGACGAATCGGAGAAGATTTCCTTTTACGGGCTAACGCTCAAGCCAGCCTTTTGGAAGGCGCAATTTACGAAAAACACGAGAATTTTCTTCAAAAAAGACGCAAAAAGCATAATTGAAGAGGTTTTGGATGAGGACGGAATCACTTTCACGAACAAAGCCTCTGCGTGCGGGAAAACCGTGCGCGAGTATTGCGTGCAGTATAACGAGTCCAACTTTGATTTCGTTTCTCGCTTGATGGAAGAGGAGGGGATCTTGTATTTTTTCACCCACTCTTCGTCCGATAGCACGATGATCCTGGCCGGAAAAAACAAAGACGCGGAGTCCGCTGGAAGCGTTTCCATGAAGATCATCCGAGACGATACCATAAACACAATCCGCAATTTTAATTTCCAGAATCAGATCGTCTCCAAAAAATACGAGTCGATTGATTACAACTACACGGCCCCCGACACCGCTCTAAAGGCGTCGGCCAGTGGCGAAGGCTTGCTTGGGGAGGTGTATGAGTACCCAGGAGGCTACGCCGAAGGTGATGAAGCCAGCAACATTGGGACAACCAGTCTCAACTCCCTGAGTTGGCCGCAAAATCTGGCCTTTGGTGATGGATATGTTCCAGAATTTGGCGCCGGAGTGATATTCGAACTGAAAGACCACATCAGAGAAGACCTCAACCAAAAGTACCTGCTCTACTCAACGCACCACAGTATCGCGGTGCAAGACGGCAAATTCGAGTATTCCAACACTTTCGTCGCCCTCCCAGAGAGCGTGCCATTCGCACCGTTCCGCAAAACAAAGCGCCCATACATTCATGGCACGCAGACGGCGGTTGTTGTAGGGACAAGCGGCAATGAGATTAGCTGCGACGAGCAGGGGCGCGTCTTGGTGCAATTCCATTGGGACAGGGAGGGCGGCAAAGACGGAGCGCAGTCGCTTCCTGTTCGTTGTATGCAAGGATGGGCCGGGAGCGGATACGGCTGGTCGGCGATTCCGAGAATCGGGATGGAAGTTGTGGTGTCTTTTTCGGAAGGGAATCCGGACAGGCCGCTGATCATAGGGTGTGTGTATAACGGAGTGAACAAGCCTCCTGCAGAAGTGGAGAATGTTCCGGAAATTCTGGCTTTGAAGACGCAGACTTCCCCGCAGGATGGGGAAAAGGCGAATCTTATGACTTTCGACGATAGGAAGGATCAAGAAAAAATAACATTTAAGGCGACGAAAGATTTCGAGACGTGGTCGGAGGCGGCGGATAATTTATTTCTTTTGAGGCAAGATGGAAGCAACACAACAACACAAACACAAATAAAGGAGGGGCTGCTAACCACCGAGATCGAAAAAGGGGAATATAAGCTGAGTATTAATGAGGGCAATTACTCTATAGATTTAAAAAAGGGGTCGCTTTCAATCACGATGGACGACGGAGATAATGTTTTAACCGTTAAGAAGGGAAACTATACGATCAAGCTTGATGATGGGGAGCTTTCTATCACAACTAAAGGGGCGATTACCGTTAAAACAGATGATGCGATGAGCATCACGGCGGCCAAGGATATCTCTGTGAAAACTGATGCGGGAATATCCGTTGAAGCGGCAAAGGATATCATTATCAAGTCTAATGCGGGGATCAGTATTCAGGCCACAAAGGATATAGAGCTGAAGGCGACGGGGAGTATTGTGGGCAACGCGACGAAAAATGTGGAGATTAAGGCGACGTCTGATTTTACCGGAGAGGGGATGAATATCAAGCTGAAGGCCACCATGAACTACAATTGCGAAGCTTTGCAGGTTGGAGTGAAGGCAACAACGGATTGCACGCGCGAGGGCTTGAACATAACGGACAAGGCGCAGCTCAATAGTAATCGTGAAGGCTTGATGATCAAGGATGACGCGAAACTGCAGGGCATGTATGGGGCAACGCTGATGATAGAGGTCAACGGAAAGGTCCAGGCTAACGTTAAGGGGGGGGTGTTGGCTGGAATAGCCGGGGCGATAACGGCGCTTGGGTGACTATAGCCAATCACAAGTGAACTGTGGGTTCGTCGATCTGGTGCCCGCCTTGAGCGGTACGCTTGAGTACGGCTACGGCGCGGCGGCTGCGTGTCTCCTGGCCACAATCCACTTGTGATTGGCTATCTTCCTCAATGGCACAAAAGCTGGTCCATTACACACGCTTCTATCACACTTCCCGCAACACCATACCGAATCATGCAATTCTTTACCGCCTCAATATTCTTAATGGATTCACCATATGTAAGAAAGCCCGCGCCTTATCTCCTGCTTCTGCGAAACTATTAGCTACTATAGCCACTATTTTTCCTGATTGTAAATCTACTATCCTTTCATCCTGCATAACTAAACCAAACGCTCGCTCCGGCGTCACGTCCTCAAAAGGCATTATGCTCCGCTGCTTAATCGCATCGGTTGACGCCGTTATTTTAAGATTCACAGTTTTACCATCATTACTACAGGTGGCACTCCATGGCTCCATAATCATGTCTGGTGATTTGAACTCTTCTTTTTTCACTCCAGCATTTAATATGGCTTGTGCAATTCCTTCTTGTACACCAGACTCAAACGATACTCGTGAAGACAAGTAAACAGACAACGGTACCAAGGCTGCAAGCACTACAGGAACGTCACAAAGGCTGAAAACGATAGAGCCAGATGCTGTAATAGCCGCTAGGTTCCAGTCGTAAACTATATTTTCAACATTATAAACTCTGGAAACTCTGGCAGTCATCAAACATGTCAAAATTGTTAATATTGTCCCTTGTACAAAGTCTCTCACCAACTTATTCTTTTGCATTAGCGCAGCAAGAGAGCTAAAGCATGTATAGATTTTTGCAAGGGCTCCGTCCATTACACCACGGCATTTAGCAATATATCGTCCTACTGGCGACGGAATCCGAGAGAAAGGCGATACCTTCTTGTAGACGACGTCAGCGAATGCGTTAAGTTTGGAAACAAATCTGGAATCCCCTGCTCCAGTCAGCGCACCATAGACATCCAACGCCGCACTGACAACAGTTTTGACCACGGCAGCAGCTTCGACAGGTTGAACGGAGCTAAAAGTCAAAAGGAACAATGAGCAAACCAGCGTTTTAATTTTATTACGAAATCCGAAAAACATACCTATTGGCCAATATTCACAAGATAGTTATACATAGTAAACAAAAGTTAATTTTCAAGTTCAAAAAATTGAAGCAGCGTAAATTTTTTAAAGAACTACCCCTTGGTTCAAAATCAACCAGCTGCTCGCTGCAGCTGTCCTTCCTCCGCCTGCCTCCCCTTCTTGCGATTCTCCCTAGTCACCTCCAAACCCTCCTTAGTTCTACGGATCACGCAGCCGCTCGCAGTTGCTCCACGAAAATCCCTTTTTGTAATTTTTTCATACAGCCTATCAAGGGTTTTTTGCGAACAAACCTGAGAAGAAAAGGTGGTAACTCGAATGAAACACTCTCGAAGCACAATCTTGACAACTTGTGGCATACATTCTTTTACTATATCAAGACTAACCTTTGTGATTTCTGCGTAACGGCTCATGTCCAAGCCCTGAGCCGCCCCATTCTCCTCTAGAACGCCCCACTTTAGACCTGGATTTCCTTTGTTTTTCTTTGAAGGCGGCTGGTTTTTCTTGTTTCCCTGATCACGAGCAACGCTGTTCCCAACTGTTTTGTCCTGTGTCTCTGTTGTTTCGTTTCGTACAAAGTTTCTAATAGCTATTTTAGCAAGCTGTTGTAGCTGCTCGTCAATGTCTTGCAGGTGTTTCACAGAAGAAACGATGCCCTTCGCGCATATGCCGCATTCCTCCAAAGCCTTCATGTTTTGGCGGATAGCCACGCGCTCGAGCTCTTTTTTACTATTGTTAGGGTCTGTTAAGTGCGGATGATTGCCGAACCTTTCACGCAGGGTATCAATCAAATCCTGCTTGTAGACCCCAAGCAAGGGCCTGCAGACCAGCACCCCATGTAGTACGGTTCGAGGACGTATGGCGCACAGCCCCGTCAACCCAGACCCCCGACGCAGCCTCATGAGAAATGTCTCAGCTTGGTCCAGCGCGTGGTGGGCGATGTATAGTGTGTTGCTTCCGACTTTTTCGCAAAAATCGCCTAGCAAGCGATAGCGCGCGGTGCGCCCGTCTTCCTCGATGCGCGATGATAGCGTGTCGTGCTCCCATGTCAAAATTTCGTGCTGGATATTTTTGGCGGACAGCCAGGCGTGTATTTGAAGGGCGTCGTCAGATGAGCCGTCAGTTAGCTGGTGATCAACAGTAACTGCTATTAGATTCTCATTTGTTTCGTAGGTGTTTAGCAATAATTCATTGAACAGAAAAACGAGCGACATGCTGTCAACCCCGCCGGAAACACCAACAACGAATTTGGTATTGTGCTGGAAATTCTGTTCATTAATAATCGAGGCAAATAGTTCTGCAGTTACGATCAAAGTGGCTTCCTATGCTTAGCTGTCCATTGAGCACAAAGTAACACATTCTGATTGCCCACATAAAACGATATCCGCCACCTGAAGACAGACTATCCACGGTCTGCGCTGTGAGAACCCATTGACATAAGATTTAAATTGGTCTTTTCTGCGTCGAATCCGGTTCGAAACTCATGTACGTTTATACATTTCGAACCTGAAAACCAAGATTTTTCTCGACTCGGATGCCGCAATTCAGCTGCGTGAAACACCTGAGAGTCAGACGAGATGAGTATAGTACATTCCGCTTCTGCGCTCCGTTTCTCCTGAAAAATCCTCAATGGACCTCTTTCGAAACCTTCAAAATCAGAATTTTTGGAAGGAGACACGGAGCACAGAAGCGGAGCGTACTTAGATGTTGAGCATTCGAGCACCGGATCGACGTACCCAAAAACTGATTTTGAAGAGTTTGGAAAGAGGTCCAATTTAAATCTTATGTCAACGGGTTCTTAGGTTCTATCGTTGGTCTAGACGAATCTCTATCCGTCGGTTCTTGGCCATTTTTGCCTGATCATTAGTGAGTGGAAAGAACTCAGCAAAGCTCGCAGCGGCAAGGTGTTGCGGTGGGATACCCTTGCTAATCAGAAACTTCACAACGCTAATCGCGCGTGCCGACGACAATTCCCAATTGGAATCAAAACGGTCGTTGTGTATTGGGACCCTGTCCGTGTGCCCGTCAACCACCAACACCCAGTGAATCTCAGGAGGAATTTTTTCGGTGATTTCTTTGAGTATCTTAACAAGAGCGTTCAAAACGTTTTGCCCGGAATAGCCGATGCTGTTTGAGCCCTGTTCGAACAAAACCTCAGACTGGAAAACGAATCTATCGCCAACAACGCGAATATCCGAGCGTCCCCCAATAACATTTTGCAACAGAGCAAAAAACTCTGATCTATATTTCAGGAGACTCGGGTTTTGTAGTATGGAGTCTGGGATTTGTTTTCTCAGAAGATCGAGCTCAGCCGAGATCCTCTCTAGCTCTGCAATTTTTTTGGTTATTTCGGCTCCTAAACTGGCTTTAATATCGGTTTCCCGTTTGGAGGCGGCGTTGCGCTCGGCTTCTAGGAGGGCATTAAGCTTCGTTATGTGCGCGGTCAGTTCCTCAATCTTTTCAGAGAAACTCTTGTTTTCTTTACGCAAATTATCCTCATTCCCTTTAGTTTGATTAAACAAAACTTGCAGACTATTTATCTGAGCAACAAGCGTTCTTAATTGATCTTCCAGCGAATGATTGGCTTTTTGCAAATCGAGATTGTCGGACTCTGTTTTCGCTATTTTTTCGCGCAGATTTAATATCAGGGCCTGCAGCTGGCGCAGCGAGGTGTCGCTGTTGTTGAGCGCGTTGGAGAGGTAGACCTGGGATATGAAGAAACCGATAATGATGAAAATGATCAATATCAAAAGAGACGATAAAACATCAACAAAGCACGGCCATACATTAAACTCAGCCTCTTTTCTGTTATTAAAAATCATCCACTCTTTCCCGATTCTCGTATCAGCTACTGATCGATTGTAATTTCTTTCCTTTTGGGATACAACAAACAAACTTGGACAGGACAACTCTCCCCAGGGCTTTTTCCCAGAAATCAAAATAGTATTTGTCCATAATCTTCACAGAATTTGTTGAAATTTAGAAGGTTGTTGTACAAAGCAGCTCGAATGTTTTTCTCTTTTTTAAATCTGAA
>JAIRNW010000019.1 GCA_031257795.1 Holosporales bacterium | reverse complement strand
TGGAAACTTGAACGATGCTACCTGAGGAAATACGCACAATTTATAGCTTTTTTTAAGATAACGACTGATCGCATTCTACAGTTTTTGTCGGTGGGGTAAAGATGCGTTGGGTGTTAAGCTCTTGGACACTAGCAGGGATTCTAACCGTTTCAAGTCCCCGCACCCCCAAAAAAGCGTTTCTTTTAATAATCTTAAGTCCCTGTGGAAGAACTATCTGCCTAAGAAATCCTGGAAGGATTCTATCACCTAGTTCAGTAAGTCTACTCCCATTTTCAAATTTGACTTCTAGCATTACTTTTCCATCCCAAAGCCCGAACATTTCAATAGTGTGAACAGTTGCCGGAATTGTTATCGTTCTAATCCAACTATCGCTAAAAGAATATCCCTCTATTATTTCCAATCCACCTCCACGCTCTTGCCGCAGCTCAAAAAGCCGGGTATGACTGGAAAAAGCTCTAGGAACAATCCTCTTTACATTTTTTGAAAGTAACACAACTCCACTGAGATCCCGCTCTGGTTCGTCTATGGAAAAAAGATCTCTCAGGGCTTCCAAACATGGCAAGTTTATGATGTTGCTATCAACAACCTCTACGTCAATCAGTACAACCCAGACCGGTTCTTCAATTGTATTATATTTATGTATTACCACGCCTTGCGCGGCAAACTGTTCATCTTTCTCATCTGGCGGTCTATTCTCTAATCCGTATAGTTCATACAAAGATAACGTTGGGCTTTCCGCTGAGTAAGAGTTGATGCTAAAAATGCAGCTCACAACAATTAAAAAAACTTGAAATACTTTCATTATGTTTTCTTCTCATTTCCAAAAGAAATACTACGCCGGCAGCGCTGTAGCAACTCTTCTATTCTTTTTTAATTCTGATGCTCCAAACCTCAGTATAACTGTTGTATTGCAGGATAGCAACAGTTTCTTTCGTGCTAATTTAAGACGATCGCGTGGGGCCCACGGTTTTCGGCTTTTTTAGGGGCGGCGTGCTTTTAGTGGCTGGCCTCAGCTATCGCGGAAACGGCATCCTTAAAAGCCTTTCCTCGTTCCTCGAAATTATTGAATTGGTCGAAGCTGGCGCAGGCCGGGGATAAAAGCACAATAGGTCTAGTGTAACCACGCGCCGCTTCAAAGGCGCGTTCCACCGCGTCTTTCAAATCAGGACACAATTCACACACGGCACGTCTTCCGCTGCTGTGCGCCTTTCCCTCTCTCCACGGCGCAACCTCCGATTCAAACCGCTCCTGCGCCTCTCCAATCAGAAAAATCGCTTCGACATTCTGCATATGCGGCACGGCCGGAGCGATGCCATCGCTTTTATCGCGCCCCCCAGCAATCAAGAAAATTTTTCCAGTCCCTGCAAGCTCGTGGGGTAGTTGATGTGTTTCCTGCCCACAATTCTTTCTGGGACTTGGGGGATTATTTGTGAAACTAGCCAAAGCCTTGATCAGGGCCTCCGCATTAGTTGCCTTGCTGTCGTTTATAAACGTGACTCCCTCAACCTCCGCAACAAACTCAAGCCTGTGCTCAACCCCAGCAAAACCCCGCACACTCGCCGCAATCTCCCCCTCGCTAAGTCTAAAATACCTCGCGATATTAACCGAAACGGCAACGTTTTGCAGGTTGTGGTCGCCGGGCAAGCTGGTCATTTTGCGCAATTGCTCCTTCAAAACGGGGTTGTTTTCCAGGAAAATCTCGGTGACGTCGCCGGTCCCCTCCAGTTGATCACAAATCCCCAGCGAAAAAGGGTCGTCGCCGCACACAACGCAATAGTCTGCTCCGTCAAAAATTTTTCCCTTAACGCGTGCGTATTCTTCCATTGTTTCGTGGCGGGCGAGGTGGTCGGTTGTGATATTTGTGAGTGCCGCAACCGAAAGGTTCAGCGGGTGCGAGATCTCAAGCTGATACGAAGAGATTTCCAAAACGTATATCGCGTTGCTGTGTATGGGGAGCGCGAGAGCTGGCACGCCAATGTTCCCTCCCATGAAAACCGCGGGCAAATGAGAGGAGAGGATGTGGTGGGTTAGCGCGGTTGACGTTGTTTTCCCGTTTGTCCCGGTTATCCCGACGATCTGCGACCCTTTGACGGCCCTAACGAAAACATCGAGATCGCTGTAAACTTCAATTCCTAGTTGGCGGGCTTTTTGAAGGATTGGGTGATTGGGCGGGAAACCGGGGCTTTGGACGATGAAGGATACCTTGTTTAAATCTGCCTCAGTTGGGCATAAATTATCGTCAAAAATAATGACTTCAGGCACCACTCCATTTTCAGAAAGGCCGGCAAATTCTCCTTCCTGCAGACTTTCTGCCCGCCTCCTATTAAAAAAGTCGGCCGCCGCCTGACCTGTTTTGCCGTATCCTAAAATGAGGATAGCCCCCCCTTCACGTTCGAGTTTAGTTGTCATACGTTTATCCCGTTCTTTAGAACATGCTGACATAAGATTTAAATTGAGGATTTTTCAGGGAAAACGGAGCGCAGAAGCGGAGTGTACTAAACGTACATGAGCTTCGAGCACTGGATTTGACGCCCAAAAGACCAATTGAAATCATTATGTCAACAGGTTCTTCCCCAATTCAACATGTCTTTGCGCAGCTCTTGTATACCTATGCTGTTTTTAGCGCTGGTCATGAAGGGCTTGCCCATTTCAATTAGTGGCCTCCCCAGGCCACAAATTGCTTGCGAACAATGCCCCGCCAACGATTCTTTCTCCACAACGTTTAGCTTGTCTATTTTTGTGAAAACGAGTTTGCAACCCACGTTATTCTCAGCCAAAAGCACCATAACATCGATATCCAAAGGGCGAATCCCCCTACGGCCGTCGATCAACAAATACGCCATGAGAGACCGCCCCCTATTCCTCAAATACGTCTCGACGAGCTCCTGCCAAGATCCGCTGACCGCCTTTGGCGCCTTGGAAAACCCGAAGCCCGGGATGTCTGCAATGATGATCTCCGGTGGGATGTGAAAAAAATTGATACACCTGGTTTTGCCGGGGGTCTTCGAGGCTCTTGCTAGATTATTTTTGTTTGCTATCTCGCTGAGTAAGCTGGATTTTCCAACATTGGAAGTGCCGAGTAATGCGACCTCGCGCGTGTGTAACGGCGGCGGGATTTTGTCAGGATCGTACACACTAAGCAAAAATACAGGATCTTTCCCAATCACGCTGCGTTCCTAGGTGTCATGAAAAGCTGCTGCACAATCGCCAAAATATTACTGGTCGTCCAATATAAAAGCAACCCAGACGGAACCGGGAAAATCGTGAACATGAAAACAAAGCTAAGCGGCATAAAATACATCATCATCTTTGCTTGCGAATTGTCCGTTGGCTGCGGGGAAATCCTTTGCTGCCAAAACATAGTCGCCCCCATCAGGATATGCAAGATCCCTATTTGCAGGAACTGCGGCGGGGCCCAGGGGAGAAGGCCGAAAAGGTTGAATAGGGAAGATGGGTCCGGGGCGGCCAAATCCTTGATCCACAGAAACAACGGGGCGTGACGCAGCCCTATGCTGATGGAAAAAACCTTATACAAACAGAAAAAAATCGGCATTTGTATGAGCAAGGGCAAGCAGCCTGATGCCGGATTCACCTTTTCACTGCGATACAATTTGAGCATCTCTTCGTTCATTCTGATTTTATTGTCGCCGTACAGAAGCTTTAGCCTTTCAAGTTTTGGCTGAAGAGATTTCATCTTAGCCATAGAAAGATTCGATTTCCTCGCGAAAGGAAACAACGCCACTTTGCTTAACAATGTTAATAAAATGATTGCAAGAGCCATGTTCCCAAGGAAAGAAAACAGGGCCTGCAACAAATAAAACAGAGGCTTCGTTAAGAGGTAGAGCCAGCCGAAATCTATGGAAAGGTCGAATTTATCGATCCCGTGGGTTTTCCCGTAACCCTCCAAGACCCCGAGCTCCTTCGCCCCAACAAAAATTAAATTTTTATACTCAACGGTCTCGCCTGGCTTTATTAGTATCTCGCCAGTGGTGGTCGTGCATTTCATAAGATTGGCGTCTTTTTCGATATTCACTTTCACCGGATTTGTATCTTTTATTATGAGCGAAGTGAGCCAATACTTATCGGTGAAGCCAACCCACCCATTGGAAATCACATCTTTTATGCACTGTGTTGCAGAATCCTTACCCTCTAGCTTCTCGAAAGAAATCTCACGCATATTCTTATCGAAATTGCCGATTCCGCCTTCGAACACTGAGGATGCGATGCGCTTATTCGTTGAAAAAGCCGCCGCACGCGCGATCTCTCCACACTGACAAATCTTTAGTTCTTGCTCGGAATTGTTGATCACGCGGTCTGTTACCGAGATCATGTAGTTATCGTCTAGTGAAATTGTTCTCTCGAAGGCGACACCCTTCGCGGTTGTGTATGCCAGTTTTATCAGTTGGTTTTCGGGTGGCGTCTCGACCACGTTCCACTTCGTTTTCTCGTCAGGCAACGTGTTATCGTTTAGCTCGCCCTCCGATTTCGCTGCGCTTCTCCAACAAAGCGAAATGTAGCTGGCTTCATTTGTTCCTGCTGGATTGAGCAGCTTCACGTTCGCGCTGTCCGCAGCCATGTTTTCCTTGTAGTTCTCGAGGGAAATGTCATCTATCATGGCTCCGGTCGTGTTGATCGAACCGGAGAGTTTGCGCGTTTTTATTTGTACGCGCTCGCTTAGATTCAGCGCGTCTTCTCTTGTTAGAGTGGGCTCCTGCGCGGGGCTCGCAACGTTGTTAACGTAGCCGGCAATCTCCGGTTCATTTTTCTTCATCTCTTCAATGGTGTTCTGCTCTGAAAAAAAATGAAAAACAAACAGAATCAAAGTGGAAAGAACGATCGCAATGATCATGCCTCGCTGTTCTGACATACAATCTCCGTTGGTGAGGAACGGGTGAAGATTCGTCGACGAGCGAGAACCTCCCCCTTTTGAAGGGCATTCTACGCGAAGCCCTTAGGAAGATCAAATCAAAAGCAGTCTCACATGTATCCCCAGCCCTCGAAAGTTTGCGTGTTCGCCGATCCATTTCGGCAGGAGCAGTACGTGCACGCAGCTCTTCGCCTGCGCTCCGTTTCTCCTGCCAACAATTCTTTCGGTGACGGAGTATAAGGACAGGTGGTTTTCGAAGATGTGCGCTCCGTACGAACGCGTGTTTTCGAAGGAAAATAAGAGAGGTCGACACATGGGGAACATCAGTGGACTGGCTTTATAGCTATACTCATCCCAGCTGAAACTCTAGGTGCAAAATCTAGACGCCCGTAAGGACGAACAATGGTGTAAAAACCCAACGTTTCAGCTGGGTCCCGTATATACACAACAATTTAAATCTTATGTCAACGGGTTCTTAATGCGGTCCGCTATACGCCGATCCTTTTCCTGGCGGGGCTTCGTTTTGAGCTCTTTGCGAGCTTCGTCTGTAAGAAATTCGTGCTTCAGGAGGGACTTAGTAACACACACTATTCAGATTTTTCCAATATGTCAGTCAAGATTTGTATATACTGGGTTTTTCATAGATAGAGAGAGCACACATGGAGCGCATTATCGTATCTGGAGGAGTTCCAATAAACGGCAAAATCAGCATAGCGGGCGCTAAAAATGCTGCCCTCCCGCTTTTAGCGACGTCCTTGCTTACGGACGCCCCAGTCATCCTGCGAAACGTCCCGGACCTAAACGACATCACGCAAATGCTCAACCTTCTGGACCACCACGGCGCCAACGTAGACTTCGACAAGTCGCAGAAAACCTGCACTCTGCAAGTCTCCAGCATCACCGACCACGTGGCCCCGTATGACATCGTCAGGAAAATGCGAGCCTCCATATTGGTTTTAGGACCGATTTTAGCGAGAGATGGGGAGGTCAAGGTGTCTTTCCCAGGAGGATGCGCCATAGGCACGCGCCCAGTAAACATGCATATTGACGGCTTGCGGGCGCTCGGGGCCGAGATCTCCGTTGCGAATGGCCACATACACGCCGTAGCCCCCAAAAAGGGATTGATCGGCGCGGATTTCGCGATGCCGATGGTTAGCGTTACTGCCACCGAGAATTTATTGATGGCGGCAACACTCGCGCAAGGGAGAACCGTTATCAGAAATGCAGCGAAGGAGCCGGAGGTGTGCGATTTAGCGAGGTGTTTGGTCAAGATGGGGGCGAAAATCTACGGGATTGGTTCTGACACGCTCGTGGTGCACGGCGTGGAAAGGCTCCACGGAGTCGACCACACAATCATTCCAGATAGAATCGAGGCCGCAACGTACGCCGTGGGGGCCGCGATAACGCACGGGAAAGTGTTGCTGGAGAATGTGATTTTCGATGACTTGTCTGTTTTCTGGGAAAGCTTAGAGAAAGCTGGTGCGCGGATAGTTAAAATTCCGCGGCAGACCAAAAGTGTTGACAGCGAGTTCGAAATAGCGAACGTTCAAGTTGAAATGACGCAAGATATACGTGGGACGGACGTGATAACCGGCCCATTCCCGGGCTTTCCAACCGACCTGCAGGCGCAATTCATGGCACTGATGACGATTTGTTCGGGCGCGGCTTTGATCACTGAAACGATTTTCGAAAACCGATTCATGCACGTGCTCGAGCTATGCAGGATGGGGGCGGACATCACGGTGCACGGCGGGTCTGCTTTGGTGCGCGGGGTGAAGTGGTTGACTGGAACGCAGGTGATGGCGACGGATATTAGGGCGTCGGTTTCGTTGGTTTTGGCGGGGGCGGCGACCAGCGGGACCACGGAGATCCGGCGCATTTACCACATCGACCGCGGGTACGAGCATATCGAGAAGAAACTGCAGGCTTGTGGGGTGAATATTGAGCGGGCAGCGGCATAATAACCTGTTGACATAAGATTTAAATTGGACCTCTTTCCAAACTCTTCAAAATCAGTTTTTGGGTACGTCGATCCGGTGCTCGAATGCTCACGTACACCTAAGTACGCTCCGCTTCTGTGCTCCGTGTCTCCTTCCCAAAATTCTGATTTTGAAGGTTTCGAAAGAGGTCCATTATGTCAACGGGTTCTAAATCTCATGTAAGCAGGCTCTTGTTCTTGTGGTACCTTTGAAGTAGGGGCAAGTGTGACGCCGGTAAGCTTCGTAAATGGGAAAATTGGGAAGAGAGGAGAAAGAAGCTGCACGTAGTGTACCAAGTCACGAAAAGGAGCGGGAGCAGAAGCGCCGTGGTGATTGGAGATTTACCGCTCCGGAATGGGAGGAGAATGATTTTTTCCGAGCATTGAAAGAGCAATTCTTCTGGTGGAAAGGAAATGTGCAGACCTCACTAAAAGAGTCGAGCGCAGTTTTTCCTAAGTGGGGTCGTGAGCAGCTGGATTTTTGGTCGACTTTTTTCTTGGACGCCTACTCCCCTAGCAATTTACCATTCACGAATCCTGAGGTCATCAGAAACACAATTTTGCAAAACAGCGAGAATTATATTCGCGGTGTTAGAAATTTTTTTGAGGACATCGCAGGAGGCGGGGTTGTTCCGCCGTTAACTGATGCGAAGGCGTTTACTCTTGGGGAAAACATCGCGACAACTCCTGGCAATATCGTTTTTGAAAATGATTTTTTCGAACTAATCGAATATTTGCCAACGAATGATGTGCTTGTTCATAGACCTATTGAGAAAGCCCCGCTCTTATTAATCTCATCCTGGATCAACAAATATTACGTCTTCGATCTAACAGACGAAAAATCTTTCATACAATTTAACTTAAAACAAGGGAGGCGTGTTTTCGTTTTGTCGTGGTGCTCGCCGGATATTAATTCTCGCGCGGATGAGCGTTCAGAAAACAAAGCGGACAATAGTGGTCAACAATTTGACTTTTCTTTGGATGAGTACCTTGTTTTTGGCATAAGGAGGGCAATAGAAGAGGTTGTAAAACGCGCGGAGAGTATTGGACTTAAAGGGAAAGTTAATATTGTGGCGATGTGTGCTGCGGGGACGCTTGTGCTCGTTATGCTAGCTAAAACCCAGCCCCAAAAAGTTTGTTCACCTGTCGATCCGCTTCTCGAGCACATAGGGTCAATCACCCTCTTAATGGCACCGTACGATTTTAGTTTGTTGAAGTGGATTGATTTTTTCCTGCCTAGCGAGCAGTTCAAGTATATTAGCAAACAGCAGGCTTTTCGGAAAAAGGTCATCCCTGGAAAGTGGTTAATACAGCTATTTTGCCTTTTGCGTGCAAACGAGCTAATCTGGCCAAATTTTGTTAAGAGGTATTTATTGGGACAGGATATTGAGCCTATGGATTTTTTGTTTTGGAATGCCGACGCGCCTAATCTTTATACGGAATTGCTGTTTGATTTTATGGAAATGGTGTGGAATAAGAATATTTTTTTCGCGCCCGAAAGTCCTTTAGACGACTCTAATAAAGACTGCGGAACTTTGTCAGAAGAGGGTGTTGTGCAGGCTGGCGTGCGAAAAATCAAGAATCCAGTGTTTGTTTTCGGGGCCCAAAGGGACCATATCGTTCCTTGGCAATCCTGCTACGCCGCCCTTGAACACCTCGAAAACGCCATTTTCGTTTTAGGTGGAGGCGGGCATATTGCCGGATGTATAAATTCGCCAACTACTAATAAGTATTATTTTTATAAACTTGAAGGTGCAAACACTTCTCCTGAAAACGTTGAAAACAGTGCTATGCGCGAAAGAAATCAACCACAAAGCGAAAATCGCGCAAAAAAAATGGACGCTGACGAGTGGCTGCGGCAAACAACACGTTGCGACGGCTCTTGGTGGCCTTTCTGGAGCGATTGGCAAGAGAAATTCGGTTAGGTCTTAGAATCTGAGATTCTTAGAACCAGTTGGCATAATAGACATGTTCATTGTTAGATAAAAATGCTACAAGGCACCAATTAATAGTTTACACAATGAGCGACCATGCTTAATTTGGACAAAATCAATGATTTAAATTGATCTTTTCTGCGTCGAATCCGGTTCGAAACCAATGTACGTTTAGTACACTACGCTTCTGCACTCCGAGGCCCCTGCCAACAACCATTTTTGTGACAGGGGAGGATCTTCACTGTTTGCTGCCGAAAAAGGGGGAGTTGTGTTTCCTTCTCAATTTCTCGTTATCTTTCTTACTTACAGAGCCGGCAAAGCCGATCATACCCCCAAACTCTTCAAAATGACCACCTTTCCCCCATGATGTGTTAAAGCGGTCTTGTAGCATCTTCGCAAGAACCCCGGTTTTTCCTATCTTAGAGCAAATTATATTCAATACACTTAGCCCAGGATGGTCAAATCCGACCCAGTCACAGTGCATAGACTTGCATCCACGACTGAACACTAGTTCGAGAAAATCAAAAACCTGTAAAAACCATACAAATGCATCTGTTCCGTCAAGCAATGTTTGCTTTTGCATCTCTAAGATTTTGTTGTATAGCCACACATACGGCCCTCCTCCCCCCCAATAACTAGGAAAGAGTCCACTCAAAAATTTCACTCTTTCCACGTTTTGATCCTTGAAGTTAGCAATAGCGGTAAGTGGTATAAAATTGAGAGTTGCAAATTGGCGCCCACCATCGTGCTCTTTATCTGGCGAGCGGCGTAACTCAGGCTCCAACACCCTAGGCCCCGGCTCAACGAGTGGTCTCCGCAACAAGGCTAATCGTTTGCCGACCAGCTCTTTGTATTTACCAACAGTCATTGCTTTTACCGCCGATACCAAGTCTTTTGGTTCACACCCAACAATTCCTACCAATGTGCACGCGATAGCCCTCACATCACCTCCGCACTTGCCCAGCTCGGCAACTTCTCCAGCTCCGAGGCCCTCTAATACCCCACGTATTTTTGAATCAGAACAGAGAAACAATAGACACCGCCAAATATCAACCCCTTGTTGTAAAAATATTGCCTGCGGCCTTATCGCTGATAAAAACTGAAATGCTAGAAGTGGGTTAGTAGTTACATAACGTAATCTCTGTATATGTTCAGCAACTAAATCTACTATGTCCTGCTTTTGCTGTTCCACCAACGTCTGATTTTACCAGTCACTCGTCAGGTGTGGACTTGGAATCATAGGTGTGTGTGTATCGGCTCCTTGATGAACATATGCCACAAGCCCCTCGGCCACATCTTGTTTTACTCCTGCTGCAAGTTCGGGCACAAGAATTCCGATCTCGTTTGCATATACACACCTAGCCTGAATGTATGGGAATTTCCAAGGTCTGGAAGTTATCATTTATTCGTGATCGCATAGTATCTGCGATTAGTACCCAAGTATTCGAAAAAAATCCGCATATGGCCTCTCGAAATTCTCGTGGGTTTGTAAAAAATTTATTATTTCTCACATATTCGTTCATCACTTTCCATAATCGCTCAATCGAATTCAAATTCGGACTATATGGAGGCAAATAATGACAAACTATCCCGTTCTTTTCCGCGTATTCTTTCGTT
>JAIRNW010000086.1 GCA_031257795.1 Holosporales bacterium | reverse complement strand
TTGGGAAGGAGACACGGAGCACAGAAGCGGAGCGTACTTAGATGTACGTGAGCATTCGAGCACCGGATCGACGTACCCAAAAACTGATTTTGAAGAGTTTGGAAAGAGGTCCAATGAAGCTTCAGCCTGACCATGCAATGGAGCCTCCGCAACCTCGCCAATCGCCGTGCGCTCAGCCACTGCATCCTCCGCCACATTTTCAACCACCGCCGCGTCAACCTCGGCCTTGCGTATCGCCACCGCCTTCGCCGCCGCCACAGCGCACGGGTGTGGCCTCCTGCTTCCCTCAGAGCTTTGCAAAACCTCAAAAATATCTTCAACAGAATCAATCAGGACGGCCCCTTGCTTTATCAGTAAGTTACCCCCTTTCGTGCGGGCGTCAAACGGGCTCCCAGGGACCACAAAAATCTCCCGCCCCAGCTCAAGCGCAAACTTCGCCGTGATCAACGAGCCGGACTTTAATGCGGCCTCAATCAGCACAACGCCAACCGACATCCCGGCGATAACCCTGTTGCGCCGCGGGAAAAGGGAGGCGTCTATTGTGGTTCCCGGCATCATTTCAGAAACAATTACACCGTTGTTTTTCAAAATCGCATCGCGCAACGCCGCGTTTTCCGTTGGGTATATGACGTCCACACCACCCGCGAAAACGGCGACCGTCCCAGTTTCAACGCTACCCTCGTGGGCGGCCGTGTCTATTCCGCGGGCAAAACCGGAAATCACGGCAACTCCCCCGCTTCCCAGGCCCTTCGCGATCTTTCCTGCAAAAATTTTACCAAGCAAGGAGGCGTTTCTGGCCCCAACTATGGCGATTGCCTCTGCGTTCAGTAGAGCCAAATTCCCAACAACACTCAGCACAGGTGGGCAATCTCGTAGTTCTAGGAGGCGCTTGGGGAAGCTTTCTTCGCACGCGGTGAGTAAGGAAAAGTTGTTTTTATCGTGGGCTAAAAGTAACTTTTCTGCTTGTTTTTCGGTCCCGGCAACGTCCCGCACATACCGAACCGCATCACCTATAACATTATTCGTACGCTTTAAAATATCCCAAAATTTCGTTGGCCCAATTCCCTTAGATAAAAAAAGACGCAACCACAAGATCTTCTCGTCTATGGTCAAGTGGGCGTTTGCGTTTCGTTTTTGGAACATTCTTTCCCTATTCAATCAGCAATGAAACGCTAAATCTATCGTTCGTTGAATATTTAATTTTGTTTATGTTAACTACGTCTCCTTTGCTGTTTTGTACAATCACGGCGTCGCTATCTCCGCTTTGGTCTGAGGTTAATTTGGCATAGAGAGACTTGGCTTGCGAAAACGTCAGGAAGGCCCTTCCCTCCCCTTCATCCTCGTGATCCACAGCTGCGAGCGTTAGGTAGTGCTTGCCGTATATCCTACTTATGCTAAAACTCCCGCCAAGCTTGGAGTTTGGCGGATTTGGGGATGGTGCCATTGAGGCGGCGTGTAATTTTTCCCACACCAAAAACGGCTGATCAAACAGGTCGTTGTAGTCTGTTGAGTAGAGGGAAATGAATGACTGTAAATTAAAGAAATCGGCAGCAACCGACCTGATTTTTGCTTGCTCTATTAGATCTTTTCCCTTCAATACTGCACCGAAAATAATTCCAGCAATCAATAATACTATTGATACCTCTATCAAAGAGAAGCCGTAGATTTTTCTTTTGCAGACGTCTCGCATTATACCCAGCCACAAAAGAGATCTTCTATACAGATCGTACAGGATGAAAACTAATTTGAAGTTAATGAATATTTACTCAATACATTCTTTTCAAAAACAAAGCCCAATACATCTTTTTTTAACCATTCTTCTTTTATACTTGCAGCCATAGTAGTAAACAAATCGGGGATTAGTAGTATGAAGAAGTCGTTTATTAAAGCTGCAGTTGTTATGACGTCTTGTTTTTCTTTTTGTTGGCAAGCAAATTGTTCGGAAGGTGGAGCGAGCAGCCCAGATGTTCTTGATCCATTGAATCAAGAATTTTTTGCCACTCCAACTTTATCGGAACAGTTTCGCAATGTGTTGTTAGAGTTTTTTACTCAAACAGGCCTGCTTCCAAAGGACTATTCGCTTCCGGTAGCTGTGGAGTCTGGCCAGGGAACTGATTATCCCGAGGAGGTTGTCGAGCAAGACAACAGCAACTCCTTTGCATCCATCCAAGAGGCTATGGGCTTCACAAATTCGGACGTAATAGCAGGAGGAAATGTTAGACAGCGTATAGAGGCTCAGACCCACACAACAGAGTCTAACAGCTGCAAACTGTGCCACATAATCTCGAGCCTTAACTCTTTCCAAAAAGAGACAAGACGCAACATGAATATACTGATGGAAGAGCTCGGGCATATGAAGGCGGAGCAGGCGCTGCTGAAGAGCTTGTTGTTAGGGCATAACGTGAATGTTCTGAAGATAATAGACAGCAATGGTGTGTCGGAGGCGAAGTTTATTAAAGATCTGCAAACGTTAGCCGAGAGAATACAGGAGGTCTTGCCTCCAATTGGGGCAGCAAATTTTGCGCCATACGACACTAGCAAGGAAATACACCATTGTTTGCATAGTCTACTTTTCCACGGGCCACACCACCACCATCCTCATGGCTGTCACAACCACGACTGCGGCGAGATAAACGCTGAGGGAAGAGAAAATGGAGGAGGATCGACTGGGGATGAAAGTGATTTTTATAATAATTGCGAAGAAAATCTAGATTATCCACAACAATAAAAGGGATTATGTGAAGGAGATTCGCCGCATATAGCCAATCACAAGTGAATTGTTGGTTCGTCGAACCGCTCCACAACAAAGTCTACGACTTTGCCGGGAGCCAGGTGTTGCTCTCCTTAAGCGCGTTACGCTTAAGTATGGCTCGGCGGTTGCGCTCCGGGCCACCATTCAACTCGTTGAATGAGAGCCCGCGACGTGTCTCCTGCTCGCAAACTTTCGATGACTGGATAGTAAAAACCCGGTGTTGCACATTTCGCTTGTAAATACTTGATTTTCCCCTATCATGTCCTATAAGAACGTGTACGGTTCTGTCTTAGGAGATGGGTAGTGGATAAGAGAGGGAGTTTCGAAGTTGGTGAGTTTGTGGTGTATCCAGCTCACGGTGTTGGGCGCCTTGTAGATATTGAAAATCACGAAATTGGCGGAACCACGGTTGGGCTGTATGTGATCAATTTCGATAAAGATCATATGGTACTCAGACTTCCTGTTGAGAAAGCGATAGCGGCTGGTTTACGCGGGCTTTCCGGGAAAGAGGAGATGCAGGCGGCCTTGAAGATGCTCGCCGTGAAGACAAAGAAAAAGAAGACCATGTGGAGCCGCCGCGCGCAGGAGTACGAAGCGAAGATAAACTCGGGGACGGTTGGCAGCTTGGCTGACGTGATTAGGGAATTGTACATATGCCAGGTGAGCGGGGAGCAGTCGTACAGCGAGAGACAGATATACCAGACGGCGATGGAGCGGTTCGTGCGCGAGCTGTCGTTGATCGAGGATATTGATGAAGAAGAGGCGTCGTCTAGGGTTCAGTCTTTCTTGAACGTCGCTTAGGGATACTCCGTCACCGAAAGTTTGTGGGCTCGTCGAGCCGATCCCCAAGCAAAATCTAAAGTGCTCGTGGCAGCTCTTAAATGTGTTGAAGGGATGTATGATGCTTTTTATCTGGAACTTAAAAAGACCGATCTTTACACAAACGTTATAAGCACTTTTGGTAGTCTTTCAAAGTCTACAAAAGATCCAGATGTAGTGCTGGAGAGAGGAGATGTTTTTGAGGTCTTAAAAAAAGAGCTAGTTTTTTGAGCAATGATCTAGAAGCCGGGGGTGTTTGTCGCTGCTTGAAGGATGTTATTGGACCTCTTTCGAAACCTTCAAAATCAGAATTTTGGGAAGGAGACACGGAGCACAGAAGCGGAGCGTACTTAGATGTACGTGAGCATTCGAGCACCGGATCGACGTACCCAAAA
>JAIRNW010000084.1 GCA_031257795.1 Holosporales bacterium | reverse complement strand
TTTTGGGTACGTCGATCCGGTGCTCGAATGCTCACGTACATCTAAGTACGCTCCGCTTCTGTGCTCCGTGTCTCCTTCCCAAAATTCTGATTTTGAAGGTTTCGAAAGAGGTCCATTTTCCCCAAAAAGCGTAACACGCGATGCGCCTTCAGTATAGTGCAGCCTAGGGAAAAGTGCGATATGAATTATTTCAAATCTCAACACTCCACATGAGAAAAGGGTTGAGGTGTGCGACTCGAAGCGCAGGCGCAGAGCCGTACTATACGTGCTGCCCAAGCCGAGCACCGAAGCGACGAACTCCTAAACTTTTTGTGGCTGAGCATCTCTTGAAAAAAATAAAAAAGCTGCTATGATTATAGTCGGTAGTTTTTTGCCCTTTGCCTATGGGTTTTTCGTAGGCTGCCGCCAATTCGCCCACACGGCGCGCTCTTGGTGGTATCCGGAAAGAGGTTATGATGAGGAAATTTTACGAGGTCGTTTTTATCGTCCGGCCCGATGCAACCCCAGCCGTCGTTGAATCTATAACGGCTGACATCACAAAGGTGATAAAGGAAGGCAGCGGGGACGTTACAAAAACCGAATTTTGCGGTCTGCGCCAGTTTGCTTACCCTGTGAAGAAGAGTAAGCGCGGCCATTATGTGCTGATAAACTCTATCTGCAGCGGCCCTGTTGTTGCTGAAGTTTCTAGAAAGTTGCGTCTCAACGAGAGTGTGTTGCGCCACCTTGTGGTCAATGTTGAGGCCCTCGATAGCAACCCGTCTGCCCTTATGCAAAACAGACACTATCGGGAAAGCTTTTCTTTGAATGAAAGTGCAGAGCAATAGGAGGCGTTATGACGGATTTTGCAAAAAACAGGCCAGAAGGCGAGGCGACAAGCGCCGGAGAGAATGATAAGGGAAGGCAGTCGTCTGGATATGGGAAGGCTCGGACGCCGTTCGCCGGCAGGTCTCAAGACTCTGATTTCGGCGAGCAGGACAGAAGCCTGCGACATCAAGTGCAGAGAAGGCGTGAATGCCCGTTCTCGTTGGAGAATGCTCCGAAGATAGACTACAAAGACGTTAAGACTTTGACAAAGTTTCTGTCTGAGCGCGGAAAGATCATCCCCAGTAGAGTAACTTCTGTATGTTTTAGAAAACAGAGGGAGTTGGCGAAGGCGATTAAGCGGGCGAGATTTTTGGCCCTGCTCCCTTACGTTAACGATTGATACTGGAGGATCAGATGTTTGCAATTGTAAAAACTGGAGGAAAGCAGTACCGGGTCTCTCCTGGTGATATTCTCGCCGTTGAAAAGATGGAGGCGGCCCGCGAGGGTGACGTCGTCGAGCTGAGCGAGGTGTTGGCCATTAGCCGTGCTGATGGGGAGCTAGCGCTTGGGGCGAAGATCAGCGCGGAAGCGGTTGTGCGCGCCGAGGTGTTGAAGCTTTTCAAGGACAAAAAGGTTTTGGTTTTCAAGAAAAAGCGCCGTCACAATTACCGCAGAAAGGTCGGGCACAGACAACAGCTCTGCCTTTTGAAGGTGAAGGAAGTGGTCGTTGACGCAGCGACGGTTTTTTCTATCCCAATACAGCTTCTCAGGAAAACGACGGCGGCTGTTGTTGAGGCTGGCAAAGACGGCGCGTCGGAAGGCGGCGAGGCTGGAATTGGTATTCAGGAGCAGGTCGTTGTTCAAAGTCCCGCGGAGGATATTCAGGCTGCAGCAGTAGCGGATAAGGAACAGGACGAGGCTACGGAGGGGACGAAAAATGGCAACTAAAAAAGCAGGCGGTAGTTCTAGAAATGGCAGAGATTCCATTGGGCGCCGACTTGGAGTGAAGCGCTTTGGTGGCGAGAGCATAAATGCTGGAACGATTATCGTACGTCAGCGCGGGACGAAATTTCATCCGGGAAAAAATGTTGGAATGGGGAAAGACCATACTTTGTTTGCGATGGTACCAGGGAAGGTTTCCTTTTCGATAGGGCGAGGTGGTAGGTCGTTCGCCAACATTGTCTAACGATACCCAGTTACAAAAAGTTTGCGTAGCTGTGTTGCTTGTGTTGTTGGGCAGCGTTGCGTCTTGCAGTGCGCACGCGGCTAGCTATGCGGATTTTTCTAAGAAATCGAAGCAGAGTACGGAAACGGCGGTCTCTGTGTGTGTCACGAGTCGCAAAAAGTTTGCTGGCGGTGAAGTTGACAAATCATGGAGTGAAAAGAAAGTCTTCTGCCCAGTTTGTTTCCCAGACAAAGCGCAGCAGTTTGCAAGTGACAAACAGGCTGGGAGTACTGCAGAATGCGGCAAACAGGTGGATTGTGCTTCCACTGAGTGCGTTTCTGTAGAGATTCGTAAAGGGCTCGGCGTGCTCGGCATTGCGGAACTGCTTTTCGAGAAAGGGCTTGTCAGCAACCGCCTTTCCTTCATACTACGAGCTTTTATGCTAGGCGGGGTCGGGAGACTACAGGCTGGGGAGTATCTCATTCCGAAAAACATTTTGCTATCGGCGCTTGTTAACATGCTCATAAATGGGATTGTGCTTGTTCATAGGGTACAAATTCCAGAGGGCTTCACGGCTCAATTGGCGTTAGAAAGAATAAATTCACATCATAAACTCAGCGGAAGCCCGTTAACCACGATCCAGGAAGGCAGCATACTTCCAGGAACCATTTTTTTTTCCGGAAGCGGCGTAACGCGGCAGAAAGTAGTTACGATGCTGAAGGCCGGACAGCAGAAGTTGCTCAGACGCCTCGATTCTCTGTATCCAACGGCACTGCGCACAACGGCCGGACAGCAGCGGCCGCGGCCATCGGTCCGCCTCAGCAAACATGAAATTATTATTTTGGCTTCGATTGTGGAGAAAGAAACGAACGTTGCAGAGGAGAAATGCGCTATTGCAGAGGTTTTCCTCAATCGCCTGGAGTTGAGGATGCCGCTAGGGGCCGATCCGACGATCATATACGCAATAGAGCGCGAAACTGGACGCCCCCTGGACCGGCTGCTGTGCAAAAGCGATCTAGCATTCGCTTCTCCTTATAATACATACAAAAATAGGGGGCTTCCTCCTGGGCCGATTTGCTGCCCAGGGGAAGAGTCGATTGAGGCCGTTTTCAAAGCGCTGACAACAAAGTCCTCCGGGATGCTATATTTCGTGGTGGCTCCGGACGGGGCAAGAGGACACGTTTTCAGCAAAAACTTGCAAGAACACAATAAAAACCGTCAACGCAAAAATTGAATTGCGCGGTGCGAGCTTTATCGTAGACTTGAGTGCTATTTTTGTGCTACCGAGAACGTGTAAAACAAGCCATAAAAGGATTTGGAGCAGGAGACACGTAGTACAAGAAAAGAACTGTGTAACGTACTGCTCCAGTCAACGCATCTGGTTCCCATCAAAATCGCAGACTTTGTTGGGGTGCCGCTCGACGAACCAACAAACTTTTTGTGGCTATGGATATTTTCTGGTGGTTTTGTTTGTGAGGGGTTATGGTTGCTCAGGCTTGGGGGAAAAAACGTGTGTGTGCAGGATGTTCTGTGCGCTATTACGACCTAAAAAAGGCGTCTCCGGTGTGCCCTAAGTGCGGCACAGCGGCGGAGTTACAGCTGTTGTCTAAAGGGAAAAAGCGCGCAGATCTACAGGATTTGGACGCCAATCTTTTCAGTAATATTGATGAAGTAGAGGACGTCACGGCCGATGATCTGGTGGAAACTCTTGATGGCAGTTTCGACGACGACATTGAACTACCGATCGACGAGGAGTAGTGAAATGCTCAGCCGCGTCGACGCCTCAACAAGTGGCTTTTGCAATGAGTGAACCGCAGATTCCTAGGAAAACGCCGTTGCTCGGTCTATACAAAGACCAGATCATCAGTATGTTCCGCGAATCTGGCTACGAGAGCTGGAGGGCGAATCAGGTGTGGGAGTGGCTGTACGTCTCTGCTGCGCGCAACTTCGGCGTCATGACCAACATCCCACTGAAAATGCGTGATGAGTTCACGGAAAAATATTCTATTGAGCTTCCCAAGATATCCGAAAAGAAACATTCAATTGACGGAACAATGAAATTCGCTCTGGAGGTTTCGGGTGGTGACATTGTTGAAATGGTTTTCATCCCTGAAAAGGCTTTTGTTCCGCACTCCGCCCAAATAGATGACACCGGCATTCCCGTAGCCTGCTGTGCGGCTAGGCCAGACTACGATGATAGCGATCTGCTGCCGGTCTCCGCAAATGAACCAATGATCACAGAGCCGTTGGCCAGAGCCACGCTGTGCGTTTCTTCGCAAATCGGCTGTTTGGTAAAGTGTGCATTCTGTTTCACTGGAACCCAAAGATTCGCCAGGAATTTGGAGGCACACGAGATTATTGGGCAGGTGCTGCTGATGCGCGACCTTCTCGGCGACACCGGCGGAAAGGATTCCAAGCGTACTTTGACGAATATTGTTTTCATGGGCATGGGGGAGCCTCTGCATAACTACGAAAATGTTTCTCGAGCAATAAAAATAATAATGGCAGAGGATGGGCTCGCTTTTTCGAGGCGGCGCATTACGCTGTCAACCGCTGGGGTGGTTCCTTACATTAAGCGCTGTGGCGAGGAGCTCGGTGTGAATTTGGCGATCTCCCTGCATGCAACAAATGATAAATTGCGCGACTATCTGATGCCGATAAATAAGCAGTTCCCTCTGAGCTCCTTGCTGGACGCGGTGCAGAAGTATCCGGGCATTAATCAGTCGCGCCGCGTGACGTTCGAGTACGTTATGCTGAAGGGGATGAACGATTCCGACAAGGACGCGCGCGATTTGGCGCGGCTGATTTCGGGGATCCCGGCGAAGGTTAACCTTATTCCCTGGAATTACTGGCCTGGGGCGACATTTCAGACGTCGTCGCGCGAGAGGATTGCCACTTTTTCTGAGATCTTGACGAACTGCGGAGTGAATAACACTGTGCGGCAGCAGCGCGGGGTGGATATCCTGGCTGCTTGTGGGCAGTTGCGAACAGGGCAGGGCGATCTTCAAAACACAGACGCGAACAGCGCACTATGACGCGCTTGGGTGTTACTACTCAGCTATGCCAGCGCTACCACATGTTTCGTTATGTGGCAAAGTGTAAAAAACGCAAGAAAAACCACGTTAATTATAAATTAACTGCAAAGACGTATGATCTTGACATCAATTTCATCACCGTCTTGTGACTGAGGCCAGGGTGCCCTTATGAAAAAAAATGTAGTAAAACCTGGGTTCCTGGAAATGTTGGGTTTACACTCGAGACATTTTTCCAATTTTATGCCAGCAATTTCGGCTCAGTTTCAACTACGAGGCAAAAAACATAAGCCTACCCAGCGCTCAAAACACGAGATTTTGCTGCATTTTTTTCATGAGGACGCCGTGAGGTTGAGACCTCAACACCCAACGCATCTCAAGAACTCCCACAATTGGTGTACAAAACAAGTCCCAACAAATATACCGTTCATTGCTCTCAATCCTCGCTGAAGTAAAGATTTTTTAGACCTTC
>JAIRNW010000073.1 GCA_031257795.1 Holosporales bacterium | reverse complement strand
CACGACAAACTACAATTGACATAAAAATGGCTCAAAATACGACCAAAAGCGGATTTATACCACTTTGTGCGTTAAACGTCAATCCCATGCAGTACATCTTTTTTCATGAGGACGCCCTGGGCTTGGTATGGAATAAACTTGATATGCATATTTGCGAGCACTATAGTCTCCATGAGACAGCGGCCTTTGTGAATTTTTTAGGTATTGTACAATGCACAAGAAGTCGTTAAATGTTTTATTTGGGCTATTCTCTTTAATTTGCTTTGTTGCGGATGTTGAAGCAGCACGGTCTAACGCCCAGCCACAAACAAATTTTGCAGTAGATGCAGCTGGGAATCAGTGTCTTCCAGGAAAGGAGGGAATTGTATCATTCGGCGATTCGCATCTAAACGATACTCCAACATCTGAAAAAGAGGCAGTTGTTCACATTGTTGATGGTCACCCATTTACTTACAAAAAAATGGGCAAAGCTGTACTGCGAGGTTGCGCTCCGTATGTTCCCGTTACCGAGCAATTATACAGCAAACAAGTAATAGGCCTTGCTGATTGGCACATTGACAACGCGTTTTTGGGACAGCCTGTCCGTGACAGCGTATTAGCAGTTGTCGAGCGCGCTAATTCGGACGGGGGCAGTTTTTGTGTAGTAGCTGGAGGTTGTGCCAACAGACAAGGAACCCTTAAACTAGACGGGCCAGAAATAACTGACTTTGTGAAAAAATTGCGAGATATATTTGGCGATCGCCTTTATGTTGGTTTTGGTAATCACGACATACAAGCCCCATTAGAATTTTCGCGGTTTTTGGGAATATTAGCTGAAAATAGAATAACAGTACTAACTACGGTAAAAGATTTCTTTCTTGATACCACATCAAAGGCCCAACCAAACATTAAGGATTACGACGTAAATAATGGCGTTCTATTCTTCCCGTTTTGCTTCAATTTTGCTAATTGTCCACCTGGAGCATTAGAAGGAGTCTTTACAGAAAAAGCTGTAAGAGCCTTAGAGAACTTTGACAGAGACAGGGCTGCAGGAAGTGGCAGACCACATAGTTTGAGGTACGAGTACGAAGATAAAAGTTTTGGCGAATTGCAATACTATAAGAGAATGGGTGAAGCAGTAAAGTGGATTGGCGATCGGCAGGGAGAAGCTCCAGGAGCACCGAATATTCTCGTGCTGGATTGGTCGGAAAAATTCAAAACCGCAGCAGAGGAATTTGCAGAACAGCAACGAGAGCAAGGAAATACAAACGGCCCTTTAAATGTAGTTTTCATAGTTCATGAATACTACTTACTGTTTGTAACTTTCTTGGAACAAGCATCACAAATAGATCCAGCGAATTTAGGAATAGATCCAAGTATTTTACGGCGTTTTATTGTGGCTGTGGTCTGCGGATACAGTCACTATTTCTATAGTTTGGAAAAGAATATTTTCATAACGGCATCTGATCAGAGCGTAGTGACCATTCCCGCTATACTAGGTGGGCCTGGGATTTTTGGCAAGGGAATTTGGATAGCAAATTTGGATTGGAAAGAAACTGCTCTTCCCGAAGCAGTGGCGGATGACAGCGTGCGCCCAGCGGCTTTAGCTATAACAAATGTTGCCCAGTTTACGATTGGTGGCTCTTGGCCTGATGGCAAGTCTCCGGTAGAACGGGTCAGGGAGCTGGAATGGCAAAACGGAGAATTGCGCTCACAGCTTACTAGCGCACAGGACGAAATATCGCAGGGTGTAGCGCGACTCGAAGATCTGACGCATCAATGGAACACGGACGAGGAAGGTTGGAAGGCAGAGAAATGTAGAATGACTGCGGAGATTGAACGGCTCAGAGGTGAGCTTGCTCGAGGAGCGGCGCGGATTAGCGAATTGGAACAACTTGTTGAAGGGCTGGCTGGCGCAGATAAAGTATCCACGTCTTCCGCAAGTAGTACCTAGCCATAAAAAGGTTGCTGGTTCGTCGAGTCGACACCCCAACCAAGTCTGCGACTTTGCCGTGAGCCCGACGTTGCTCGAATGCTCACGCACCTAGAGTACGCCGTGCTTCTGCGCTGTCTCCTGCCCTCAACTCTTTTTATGACTGGGTATGCTCAACACCCTACGTGTCTCAGCCGCAAAATTATTCATTGGACCTCTTTCCAAACTCTTCAAAATCAGTTTTTGGGTACGTCGATCCGGTGCTCGAATGCTCACGTACATCTAAGTACGCTCCGCTTCTGTGCTCCGTGCCTCCTTCCCAAAATTCTGATTTTGAAGGTTTCGAAAGAGGGCCATCTGGTGCATGAAGCACATAACAAGCTAACAGCGTTGTCTTAATAAATTACACTGAATAAAGGCGGAAGAATAAATCAGAGATTTTGGGAATCGTGGGGTATTGAGCTTGGTATGGAATAAACTTGATATGCATATTTGCGAGCACTATATTCTCCATGAGACAGTTGCCTTTGTGGGTTTTTTAGGTATTGAACAATGTACAAGAAGTCGTTAAATGTTTTATTTTGGTTATTCTCTTTAATTTGCTTTGTTGCGGATGTTGAAGCAACACAGTCTACCGCCAAGCAACAAACAAATTTTGCAATAAATAGAGATGGGAATCAGTGCCTTCCAGGAAAGGAGGGACGTGTACCATTCGGCAATTCGCATCTAAACGATACTCCAACAACTGAAGGAGAGGCAGTTGTTCATATTGTTGAGGGTCACCCACTTACTCAAGACAGAGTAGGCAAAACTGTACTGCGAGGTTGGGCTCCGTATGTTACCGTTGACGAGCAATTATACGGAAGACAAGTAATAGGCCTTGCTGATTTGCACACTGAGGAAACGTTTTTTGGACAGCCTGTCCGTGACAGCGTATTAGCAGTTGTCGAGTGCGCTAATTCGAGCGGGGGCAGTTTTTGTGTGGTAGCTGGAGATTGTGCCAGCAGACGAACAGAAAAAGGATACCTTAAACTAAACGGGCCAGAAATAACTAGCTTTTTGGGGAAATTGCGAGATATATTTGGCGATCGCCTTTATATTGGTCTTGGTAATCACGACACACAAAACCCATTAGAATTTTCACTGTTTTTGAAAATACTAGCTGAAAAGAGAATAACAGTACTAACTACGGTAAAAGATTTCTTTCTTGATACCACATCAAAGGCCCAACCAAACATTAAAAATTACGACATAAATGGTGGTGTTCTATTCTTCCCGTTTTGCTTCAATTTTCCTACTGGTCCAGATGGTGCATTAAGAAAAGTCTTTACAGAAAAAGCTGTAAGAGCCTTAGAGAACTTTGACAGAGACAGGATGGAAAGAACTGGCAGACCACCTAGTTTGATGTACGAGTACGACGATACAAGTTTTTCCAACTTGCAATACGATAAGGAAATTGGTGAAGACGCAGAGTGGAGTGGTGATTGGGAGGAAGAAGCTCCAGGAGAACCGAACATGCTAGTGCTGGATTGGTTGCGAAAATTTAGAACTGCAGTAGTGGAACTTGCAGAACAGCAACGAGCGCAAGGAAATACAAACGACCCTTTAAATGTAGTTTTCATAGTTCATGACTACTACTTACCGTTTGTAACTTTCTTGGAAAAAGCATCACGAATAGATCCAGCGGCTTTAGGAATAGATCAAAGTATTTTACGGCGTTTGAATGTGGTTGTGGCCTGCGGACACAGTCACTGTTTCTATAGTTTGAAAAAAGATATTTTCATAACGGCATCTGATCAGAGCGTAGTGACCGTTCCCGCTATACTGGGGGGGCCTGGAATTTTTGGCAAGGGAATTTGGGTAGCGAATTTGGATTGGAAAGAAACTGCTCTTCCCGAAGCAGTGGCGGATGACAGCGTGCGTCCAGCGGCTCTAGCTATAACAAATGCTGAGCCGTTTACGATTGGTGGCTCTTGGCCTGATGGCGAGTCTCCGGTAGAACGGGTTCGTGAGCTGGAAGGTCAAAACAGAGAATTGCGCTCACAGCTTGCTAGCGCAGTGACCGAAATGTCGCAGGGTGTAGCGCGACTCGAAGATCTGACGCGTCAATGGAACACGGACAAGGAAGGTTGGAAGGCAGAGAGATGTAAAATGACTGCGGAGATTGAACGGCTCAGAGATGAGTTTGCTCAAGGAGAGACGCAGATTAGCGAATTGAAACAACGTGTTGAAGCGCAGACTGACAAAGAGCAAGCATCCACGTCTTCAATAGCGAATCTAGAAGAAGAGATCGCACGATTACGAAGAGAGCACAATGACGTAGTAGCACAGCTTGAAGAATTGAGAGTAAAATCTGCTACCGTACAGGAAAGGCTCGCGTCAAAAACGGAAGAATGCACCCGCGCGCAGGAGGCTGAATTACGCGCACGAACAGATCTACAGAACGAGAAAACGCGGGATGAACAGCGAATAGCAGAGCTTAGGAATCAACTAGAAGAATTGAGAGCACAATCTGATGCCGCACGGGAAGAGCTCACGTCAAAAACGGAAGAATGCGACCGCGCGAAGGAGGCTGAATTACGCGCACGAACAGATCTACAGAACGAGAAAACGCGGGATGAACAGCGAATAGCAGTGCTTAATAATCAACATGAAGCGCAAATAGCAAAGCTTAGGAGTCAATATAACACGGATATTGAACGGCTCAGAAGCGAGCTCGCTAGGGATACTGCCGCATCGAGTCGTGAAGGAATACAATACTCACAATCTGCCTCTTCACCTGAGGCCCATGGCGCGCATCACGAAGGAGAAAAGTACAGTGTTGTTAAGAGTGTATTTGGTTGTTGTAATAATGCACTTTTGTTGCTAGGCATAGCAGTAGCCTGGACAACCTCTCTAGTTTTACAAAAAATTCTTCTTTCCGGTTCGTGATAGCACTTTCTGCAAATTTGTATCCTGAGTCATAGAAAGAATGGTTAGGATACCCTGCCACAAAAAGAGTTGGGAGCAGGAGATACGTAGCGCAGAAGCGCAGCATGCTTTAGGGACGTGAGCATTCGAGCAGCACCGTCCTCCCGGCAAAGTCGCAGACTTTGTTGGGGCGCCGCGCGACGAACTCCCAAACTTTTTGTGGCAGGATTATCTGTCAACAAGGCCGTATCTTCTGCGCGTTAATGCCAACATAAACCCAACAGAAATACTAACGGCCAGTAACGAAGACCCACCGTAGCTAATAAACGGCATCGTCATCCCTTTTGTCGGAATCAGCTGCAGCGCCGTCGCCATGTTCACAAACGCCTGTCCGCCCAACTGCGCAGCTAGGCCCGTGACGGCGAAAACATCGAACGAGTCCTTATTATGATACGCCTTCATCATTGGGCGCAGTATTAAGAACGCAAACAAAAGGATAATCAGCAAACACATAAGTATCCCGTATTCCTCTCCGGCAACCGCGAAAACGAAGTCCGCATGTGCATCCGGGACGAGGCGCTTGATGATGCCCTCTCCCGGCCCGCAGCCGAACCAACTGCCGTGATGGAAGGCGTCGAGAGACTGGCGGATTTGGTACATTTGATCAGAGTCGCTGAGCTCTGGGTGCAAAAAAGAGTTGATCCGAGAGGTCACGTGCGGCACGAAAAAATACAAGGAGACCAGCCCAGATATTCCTGCCGCCACAACAGAAATCACGCCATACAGCGGCATGCCAGCAATAAACAATTGCGTCAAGAAGGCGAATATAGTGATGATCGTCATTCCAATGTCCGGCTGGCACAGCAAAAACAGCAGGAAAACCCCGACAACCGCATACGACAGAAGTATTCCCGGAAACAAGCCGTCACGTTGCCGCCTCTCAAGCAACCGCGCGACGACGATCGCAATCGCTGGTTTGATGAATTCGGATGGTTGTGCGGAAAATCCGAAAATGACCAGCCAGCGCTTCGCCCCTTTAACTTCATTCCCGAAAATCGCGGTCATTACCATGGCGATAAGGCCGCCCACGAACATCAGCAATGCCATTTTTCTGATTCTTACTGGTGATAGTAGGGAAACCGCGATGAGCAAAATCAGCGAGAACGGTACCATTGTTATGTGGCGTTTGACGAAGAAAAATCTCGGCAGGCCCACGCGATGCGCCACGCACGGGCTGGCGGAAAAACTTAGCAAGATGCCGATTGACACAAGCGTTAGCACGCACCAGAGGACGCCGTGGTCTACGGTCCACCACCATCTGCCGAGGAGGCTTGCGTCCCTTTTGATGAATTTATTTACGTTGTGTGGGGATAGGGGCATTACTGCTACTGTGGTGGAACTCGACGTTGCAATATTAGTGCATGAATCGCAGCAGCTCATAGAAAAAATATGTATCCACGGTCACAAAAAAATCTGTTGGTTCGTGACTTCGTTGTTTCACAATTTTTTTGTGGACGTGGACCAGAAAGAATTTGTTTGCGCAAATGCAGACCAATTAATTATTTATTAGTAAAACGTTTGTTATTATGACTGCTGAATTAGTATTGGCCTGCGGGTAATATGATTAGAATACGTAAAGAAACCAGTAAAATACACAAATTTGTATGCGCAATATTAGGCCTGTTGCAAAAGGTCCAAGCGCTGTCTTTTTGGCATAAGCCTCGAAGTGCAGAAGCGCAGCGTACTAAAACGTATGTGAGCATTCGAGCATCGAAACGACGAACCAAAAAACAGCGTCTGAGAATTTTTGCAGCAGGCCTAATGTTTTCCTGTTTTGTTTCAGAATCACTAGTTCAAGCAAGATTAGAAAATACAGATGCTGCGTTTGGCGATGTTTTAATGAAACCAAAGCTGCGAGTTAGTTTGACAGAAGCTTTGCTGGCGTTTTCATCTGGGTTAATTGATAACATTAGGTGCTTAAACATAAAACCTATAACCACAGGCGGCAGAAACGACACAATAAACGCGAAGAACAAAGGGCCAGATGCTGTAACCGATTTGTGTATTGCCCTTTTCCCATCGAATGGAGGGCTGCTGAACATCTCTACCAGCCATCCAACAAATTTGGCCCACGTAATGCAGCAGTTACCATTGACTGAGTATCGCTGTTTGGTTATTGCAAGCTTTCTAAAGAAGAGCAATGTGGTAAGGAATGGTGGGTCATATAACATTAGTGCCGCCGACATTCTGCCCGGCTACACCGATGAAAATTTTCGAGCGTCAGTGGATAGAGTCTTATCTTTGATTGACCAATCGCTAGCATGTGAGCAAAGAATACGGTCCCTCTACCCAGAATATATAACCGAAGTGTTAATCCTGGCATTCGCCATACATTTACTTGATGGGGATAAGGGGGACGTTCTCAAACTATTCGCGGCTTTAGAAAATGTTGACCTTCTTGATAGCGATGCGTACCGGATGTTGAATATACAGAATCCTGTAAACTATGCCAATGCTCTGAAAGCCTACTGCGCCAGTATTCAAAAAAAACCATGCCAATCTATTAGGATTATGCTGGGAAACTGGCCGATTAGCGCAAATTTTTCCGCAGAAGAGTATTTTGTTGGAGTTCTTGGTGGGCGGTCGTTGATAGTCCCATATTCACCAGACGGGAGTTTCGAGCAAAACATGACCGTAACAAAACAAAATGGAAGAACGTTCCCAGACTGCGTTGAAACAGCTATCAGACATTTGTTTTATATGATGTGTCCGTATGTTGACGGGAAAATATCGCCGCTAGTCAGCTCGCCGCAAAAAGTACAGGATTTTGTAAAACAACACAACACCCGCTCACACGCTAATGGCCTAGATTTAGGAACTCATACAGCTTTTGCTGAACTAGTGGCTGGGATTGCTGGGGCAAAATATAGTGAGCCTGGGGATCTGGAGTCTAATTGGGGAAATATTGTCATAGTATTGGCTTATTTAATTGGTGTTGACATAAATGCATTGGTCCAGGAGGAATTAGATAAACGGCAGCTAAATGACGCTCCTGCTGAACCACGCCAGGAATTGGGACAGTCTCCACAGGGAAGCCGAGTCATTCGGGGCGCCAAAGAGGGGAAGGCTAAACAGGCCACTCGCATAACCTGCAAACAATTTCTTGATAATTTATCCTACTCTGAGGCTGCGATATTGCTAAAGCAATTAGCAGATAAAGCGAGAAAAGATGTATCGTTCAGTTTTTGTGGGAAAAGCTATTCAGAAATTAGCGCCACAGTAGAATTAATACAAGCAGCACCAGCTAACAATGAACGCGAACAGCGTCAAGAATTCACGATACAAGTAACCAGTGGTCATAGTGCAATTGTCGGCAAAAACGGAGGTTCTCCAGCAGATTGTCTTAAAATTAACCCTACAGTTGAATATATGCGTAATTTCACGGTGCAGTTGGGAGAACCAGGAAGCAGTACATCAAACTATGTGTTTCCAATGGAGGATGATGTCGTAGGCTCTTTACCAGATAGAATTAACCCTACAGGACACAATCTTTCAAGGAAGTTGGCAGTAAACAGCACCCCGGATTATGTTGCAGCGTTTCAAATAAGGCAGATTGCATTACTTAGTGATACTTTGTATCGGATTGTGTATCGGCTTAGTAACATTGTGCTGAGCCCATTTGTAACGAGTGACTCGAACCTCGGACTGTGTGTTGATGATTTAATAAAAAAGTTATTGAACATGTACGTCGCTAATAGCGATTTAGAAATGATTAAAAGTGTAGACAATTTACTTGCCGATACGTGTGAAAACAAGTATAAGGAAGATCCATTCGGGGGCTTGCGAATACCTGCGTCAGTATTCGTTAAAATGTTTAACGAACGAGAACAACCTCTCGTTCACAAAGTGTTGCCGGCTCTTCTAGCAAAAGCAAGAATTGGTGGAGATATTGATCCTGAGTTTTGGAAGGGCTTAAAACGATACACAGAAGAAAATCCACTGCCAGTGGAAGTGCGACTGAATGGATGTACAACAACAATGATCGGGGAGACGTGTATTGTTTTCAAAAATAATCAAGAATTACTTAATTTTCCAAATGTAGTAATTGAAAATGTGCAGCTTAACGAATTTACGAAACTTGCGTTCAACATGGGAGAATGCAGTGACGCATATACAAAAGCAATAATTGGTGGAGTTGCGCCGAAAGTCCCAGGATTTGGACGACGAGTTTATGCCGAAACAAAAGCCAGCGAGAACAAGTTTTTTACGTTGCAGGGCAAGAATGGGGATAATCTTTTCCTCAAATTTCGACATCCATTTACAGTCCACAATAGTTCGGAAAAAGCTGATAAATTAATGCGTAATTTTGATGATATCGTCACTTCACGTAATTTGTTTAAGACCAGTAATGCGGAAGGAGTCAGTGGGTGGCCGCCGAATTCAGGATTGCTAACTCCAACGGAGTCATTTTGGAAATTGTGTGGGCGCAAAAATGCTGAACAATACAGGTCTTTGCAACATTTCATTTTCTTCAATTCAGTGACAGCGCAACTTTACGTGTCTCCGTCAACCGTAACATTGTTCCACAAAGCGGGAATTATGGATAATTTACTTAAGCTATGTAAAGAAGTCGTGATATTGCCTGCCCAACCAGGAACACAAGGGGCCGCTAATGAGCTTGTAAGGTTAGGAAATGGTCAAGGCAAGGGACTCAAGTTAAATCGCGTAACAATATGTGATGGTGTAAGGGTACATAAAGATGCGCTTTCAGGAATAGATGTCGATTTCGTAGTTTTTAATGGAATGCCAAACACAGAGCCAGGAACGGTTGAGAAGATAAAAGGTGGCAATGCAAAGGTTATTTTTAACTTCATAAATAACTAAGCTATAAATTTCGAACCTGAAAACCAGGATTTTTCTCAACTCGGATGCCGCAATCCATCTGTGGAAAACACACGAGAGTCAGGTTCGAAATGTATACTCATCCCAGCTGAAACTCAGTCCGGAAAATCCAGAATCCAGTAAGGATGAACGACTGTCAAATCCCAACGTTTCAGCCGGGCCCCGTATATATACCCAGCCCTTGAAAGTTCGCGCGTTCGTTGGATCGACGCCATCGTAAGCCCGTCGTATCTTGAGATATTTCTACGCTTTTTAATTCTTTATAAATCATCTAATCCTTTTATACCTAATTTAGGTATTAATTCCCAGAAAAGCGCGCGCCTTAACTATTAATTAATCTATTTGCCACACAATTACAGCTGATTGCTAGTGTAAAAGAGCGCAAATAGTATGAAAGTGTTCAAACGCCTATATGGTGTATGTTACTTCCTTTCATTAATATATACATGTGGTATTCTAGCGGGTTCCCACGAATGCTGTTGTTCGCAAAATAAGCTTCTCTCAAGCCGTTTAGACGAAGAAGCGGCCGTTGACGGGCGAATGCACCTCGCACAATCGCTCCAACCCGTAAACAATGATGTTCAAAATCTGTTAAAAAGAGCGCTGGATGCTCGCTTGCAAAGCGGAGGCCAGCAACCGTTATTAGATGTTGTTATGCAGGAGTCAATGGCCCTTTCGTCGTATCCCACCATAACAGACTGGTATGTGGTTATGTTTGGTGGAAACAGCGCTCCAGAATATGGGCAAAGATACGGTGAGAAGCCCCTAATATACACAGACGAGATCGGAGACCCCAGAAATCGCAAATTTTTTTGGGAGACTTTTCGGAATGTTGCGAACAATCCGATCGGGCGCAATTTGCTGTATAGGCTACTCATCGAGGTGCACAGAAAAGACGGGCTTGAGGAGAAAATCGCGCAAAAATGTTCTCCGAACAGCGATGTTGCGGTGTCCTTCAAGGGGTTGAGGAAGAAGGCTTTGGACCTCCATGTTAAGTGGACGGACACGGACTTTAGCATCAATCCATTTAAGGGGCTGCTGTGCTTCAATGAAAAGCTTTGCAAAATCCAGTATTGCAGGGGAGTTGGTAGGAGAGGAGAGTATAATATAACAACCGGCCCCTCTAACATTAATGTCGACCTGTTCCATGAATTATTGCATTGGTTTCATTCTTTGAGGCACCCAATCAGGTACTTCGACGAAAAGTTCGGGTTTGAGCTGCCGATAGAGGAGCTCATCAGGAAACATCCTTTCTGCTCATTTTTCTGGGAAGTTAATGATCGGACACCGTCGGGAGATCTGATCAGCGCGATCCGTACTTGGAATGA
>JAIRNW010000061.1 GCA_031257795.1 Holosporales bacterium | reverse complement strand
CATTAAAGGGGGTACAGCGAAAACCTGGGCAATCGACAAAATCCTTGATGCGAAAGAACGCGATGTCTTTCAAACATTTGTCAAGTTGTTTGACGCAAATTTTTCGTGCGTAGGCCCTGAACGCTGACAAGAGGATTATTGACTTGCAAGTTGTTATAGTACTAATGTTGATGTAGGTCTGTTAACCCGCTAATAAAGTTTGCTGGGATTATTAGGAAAAAGTTGTATGTTAGAGTCCTTCGTTCCCAGCTTAGTGAAGCTATTTTTTGTTATTAATCCGCACATAATAGTCCCGTTTTTCTTCTCGTTGACGCAAAACTACACGAATTCCGAGAGGCGTTCAACCGCCGCAAAGATGAGTGTGTACAGTTTTGGCTTGGGGATGGTTTTCGTTTTTTGCGGGAATGGCCTGATAGACGCGCTAGGAGTCACGCTTCCTGCATTCAGGGTATGCGGAGGGCTGCTGCTTGCGGTTGCGGGGTGGAGCTTGCTTTATTCGAAAAGTGACGACAAAGAAGAGGCGTCTGCAGGAAGTTCGAGGTCTGATGCGTCGCTCTGCCCGCTTGCCTTCCCAATGTTTGTGGGCCCGGCGACGTTGACCACAATTGTTGGCATGATTCAGAGCGCCAAAGAGGTTGGAGGAGGCGCCGACCTCATGGTTATATGCGCATTTTGCGTGTTAGTTGTGTTTGTATATCTCTTGTGTTTGTACGGGAGCAATCTTATGCGGCTCTTGGGGAAAAATGGGCTGGTCTTGCTTGGCAAAATTGGAGGGATTCTGGTTATGGCTATGGCTTTGCAAATGATTTTGGGAGGGACGAAGGCTTTCTTTGGCGAACCTGTCGTCACCGTAGTTCCGACGCAGGCGCAGGCGCAGGCTGAAGCTGATTAGTTACTCCGCCACCGAAAAGTTTGTAGGGATGTCGAGACGTGCCCAAACAAAGTCTGCAACTTTTATAGGCCAATTTTCTTAAAAAAGAGGGAATATATTGCAAGTGCTGTGAAGCGAATGATGGTGGATGACATGATGTATCCCTTCCAGATAACGGCTGTTGGTAGCGGGGTTGGGGCGAGCCAGTAGAACGCCAAGTGCGTGAAAACGATGCTGTCTATGAGCCCCGATGAAAAAACTGCTAAGAATTCTGTGAAATGCCGTCTATGCTCAGTTGCAAAGAGGCTAGTTCGGCGCTTCAATTTTGAATCATTCGAAGACAGTCCCGTTTTGCCTAAAAAGATTACATTACAAAGTTGGCTGACGAAAAAAGAAATTATGCCGGCGAGGAAAATCCTCACAGATGGGGAAAAGAGGGTCACCATCGCCTTGTAACTTAGGAATGCTTGCTGCGAAAAACTACTGTCGCTAACAAACGGCTTGTGCATCATGGAAAGGATCATGCTTAGCGAGAAAAAAACATATACAAAAAGGCTTAAATAGACGCCTTTCCGCGCGCTGGCCTCTCCGTATTGTTTGGTAATCTTGCTGTTCGAGATAAATACTGTTGTGAATAGAATTGTGCCGAGTGGGATGGGCGTGGGGAAGGTGGTGTACTGTGTGATGTGGAGAACCTGGATATTCGCCATGCAGATCGCGAGGCCATTATACATGTACAAGCCGGCAAGCCCGGCCGCTGCCTGCAGAAATTTAAGGAAAACCAATGAAAACAATAACGTTAACACCGACCACAGCTCTTGCGGGAGCGTGTGCCCTATCTGTATGAGCTTGCTTACGAATAAATCCACGTTCTCCGTCTTTCTTGTGTGGCTCCGCTGAGCGGCTTTGCGCCACAGTGGACCTCTTTCGAAACCTTCAAAATCAGAATTTTGGGAAGGAGACACGGAGCACAGAAGCGGAGCGTACTTATATGTACGTGAGCATTCGAGCACCGGATCGACGTCCCCAAAAACTGATTTTGAAGAGTTTGGAAAGAGGTCCAGTGTTCTTCAGGAAGACTTTTCATGTTGTGCTAAGAAATAATCTACAAACAGCTTCACAGGTGCCAGGCGCCTTATCATAAAGAAGCGAGATAATGTTTATAAGCTCTGGAAGGGAAGCACTTCCACAACAGAAGCTAATTGGATAAGCTATGATTCCTGGACAACCCAGCAGATGCAAACACTTGGATAGGACCCGATAGATCACGAATACAGACCAAACTGTCGCGGTAGGAACCACAACTCTGTCCTTGAAGAATTTGCTAACAGGGCTGTGCCGGCTATTTTCATCGGGATCTTGTGAAACTGCTCCATATCTAGTTTCCATATCCGATTGGGATTCCTCTGTTGATCGATCCGAAGGCTCATAGTAGCCAGAGGCAAAACAACCGTAGCTTAAAAACAAACCACTAAACAATAATGTCAGAAGCCGCAAAAAACCAGCCTGTTTGTGAGGTTGTTGGGTGGCTTGAACGGCACACTTGGGATGACCCTGCTCCCGTGCTATGAATCTCTTGCCGCAACCTTTTTGAGCACACCAACCAAAAAAAATCCACACTGTGCACCACATATTCCACGAAAAACATGGCTCATTATAATCAAAGCCTTTTTTGAAAAACAAGCAATAACGTTACTACTCAGCTATGCCGGTGCGGTCGAAGGATTTGAGAACAATTCCCGAATAGAATCTAGCACGCATGCGCCTTTGCGTTTGGTGGTTAGTATGTAACTTTTTAGGCGCACAAAA
>JAIRNW010000035.1 GCA_031257795.1 Holosporales bacterium | reverse complement strand
TTGAAGACAAAATCTTGCTTTGGTTTTAGTAAAGGGAACATAGAACTCCAATTGCGCACCACGACCTTCGCCATCAATTATACGCCACCTGCGAACGAATGTGTGGCTATTTTGTGTGTATACTCGTACCGAAGCTGAAAACGTTCATGCAAAGTTTTTTTGTTGCATTTAGATAGGCCTCTTGCTATGTGTGTGTGTGTTTCATTTTTTTTAGGTGAGGTTTATGCCGAAGTTTGGATTTAAACACTTTTTAGCTCCGTTGTTTTTGTGTGGTTTTTTTTCTGAGGCAGCGATGGTGACGGAAGATGTGCGTTTTTCTGCCACCGCTACAGTGCCGGAAGGACAGGGGAACGCGTGGCGGGAGATTTTACGAACAAACCCTGCGATCCGTTTGAACATCAACGAAGAGCGACAAGTAGAGCCACAGGAGACTAATAAGCAGAGAGACAGACGCAAAATTATCAAGTATGTAGTTTGTTCTGTTGTTGGAGTTGGCTTATGCGCAGCGGTGACATGGCTCGCTTGGAAAAACCGCGCTCAGATCGGCAACGCAGCTTCTAAAGCGCGCACTGGGGTGAACGACTATATTGTGAGGACATTTAACTATACGTCCGCTAAATACAATGATGTTAAGCAATATTTGAACCGGAAATTTTCAGCAGGTGAGCCATCTACAACTGCAGGTGAGCCATCTACAACTGCAGGTGAGACATCTTCTGCAGGGGGGACACGGACATCTACAGAGAGTCCGGCATCTGCAAGTGAGTCATATGCATCTACAGATACGACATCTGTAGAGACGGCATCTGCAAGTGAGTCATATGCAACTGCAGAGAAGTCATATGCAGCTACAGAGGAGCCATCTGCAACTGCAGAGATGTCTCCCAATATCAGCGAGGAGACAACTTTGACAGCGTGAGCGGCTGCAGGAGCTGGAACAGCTGAAGCAAAACCAGTCGGCGACGCTACACACCAGAAGCAGCGGGAGCGGATGCGTCGGAAGCGGAAGCGAAAACTGCAACAGCAAAACCTAAAGCTGGTGAGCAAGTCGGCGCAGATACTGAAAAAGTGGATGCGCAAAGTGCTGCATAATGGAGCATGAATCTCGAAGCGCAGATCCCAGGGCTGTATTAAACGTACAGCTCTTGGAGCCTGTTGGCACCATGTGAACAAGTCCTTGAATCTGTCGATTAATGATTTAAATTGGTCTTTTCTGCGTTAAATCCGGTTCGAAACTTGTGTACGTTTGGTACTACACTGCGCTCCGTTTTTCCTGGAAAGTGCTCGATTTAAATCTTATGTGAACAGGTTCTTGGGCTGCACGTGAAAAATGCCGTTCCGCTAATTAAATATGCTGAGCCAAAATGAAGACTATTATCTTAATGCGGCATGCAGATGCTGATTTTCCCGACATAGCTGAGGTGGAGCAGGAACGCTCAATAAGCGTCGCTGGCCTCTGGCGAGTCGAGAAAATAAAAGCAATCGCAGCCGATGTTTTCAATGGGATTGACCTCGTCCTCTGCTCTCATTTAAAGCGCGCCAGGCAAACACTACAAGAGTTGGCCCTGGCAGATCTTGGGGAGGATCGAGTGATATTCGACCACACATTATCCCAAATTTCACAGACTGCACTTTTGGATAAGATCAAATGGTTGCCAGCGCATTGCAGCAAGGTCTTGATCATTAGCCACAAACCGGTTTTGTCGCAATTTCTCAAAGTTATAGGAAATTACAACACCAAGTTACAAGAAGTTGTGAATTGCGAGCTCTTAGTGCTAGAAGCCAAAGTGGAAGCATGGCACGATGTTTCGTATCAAACGCTCAAGCTAAAGAAAAGGATAGTCCCCAACATAGCTGATGACTCTCTCTGAAAAAGCAGCTGTAGTAACTAACGACCTACTATCGATCTCCTCACTTCCTGAAAAAAAGAACGGTTGGCAAAAGGAGAAACTTTTCTAGTCCTGTATCCCCTGAAGGTTCTGAATGTCGCTGGTTTCCTGTGATGACGGTCCCAATTGCTGATGATAGATTGCGACAAGGGATCTCCAGCACGCGAGCTCTTCTTTAGAAGATGTGGATTTAGAAGAGGTGGAAGAGGGTCTGCGACTGGTTGCGCTGTGTTAGGCCTTTTTATTTGTGTGATCCCTTGAATTACAAACCTGCCATTTAGATTGAGAAGATCTGGTAACGGCACTAACGGCGATATTGCTACCGTTTGCTCCTCTGCGGCAATTTGTGTGGTACCATGTGGGGTCCCACCGAGTCTTGGCAGCCTAGATCCAAATGCCTTAGTTCCGATCACAAAATAGATTAAAGAATAGAAACACAAAAAAATATTTAACAAACTTTTATTTCTGTACATAAAAAAACCGAAAAAAACATCTCACGAATGTTATTGTATTTGGTTTTTACACATATTGCAAGCAAAAACAGGCATCACTTGTTTAAAATAAGTATTGAAGGGGCGAATCAACAAACTTTCGGTGACTTGGTATACAAAGTATACAAAAACAGGCAATGTTTTCAACCCGCCAGAATTTGCAAAACTCTACGGCCGCCCCTCGCAAGCTCCCCCCAAAGCATCGCCGTCCGGTAGAGGACAGTAGCCCAGGGCCCTTCGCTTCTCGTTTATCGTCAAGAAGGAGGACTCCTGCATCTTCGCCCACACGCAATCTCTGCGGGCCGTTAGCGCCGGAATATCGTCTTTGTTGTAGGCTAATCGCAGGTTTTCATGAAAAAGCGGCACCAACCACATATTCAATTCCGAAATAAAATGGTTGAGCAACGGCAGAAGCGTGTCCTCCCAAAAATTGATGCGCGCCTCTTTGTAATTCGAAAATGTGGCATCTTCCGTCATCCCAAGCAAGATCGGCGGTACACCGAAGGCCTGCGCAATCTCTCGTGCAGAACTATTCTTCCCCTTGTTAAAATCCAGATCCTTCGGAGAAAGCCCCATTTCCTTCCATTCGCAATCGCCCTCAATAACGGCCAGACGCCCGGCGTTTTCCACTCCCTGATACATATCGTACAGGTCCTCGCGCAGAGATTCGCGCTGCTCTTGGGTCATTGTTAGGCCGTTTTTCTGCGGTTTTATCAGAAGCGCCCCAGACGGCCTCCCGCCATTTTGCAGAATCGACAGGTTATGCTCGCCAACGGCGTTGTGCTGATCGATAGCGCGGGCGGCCGCTTCAATCGGACTCATGCCGTACCAATCACTCAATGGATGGAATGTTTTGACGTGCAAAATATCGCAAAGCCCCGTTTGCTTGTCTATCGGGAAGAACTGCGTTTTGGAACAATTCTTGTATTGAAAGCCAACGTGCGCCCCTGCTTCGTCGACCAAAAGACACACTTTGTCGGAGCGCAAGCAAGACAGACGCACCGGCAAGGCCCGCAAGTGCGGCGGCGTGCCTCCCGCTAAGGATTGGGCAGGTGGATTCGCGCGCGGGGAGGCGTCGTCTGCGCTTTCTTTTTGCGGCCCTCGAACAACCTTCACGTATGCATTGCCGGATAGCATGAGCTGGCTGAACACAGACTCCAGGAAAAAGGCGCCGCTCACGCGCTGGGCGGGGGCGTTTAGGAGGCGTAGGATTGGGTGGTCGTCCAATTTGTATTCATTCTCATCAGAGCGCAGTTCGTAGGCGCAGAAGGAGATGCTGGAAAGACTTTTGGCGATGAGGTTGATGCAGCGAAAAACGATTACGTTTTGCTTGTAGCCGGTTGTTGCGAGGGAGTTGTAGTCTCTGAGCGACCAAACCGGGTGGGTGCCTGTTTTGCAGGCGAATGAGCGCGTTTTTGAGGGGCTTTCTTGAAATTTGACTTTTCCCACTCTAGACCCGCCTGCAAATTGGCGCGCTGATTTTTCGATTTTCAGCAGAGTCGACGAACTACTTTTCGTAGCGGTTTGCCCGGCATTCCGTGTGAAAACTGTCGAAGCCAAAAAGCGGCTCTTCAAGCCGTCAAAAACTGACTTAATATTTTTGTTTAATGTAAACATAGCGATCTCCTTGTAAAAATTGATTTTAGAAAATTAACGAAATATACCCAGCCCGCGACTACTTCTGCGACTGAGTGTATTCTGAAAGCGTAGCTAATATATCGCTGTGCCCCAAAACACAAAAATGTGCCATTGAGACGTTAGATTTGTGGATAGGTGACCGGGCGGGTTGACCGGATTCGCAAATGAAGGGAAAGATACATGTACACGGTCTTTGTTTGGGGATCTGACGTGACGAACTCTCAAACTTTTTGTGACTGAGTATAGATATTTTGTATATACTGTAACTGTTAAGTCCCAATCCATAAAAAGTCTGCTTGTATGAATGTGTTTGAGTACATAGGGAAAGGAACATTGCACTGTCTGCGCGCCCTGGGGAGCTGCGTGTTGTTCCTGTTTCAAACCACCATGTGCGGCGCATGCCCTCCATACTACTGGAAGCAGATACTCAAACAACAAATCAGCATCGGCTTTTACTCCCTTCCCGTCATCGGCCTAACAGCCGTTTTCACTGGCGGCGTGTTAGCCCTGCAAAGCTACACAGGATTCTCCAGATTCTCCGCCCAAAGCGCTTTGCCAACACTGGTTGTGCTGTGTATAACCCGCGAGCTCGGCCCGGTCATCGCTGGGTTGATGTTTGCTGGACGAGTTGGGGCGACCATTGCTGCGGAGATCGGAACGATGAAGGTCACAGAGCAAATAGACGCCCTCGCCACGCTCGCGACTAACGCCCACAAATACCTCTATTGGCCGCGAATTCTCGCCGGAATGGTAACTATGCCGCTGCTCGCGTTGATTGCTGATATTATCGGGGTTTTTGGTGGATTCATCGTTGCTGTGACTCAGCTTGGGTTTAATGCGGAAAAATACATAAACATGACGACACAATTCCTAACAGCAGAAGACGTTATTTCTGGGTTGGTGAAGTCGGTCTTTTTCGGGATGGCAACCACTTTAATCGGCTGTTTCCAAGGCGCAAAATCTAGTGGAGGGGCGGCGGGCGTTGGGAAGGCGACGATGAATTCTGTGGTTATGTCGTCAATTTCTATATTGTGTTTGGATTATGTTTTGACGTTGTTTTTGTTTCATAAATGAGGACCAAACTATTATTACCACGCCGGCCGCAATACGTTTGCGCTTTTTCTGAGAGATAAAAGATGCTGTATATCAAAGGACTACAAGTTCACTTAAACGGGCGTAACGTCTTAGACGGAATCGACCTTGAGCTACAAAAAGGTGAGTCTCTCGTGATTTTAGGTGAGTCTGGCGTTGGGAAGTCTGTACTTTTGAAGAGCGTGCTTGGCATAGTTCCAATCGTGACCGGAAGCATTGTTATAAATGGCGTGGACGTTGTAACGGCGGAGGAAGAAGAGCGGGCGCAGGCTTTAAGTTCCATCGGAATGCTATTCCAGGGTTGTGCGCTGTTCGACAGCTTACCTATCTGGGAAAATGTGGCATTCGGCCTAATCTACGGGAAGCACATGGATATCTCACAGGCAAAGGAAATCGCGCTTGCAAAGATGAGCCTGGTGAATTTGGACTCAAGCGTTGCAGACCTCACCACAGCTTCTTTATCGGGCGGTATGCAGAAGCGGGTCGCCCTAGCCAGGGCTTTGGCGCTAGATCCGCAGATCATATTTTTTGATGAGCCAACAACAGGCTTGGACCCAATCACGAGTAACGTCGTGAATAAGCTCATAAACTCATCCGTGAAGGAGCGGGGGATAGGGGCGATCACCATTACTCATGATATCAACTGTTTGAGGCAAATTGCAGACTCAGTGGCCTTTTTGCGGCGAGGAAAAATCATATGGCGCGGTACTGTTTGCGAGCTGGATAGTGTGCAAGATGACTATGTGTACAGATTCATGCACGCATAACTCAGTCACCTGTAATTCCCGAAAAGTTCTTACCATACGGATGGCGGAGCTATTTATTCAACATAATTGATTCTGGCAATTCTATTTCTATGCTAGCAGATGGTTTGCCAGTAGAAACCGTCAGCAAATACACGAACTTGCCAGTTGAAGAAATCAAATCGCTGCAAAAGTAGCTTAACTTTATATTCATTATATTCAAGAGTTGTGAGAATTGGACACGTATGCCCAGTCATCGAAAGAATTGGTGGCAGGAGACACGTAGTACAGGGCAAATAGCTGCGTCGACGTTACTGCTCGTACCGAAGCCTTGTACCCCCGACAAACTCGCAGACTTTGTTTGGAAGACCGATACAACGAACTCATAAACTTTTTGTGACTGAGCTTGATCTGATTTAGTATTGGGCAAATGCCATACAACACCATCACAATAATGTCACGAGCATCTACAAAATCCGAAGACCCAACAAGCAAGCGCACAGTTTGCCTTTTTCTCGCGATATTCGCCGTCTTTATTATCCTTTTGGTCAGGCTCTTTTTCCTACAAATTATTAATCAGGAACGCTACAAATTACTGTCCGACAAAAATCGCATACACACATCGTTCTCGGCTGCCCCGCGAGGCATAATCTATGACCGCAACAATCGCGTGATCGCGTCGTATATATATAAATATCAAGCCGCAATTAATCTGAATATATACAAAAAAAATAAAGATAATTGGCGGCAAATTAAAAGAACATTGTCTCTGGAAAAAGGGATAAAGCTCGAAAACATCATAAAAAAGGCCCTAAAACACAGCGGGCCTTGCCGGTCTGTCGTCATAAAAGAGGATCTGGACTGGGAGGACGTACTGAAAACGGAAGTTCTTTCTTCGAGCATTCCAGGGCTCTTCGTATCTAAGAAGTTTGTGCGTTGTTACCCTCATTCCGACGCTTTTTGCCACGTTATCGGCTACGTAACGCAACCGCACGTCAAAGACATCGAAAAGGATAAAAGCTTGAACATCCTTGGTGCAACTGTAGGGCGCGCTGGTGTAGAGGGAGCAAAGGATTTGTTGCTGCGTGGGGAAATAGGAATGCAGCAGCATGAGATCAATGCATACAGGCGCTTTGTGCGTATCATTGAAAAGAGAAAGCCGAAGCAGGGGCTGAATATTCAAACCACCCTACACCTAGAGCTGCAGGCGGAAACAGCAAAGATCATGGCAACAAATGTTCGGCAAGGCGCGGCGATCGTGCTGAACACCGAGACTGGCGACATTTTGTCGATGGTTTCTGTTCCAACGTTTGAGCCAAACCTGTTCACTCAGAAGATGACAGCGGAGCAGTGGAATGCGATAAATAAAAACGCAGACAACCCATTGATGAACAGGGCGATTTCCGGGTTATACGCTCCTGGATCAACCTTCAAGATGGTTATAGCTCTGGCCGCGTTGAAGGCGAAGGTGATCGATAAAAACACGAAATTCTTTTGTTCTGGCTATCACAACATCAGAGGACGCTGCTTCCACTGCTGGAGGTGGCGCTTGGGAGGGCACGGCGCGATGGATGTTGTGCAGGCAATCGCCCAATCCTGCGACGTTTTCTTCTATAATATTGCAGAAAAGCTAGATCCGGCGCAAATCATAGAGGCGGCGAAGGAGCTGGGAATTAGAGTTGAGGCGGGCTTGCTTCCGAATGAAAAGCCGGCAGGGCTGCCCGTTTTGGTTAAAAAAGGGAAGTTGTGGTTGGGGCAGGCCCTGAACCTTTCGATAGGGCAAGGGAACCTTTTGACAAGCCCCCTACATTTGCTAGCGATGACCGCGTCCATTGCATCCGGAAAGGCAGTCGTCCCGAGGATCATTAGCTCGTCCAAGAAACCTGATTTTTGCCCATTGTCCTTTTCTAAAGAGCATTTAGATGTGATTCGTATGGGGTTAAAGATGGTGGTGAGTGAGGCCAGGGGGACAGCGCGCAGGATTGATAACAAAGAGCTTAAAATTGCAGGGAAAACAGGAAGCACGCAAGTCTCATCTATTTCGCGCGAGGAAAGGCGTTCGGGGCGTATAAAGACGAGGCCTTACCACCTCAAAGACCATGCTTTTTTTGTCGGGTACGCGCCGGCCGACGCCCCACGTTTTGCCGTAGTTGTTATTGTTGAGCATGGGGAGAGCGGTGGGCGCGTGGCGGCACCAATCGCGAAGGAGATACTGCTTGCGGCAAACCGGCTTATTCCGGAGAACAACGCGGACCAGTAGAATCACATTGGAATACACCGTCGTGGCGCTATTTCGACCGACACACGAACTTTTTGTTGCTGGTATAGCTAAATGTATTGGCATCTGCCACCACGTCAACAGCGCTACAGCTTCAACCAGAGTGGCTACAATTGGCAGCGCTCTATAGGGGCTGTGGCAGGCTGTGTTTCGGAAATTATAAAAAAATGGTATACAGACATTAATTATGGCATACAGCTCGCTGGTAGTATCAATTGGAGAAAGGATAAGAATGAGGAATTTACTTAAATTAGCAGGGATCGCGTTATTGCTAGGGCATGCTTGCCAAGATGCGGCTGTGCTTGCTAGCGCGCCGCCGGAACGGACAAGATGGACTCCAGTTGAAGATGCGCAACTTCGTCAGCTAGTTGCAGAGTTCGGTACAGACAATTGGGAAAATGTTGCTTCTCACATGTCAAGAATGGACGCTCGACAGTGCCGAGATCGTTGGAGGTGTTATCTCAGTCCCTCAATCAACAACAGGCCATGGTCTGAAGAAGAAAAAAATCTGTTGCTACAAAAAATTGATCAATATGGACATAAGTTTGGAAAAATTGCACAGTTTTTCCCTGGAAGAACATATGAGAATGTAAGAAATTGCTTGATCGTAATGAAGAACAGAGAAGCAAGCGAACAACAGGCAAGGCCGCAGCAACGGCCGCAGCAACAGCCGTTGGGAGGTATTGACCATACGCCACCAGACTGCACCGGATTGTTTAACGGTTGTGAACAAATAAATTGGGCGGACTTTTCGATTAGCATACTGGACTAACAAAAGTAACTATACATTTCGAACATGAAAACCAGGATTTTTTCGACTCGTAGACCGCGATTCACTTAGAAAAAATTCCTGAGAGCCGGGTGAGATGAGTATATAGTTATCAACACTTGATGAAACTGTGTCGGGCTGTGTTTTAAAAGAAGAGGCGGCGCTGGTGGCGCCGCACAACGAACACACAAACTTTTTGTCATTGGACCTCTTTCCAAACTCTTCAAAATCAGTTTTTGGGTACGTCGATCCGGTGCTCGAATGCTCACGTACATCTAAGTACGCTCCGCTTCTGTGCTCCGTGTTTCCTTCCCAAAATTCTG
>JAIRNW010000062.1 GCA_031257795.1 Holosporales bacterium | reverse complement strand
TATCTGCACAAAATTCTTTCACCTGTCCAGACACCTGCTAAACATGGTCAGTAACACAGCATATCTACCACAAACTATTAAATTTGTCGGAAAAATCTGTCGCTAGCTGAGTAGTAACTTCGAAAGAGGTCCATAGAACATCATTTTATTCCAACGTATAGCCCAAATTTAAACCCAATAGAGCGAGTGTAGAAAACCCAGAACAAGTACGTTCGAAACAATGTCTACTTTAAGTCTCCGACTGATTTTCGGGCGGCATTAACGCGATTTGCGGAAGAGACGTGGAATGAGATTTGCGCCAAAATGACAGGATAGATAAACGACAACTTAGGAGTTGTTGCTCAAATTCCGTCACTTTAAGCGCAAATCTTCAAGCAGTGTAGCATAAGCTTTGTGCGGCGACTGGGGCTGTACTTATACTCATCTCATCTGACTCTCAGGGGTACCTTTCCGTATCTCTCGCGACCTGCGGCCAGCCCGCTAAGAAAAGAGTCGTTGGATATATTGAGTGCTGCTATGCAAAACAAAATTAGCACGCAAACACTCATAGTGCGCACAAACGACGCTGTCCTTTTTTCTTCCGCAATGAGCCTTTCAATCTCTGCGTCTCTTTCTGCTATTGCTAGATTAAACTCCTCCCTTGACACTCTACCGTCTCCCTCCAGCGCTTTATTGTGCTGCGCTATCTCTCTGGTATGCTGTACAGTCTCTGCGTTATATCCCGCTAACTTAGCCAACTCCTCGCTATGTTGCCTTTCCACGGCCGCAATTCGCGCCTTAAGCTTCTTTTGCTTGCGTCGTATTTTAGACACTTTACCGCCTTCCTCCAGCGCTTTGCATTGCGTCCTAAGCTGCGCTATCTCTTGGTCATTCCGTGCAGCCCTTGCGTCATATTCTGCTAACCTACGGGCCAACTCCTCGTATTGAGACGTCAACTCCTCAGAAGAACTGCGGGCTTCCGTGGAAGCCACCTCTAATTCCGCAGCTTGAACGATCGGATCGGCTGCATCTAAAGGATCGAGATCAGAACCCACATACGGGAGCGCCAGAACCGCAGGACTGCCTACGCCACTTTTTTCCGTGGAATCCACCACTAATTTCGCAGCTTGAACGCTCGAATCGGCTGTATCTAAAGAATCGAGATCAGAACTCACAGACTGGAGCGCTATACACGTGGTCGGCTCGGAACCAATAGAATCTGTCCGCTCATCAGCCCCATTGGCAATATTTATCGCCGCAACAAAAACCATCGTACCGCATAAAAAACGTTTCATCTCCCAAATATCCTCAAAACCATGACCAATTCTAGCATAAGATAGCCCATAAACACCTGCATATCAACAAATTCATGCTTTTTTTGGCCCTGTTGCGAACGTACACAAAAACACAGTCATTCTGCCCTCAACACAGCAGAAATCCTGAGGCCAGTTTTGTGAAAAAGCGGCGTTCGCAACACGCCATAGCAGGCTGCAAAACGCGATCGCCGCGCGACGAACTAGCAAACTTCTGCGACTTTGGATATGCAATTTTTTGCCGCTGGGGATAGAATCATCTGTGATCGAAATAATTGCAACTCTTCCAATGCACGCGGGATGACGGCGCGCTCGGGATCGTAATCGTCCACTCTCCGTTCCCTTCGTGGTGCGCGATATTCGCCAGGCCATTGTCTGCGATTTCATCGTCGTTTGATTCCGCTCCGCCAGCCACATTCGCCTGACAGCCACTTGGCCGGCTAATCAACACAACGGCGCAAAAATCGTGGATAGCGCCGAGCGGGATCTGGGATTCGCCGTCCTCTCCAATGATCTTTATATCCTGCGAGAATCCCTCATCTTCTTCATCTTTCTCGGATAATTCAGTGCGCGGTGTGGCAAAAACAATTTTTTTGTCAACAATGTACAGCAACACGTTTCCCTCGCCGTCGCTTGCCGCTTGTTTTTCTAGGAAGAGGTCTTTGTACGGAACTTCCCCAATAAATTTCTGCCGCACTTCAACGCCGTTCTCCCCAGCGAACGGCAAGCGGTGGTTTTTTGCGAAATACGCGGAAAGCGCGCTAAACACATTCTCAAAACTTTGATTTGTTTTCTCTTGCTTTTTGCGAAGTGCGGAAACTTTTATGAGGGGGAGAAACACCGAGCCAATCGCACCAATCACGCACAGAGCGATGGCTAATTCAAGAAGAACAAAACCAGTTACCTTACGCATTTATATACGCCATCACGCGCTTCACAACCTCCTCCTTCCCAAGAATCGTCATCACTTCAAATAAATTAGGGGAAACCTTGCGGCCCGTCAGAGCAATACGGACTGGCTGCAGCAGCGCCCCAATAGATATACCCAGCCCACGAAAGTTTGCGGGTTCGTCGCGCGGCGCCCCAACAAAGTCTGAGACTTTGCCGGGAGCCCGGCGCTGCTCGGCTTGAGCAGTACGTAGACGCAGCTCTGCGCCTGTGCTTCGATGTTCCCTACCCCCAATTCTTTCGGTGACTGCGGATACATTCCTTTTCTTGCAAAAATCCCTTATACTTTCTTCCAAAGCGCCGTCAAAAGACTCCGAAAGCGGCTCAATACACTCCAAAAACATCGCCAAGCTCGCCGAAAACTCCTCTTTTTTCCCTGCAGCCTGCAAGCTGTCTTCCTCGTCAAAAGTTGGTGCCGAAATATAAAACATGGCGCTTTCGGCCAGTTCACAAAGCGTTTTTGCCCTCACCTTTAACCCGTCCATTCCGCGCGCGATTCTCTTTAACCCTTCGAGAAAAGCTTCGTCTTGCGGCTTGGTGTATCTTTCTAACAGCATCTCCCGGATTTCCTGCAGCAGCCTCTCGTTACTACTTTCGCGTATGTAGTGCGCGTTCAGGCTCATTAGCTTTGCCGTATCAAAGCGGGCCGGCGACCTCACGACATTCGCCACGTCAAACCACTCAACGGCATCAGACATCGACATAATCTCGTCGTCTCCGTGAGCCCACCCCAGCCGCACCAGATAATTCTTCAGCGCCTCCGGCAGGAACCCCATCTTCCTATACTGCTCCGCCCCAACCGCACCGTGCCGCTTGGAGAGCTTGGCACCGTCTGGCCCGTAGATCAGCGGAATGTGTGCGAAACGCGGGACGTCCCAACCGCAGGCTTTGTAAAGATGGTATTGCCTGAAAGCGTTGGTGAGGTGGTCGTCGCCGCGAATAATGTGCGTAATGCCCATGTCGTGATCATCGACCACAACAGATAGCATGTATGTCGGGGTTCCGTCCGCGCGCAGCAAAATCATGTCGTCAAGCTGCTCGTTATTGAGCTCGACCGTCCCTTGAGTTATATCGTCTATGACCGTTTTACCTTCCTGCGGCGCCTTGAATCTAACGACCGGCACAACCCCATCGGGAGCCGCGCTTTCCGGCTTATCGCGCCAGTATCCGTTGTATCTTGGTGGCTTGCCGCTAGCCAGGGCTGCGGCACGCATTTCCTCTAGCTCTTCAGGGGAACAGTAGCAATAATACGCCCTCCCCGCCTTCACCAGATTATTGGCGACCTCGGCGTGTCTTGGGGCGCGGGCGAACTGGAAGACGGGCTCATCGTCCCAATCGAGCCCAAGCCACTTCAGGCTCTCGAAAATAGCGTCGATCGCTTCGGTTGTGGAGCGTTTGCGGTCGGTATCCTCTATGCGCAGCAAGAACGTCCCGCCTGTGTGCCTGGCGAAAAGCCAATTGAACAAGGCGGTTCTGGCTCCACCTATGTGGAGGAAACCGGTTGGGCTCGGGGCGAACCTGACAACAACAGACATGTTATTTTTATTTCCAACTTATTTTCCACTATTCACTGTACCAAGTTACAAAAAGTTTGCAAGTTCGTCGAAACGGCCATCATTCTTCGGTTCGAACGATGCCACGTGACCATGTTGAAACAAGGCACCAAATAACTAAGAATCCATTAACATAATGGACCTCTTTCCAAACTCTTCAAAATCAGTTTTTGGGTACGTCGATTCGGTGCTCGAATGCTCACGTACATCTAAGTACGCTCCGCTTCTGTGCTCCGTGTCTCCTTCCCAAAATTCTGATTTTGAAGGTTTCGAAAGAGGTCCAATTAAGCATGGTTTTGAGAATGTTCTCAAGGCCAGGCTCAGCGATGCTCTATTTTTTTACAATGAGGACTTGAAGACGGATCCTAAAATTTTTGCCGATCGCCTCGAGCACGTCGTTTTCCACGAAAAACTCGGCTCAATGAAACAAAAGGTCGAGCGCTTGCAACGCCTTGCCCCAAACTCCAATCGCGCTGCCGAACTGTGCAAGCTGGATCTTGTGACGCAAATGGTTGGTGAGTTTGACGAGCTACAGGGCCTGGCCGGGGCCGAATACGCCAGAAAGCGCGGGGAGCCGGACAACGTTGTCGCAGCGATTCGCGAGCACTACAAACCGGCAGGCCAAAGCGATTCTTTACCGAGTGAGGCCGCTGTTGAATTGGCTTTGGCGGATAAAATGGACAGCTTAGTCGGCTTTCTTGGGATTGGAATAAAGCCGTCGAGTTCGAAAGACCCGTTTGCGTTGCGGAGGTTGGCGGTTGGAATAATCAGGATAGTTGAATACTATGCAGAGTTGCAAACCGTAGGAACTGCTCAAACCGAGCACCGAAGCAACGAACTATCAAACTCTTTGTGGCTGAGTGATTTATTTGCGGCTGCGGTTGAGGCGTATAAGCAGCAAGGCATCGCGCTGCGGGAAAACGTCGCCTCCACTTTTCAAAACTTTTTGTACGAGCGCCTGTTTTTTTATCTGCTAGAGCAACGCGGGGCGCGGCAGGACATTGTTAAATGTGCCATAGAGAGCCATAAGCAAAAGGGGCGTCTTGATATTTGCGGCGTTTTCACGATGGTTAATGCTTTGGAAGAGTTCGTAGTTGCGGATTTTTTCGACGACACGATGACTCTTTGGACCAGACTTAACGGTTTTCTCGGGAATAAGTGTATACTAAGTCCACAAAAAAATTGTGTGGACGAGCAACGGATCGACGAACCAGCAAACTTTCAGCGACTTGGCATATACCCGGCCACCGAAAGAGCTGATGGTAGGAGACACGTAGCGCAGGCGCCGAGCTGTACTCAACGTACTGCTCAAGATGAGCAACGGATCGACGAACCAGCAAACTTTCGGTGGCCGGGTATAAATGTTGAGCTTTTTGAGACTGATGAGGAGAGGCTAGTTTATGATGCCGTAAAAAAAGTTGTAACTGAGTTTGAACGGTGCAATAGTAGCAATAAAGATACAATTTTATCAAAATTTAGGTTATTAGGAGGCTTACGGCCCTCTTTTGAAGCCTTTTTTAAAGCGGTTCAGGTTAATACTGACAAAAAGGATATCGCAAATAATCGCCTCTCGTTGTTGGCTTTGTGCTTGGATTTGTACAGGGGGGTTGCAGACTTGTCTCCGATCGCGAAACGTTAACGTATCCACAGCCCCCGAAAGAAGGAAAACTAAAACATGGTCGGTTTCGTGATAGTTTCGCACGGCAAGCTCGGAAAAGCGCTCGTTGAAAGCGCCAATCTCATCCTTGGAACGCAAAACGACATCCACACGATCTCCGTCTCCTACCTGTCTCAAAATGCCGTAACGATCCGCAAAGACATAATCAACGCGATCGACGCCGCAGACGATGGTGACGGCGTTGTGGTTTTCACGGATCTTTTTGGCGGCACACCGTGCAACCTGGCAAGCTCTCTACTAAGCCTGAAGAAGATTGAGGTTGTGGCCGGAGTGAATATGCCGATGATTCTTAGGGTTCTAACTCTAGAGCCGCAAAAACAATACACACTAAGAGAGGTTGCAGAGCTCGCTAAAGAGGCGGGGCAAAAACAGATTTCGATTGTCTCGGCTTAGGTTCGGCTATCTGATTTTGCGACACTCTCTCGATTCCTATTTACAAACTTTTGGTGACTATACATAGCCAATCACAAGTGAGAACCCGTTGACATAATGATTTAAATTGGTCTTTTCTGCGTCTAATCCAGAAAGAATTGAGCACAGGAGACACAAAAAAATAATAATCACACATTTCATCTGCAGACGGCGTATAATCCAGGAGGGGGTCGTTGTGTGTAAGCAAAAATCCATGTGTCCTTTATTAAGGCCGAAGCAAGACTTTGTGTTCAAAAATATATTCGGTGTAGAAATTTATGAGCCGGTGTTAGTTTCGTT
>JAIRNW010000052.1 GCA_031257795.1 Holosporales bacterium | reverse complement strand
TTTTGTGCGCCTAAAAAGTTACATACTAACCACCAAACGCAAAGGCGCATGCGTGCTAGATTCTATTCGGGAATTGTTCTCAAATCCTTCGACCGCACCGGCATAGCTGAGTAGTAACTTGAAAAATGGTATTGGGGGTTGACAATCGTTGTGTATGTGGCTAAGTTCATGAAAAAATATGCCCTTAGCATCTTCACCGGAAGCCAGGCAAAATGGGTTGAAGCGTATTGTTCCGGAAGATGCGCAAGCGTCTGCACATCCTGTGGCATTAGATACAACAAGGATTATGCCACTTCCTATGGTAGTGAGAGCTTCTTTAATTAAAGAACAGAGCGGAGGTTTGTCGTTTATAAGTTTGCCAAGTCCTTGAACAAAGGGCGTAAGTTCGGAATAGCTGGCATTCCAACAAATATCTCCTACAGGAACGTTTGTTCCAACAAGATCTGGCACAAATGTGCCGTTGCACTGCGCAAGATTTGGAACACACAAATATGAGCATTCTGCGATTGTTGGAGATCCGACGAATAAACATGTAAGTAGTAACCTTCTCTTCATAATACCAACGTAAAGAAATCTAATGTGGTTATATAAACGCGTTCCGACATTAATCAACTTTTTCGCCAAGCTTGGCTTAAAAATTTAACCCCTAACTCCGCTTCAAGTTAGTATGCCTATTCCTATCTTTTTAAAGATTTTCTTCGTCTTCGAAGAGATTTCTGATCTTTGCCACTCTCCTCGAATCTTAGTTTGATAAATAGATTTGCTGAATTCAATCATATCTTTGAGAGATATTTTAGCCAACAATAAAACGACGTAATAATTTTATCGGAAAGCTGCGCGTTTTGGCTCCAAAACTCAGAGCAAAAGTCGTGAGAATGATAGTACGCCAGACGCTTTATCGGGGGCCGATAGGCCCAACGCATCATGGCAAAAGTAAGCAATTTATCGGCATTGTCTTTGCCAAAAACCGCTTGTAACAAGGAATTTTCCTGCGCCAATAACGCTTCGAACATGGCGTAAATGCCGAATGTTTTTATGTCAACTTTGGAAATTGTTGGCATTCCTCACGTAATTTGTTTTTCGAAGATGGCACAAAACCATCTTTTTGAGTTATTTTCCCGAGCAAACGTATCGACTTTGTAGCTGAGCGCTTTCTCTTTGTATCGTAACAATAGTGGACCTCTTTCCAAACTCTTCAAAATCAGTTTTTGGGTACGTCGATCCGGGGCTCGAACGCTCACGTACATCTAAGTACGCTCCGCTTCTGTGCTCCGTGTCTCCTTCCCAAAATTCTGATTTTGAAGGTTTCGAAAGAGGTCCAGTGGATCTCATACTTATAGTAAGCCCCCTTGATACACTTTATCGTCGTGTTTGGTTCTTTGAAAGGTAGAACCCAGTCTGGCAAACTCATGAATTCCTCCCGGTATGCCGTATAATTATACTGCCTATCGGAGCGCATCAAATCAGGCTAGCGATATACAGAAACTTCTTACATTGTGCAGATTTTTAGTGCAGGCATACTAATTTTTAGGCGGAGTTAGGGTTTAAATCTTATGTCAACGGGTCCTAAGCTAGCAAAGGTTAAAAGCCCTTATCTGTACCGAAATCTGGGTGGAAAAGGTTCGCGTGATTATGCTGAAATTGCTGAAAAATTGAACTGGGGTGCTAGGATTCGAACCCAGGAAATGGCGGGACCAAAACCCGCTGCCTTACCGCTTGGCTACACCCCAATATCCTTGATTGTATAACGAACAGTAGCCTTAACCAATAAAAAAATCTTGGAATGCAAAGTCATCTCAACACCCCCACGATTCCAAAAATCTCTGATTTATTCTTTCGCCTTTATTCAGCGTGATTTATTAAGACAACGTTGTTAGCTTATTATGTTTTTCATGTCCCAGATGAATAATTTCGCGGCTGAGACACATAGGGTGTTGAGCCAAGTCATAAAAGAGTTGTAAGAACTCGTTGACATAAGATTTAAATTGAGGATTTTTCAATAGACTCAATGATCACGTTCGATGAAGCCCAATCGTTGATCTTTCATCTCTAGCTCTAGCGTCACGCGTTGCCCCTTGCGAGGACTAACAATAAATTTACAGCCATTGCATGCTGGCAGGAGAATGTTGAACTCATCGGCACCTCTGCAAAGATCATCTATGCGTCCTTTTATCGTCTCTTTCCTCTCTTCGGTTTCTTCGTCCTCACTCATTGGGTCTCTGCCTGCTCTTTGCCGTTCTTCGTTAATTCTGTTAATTTTTTCGTCAAACATTTCTGGCGGGAACGCCTCAGACAGGTCAATTGTCCCCCATCGTGCACCGAAAAAAGCACCGTTCTCAAGTTCAATTCCTTGATGGAGGACAACATCGCCAAGAATACAGTGAGTGAAGGCGCTCGAGCCTATATATTCCAAGCCATTTTCTTCTCCAATAACGATCTCAGTTTGTTTTATGTTGTCACGCCTCTCTGCCTCTGGGTCCACATACGTACAAAAAGTTCTTGCCTCAATTCTACACACACTATCTGGAATCTTTATATATTCCAGAGAACTAATATCCTTCAACGTTTCTGGAGACAATGTATGAACATAGACATAATCGTCCTGCAACACCAAAGCCCTGACGCCTGTAAAAGTACACAAGCTTATATCTACACCAGGAAGTATATCAGCACCACGTCTATATCTATGTTGAAGGTCCGTAGGCTTGCTTATTGGTGCCAATCCACGCCATTTTTCATCGTAATACATAAAATGTTGTTTCCAGGTACCTCGTGAAATTTCTGCGATACAGCCTTGTTGACAACCTTTTAACCCATTGTCCAAAAACTTTACAAACTTCTCAGATCCTATAGACTTCCGTGCTTCTATATTTTCACTAAAATCTATTAGTTCCGCACGCGATAACGCACCTGGTTCGATCATGGTAACCCCTGGTGGAACATTAAAGCGTTTAAGACGACAATTAGCAAAAGCATCAGCCTTAATAGTTTCTAACCTACTTGATTTTTCAAAAGAAACAGAACGAAGCCCGCTATCCTTGAAGGCCTCATTGTGTATTGTTATAACATTTCCCGGAATTGTAATCGATCTTAGTTTGGCGCAACCACTGAAGGCACGCGACTCAATCTCTGTTAGTGCGCTGTCTTTCTCGAAAAAGACGGAACAAACACCGCTACCCTCGAAAGCCTGTTCCCCAACGGCCCTAACGCTTCCTGGTATCGTAATCGAATCTAAATTCTTGCACCCCATGAAACCCTGCAACCTCTGCAGCCTAATACCTGGCTCAAAAAGGACAGAAAAAACTCCACTGCCAGCGAAGGCATCAACTGCAATACTACTAACGTTCACAGGAATTGTAATGGTACTCAAATAGCGGCACTCTTTAAACGCGCCGTCTTCTATTTGCAAAGCACGTTTTGCACCCGGAGCAAAAATAACAGACCGCACATCACTTCCAGCCCAACCATTTTTGCTACTTATTATTTGGATGTTTGAAGGGACTGTAACTAAAGGACCTGGTATCACTGCTATATGTGGAACAGCGTCACCAACATCACCTACATGATCACATGCATGTTGGGAAAAACTATCAAGTCGCGATTTAGCGGTGTTAAAAGAAGCGGAACGACGTGTCTGAGACTCCCTATACCACCAGCCCAAACGGGGTTGGTGGACAGCTGAGTAGTAACATGCCATTAGCTCAAATATCTCACCATTACGAACGGCTTTGCAGCCAACACTTGCGTCAAGCCCTTTCGGAGGGATGAGTTCGTCGATCGATCCCTGCCGTAACTGTGCATTTATTTGAAACTCTACAACAGCGTTAGTGTTTATTCCTTTAAAAACATTTCGAAGAGATTCTATGCAAACACCCGCCGGGAGTACCACTCGTTCTAAAGATCTGTACCCAAAAGCACCAGGCTGGCACTTAAACAAACTTCCAGAAGGAGCAGCAGTACGTGTGCCAAAAAAACCGTGAGAGACGATATCGTCGTTCTGGAATGTAATATGTTTAACATCCCCAAATGCGCCTGGGTCAATCGTTACAAGCGCTGCTGGAAGCTCAATAATTTCCAGATTGCATTCGGCGAAGGTATTAGCCTTAAGTTCTTGTAAACAACTATTTTTTTCAAAAGCAACATACTTCAACCCTGAGCTATCAAATGCGTTGGGGGCTATATTACTAACACTTGTCGGGATCTTAATAAACTCGAGAGGGCAACCAGCAAAAGCCAACGGTCCAATACTATTTAAGTTACTTTTAGGTTCAAAGCTGATGCGCTCAAGCCCCGTACCAATAAATGCTCCCTTATCAATCACAATAACATTCGTCGGGATTACGATTGACTTTATAGTACCTCCTGCAAACATCCCTGCCGTTATTTCCTTTAAGCGGCTCCCAGGCTCAAAGCTGACTTGCTCAAACGTCGAATAAGCGAATCCCCCATATTCAATTACAGTAACATTCGCCGGAATCACGATCGACTTTATATGACAACCGCTAAACATCCTTGCCGTTATTTTCTCTAAGCGGCTCCCAGGCTCAAAGCTGACTTGCTCAAGCGTCGGGCAAGCAAGTGCCTCACACTCAATTGCAGTAACATTCGCCGGAATCACGATCGACTTCATAGGACAATCTCTAAACATCCCTGCCGTTATTTTCCCTAAGCGACTCCCAGGCTCAAAGCTGACATGCTCAAGCGTCGTACAAGTGAATGCCCCATCGACAATTTCAGTAACACTCGCTGGAATTACAATCGATTTTACAGAGGAGCTTCTAAACATATCTGTCGTTATCGTAGCTAATTGATAACCTGTTTCAAAGGCGACATGATCAAAATTCATGTCAGCAAAACTCGCAACTTTGGTAGCCGTCGGAATTACGATTGACTTTACATGGCAGTTTCTAAATGTACCTGCAGTTATTTCCGCTAATCGACTTCCAGGTTCAAAGGTGACACTATCTAGCTCCATCGCATCAAAAGCTCCATCTTCAATCAAAGTAACGCTTGCCGGTATTACGATCGACCCCAGTTTACAGCCATCAAACATTTTTGCTGTAATAGTTTTCAACTTGCTGCCAGGTTCAAAAACAATATGCTTAATAGCGGATTCCTCGAATGCATTATTTCCTATAGCAAAAACGCTGGATGGAATTACAATGGAATCGAAAATACAACCTCGGAAGGCGTCTGCATTGATCGTCGTCAAAGAGCTACCAGGTTCAAATGCAACGTGCTTTAACCCACTACTACCCGCAAAAGCGCAACCATGTATGACGACAATACTTTTAGGAATTACGATTGACCTCAATTTTGTACATCCGCTAAAAATGGCAAATTTTATTTCTGTTAATTTGCTATCCCCAAAATCTACGTTCTCAATACCGCTATTCGAAAAGGCACTTCCCCCTATGCTCTCCACACTGCCAGGAATTTCGATTGATTTCAGCAATGGGCAGCATGCAAAAAAACCGCTTCTAATATGTTTTACTCCATCTAGTACAGTAGCTTTTCTAAGCCTGCTGTCCATAAAAGACGCGTGGGCAATTTGGTTTTCTTCATTTTCTGCATGGTTCGAAACTACAACCGATCTAATGCTTGTGTTGTCACGTGGCACCGAAAACGTACTAGTTTCATCCTGCTCTGGAGTTACAATATGGCGTAGATTTGGAAAGAATCCGAAAAAGTCTTCGCCCACTGTTGCGTTTTTTGGGAACGTTAGCGGGTTAAAGGAAATTGATTTTACATCGTCCGTGTCGCTCAACTGTTGAGCCGATGGGAGGAAGTCGAATTCTACCATTTCGGCCCCAGCCAAGCTTTGCGGGCCGAGAATAGGATCTTGAGGCCTGATAACAGGAAAACGACCCCTGCGCAGCGGCCTCCATATTCCTCCAGCACGTCCCCACAATCTGCTTGGAATCGTTTCCCGGGAGTGTAATGCTCGTATTTCTGGAAGGTGAACAGCGCACCATCCTGCCCTTTGCCCCCCTTCAAGAGTGGAACGAACAATACCGTCTAAAAAAGTACGATCATCTCTGCCTAGAATAGCACCCCAGTCCTCATCCTTTTGCAATTTTAGCCATGCGTCTGCGACGTATGGATCTTGTTCATACAATTCAGAGGTCTTAGACAAATCGATGTACTTTATGGAAGGTCCGAACGCACCTCCGCTAACACGCATTTTTTGGGGAGCAGCTACGTCACCTAAACGATACCCACAAACCAGCAGATTATCTTGATTTTGACCACCCCCGATTGTTACAATCTCGTCTTTAGGGCGAGAAATTGGCCAACATACTGGAAATAAGCCTCGATTGGCGTAAGTTGGCTGTGAAACGACCGTATCATAATCTGCCCACGTGTTAGCAGTGCGACCTTCTTGGGTGAATAACTTCCACCTTTGCTCGCCAAATCCGGAGCACTTATACACGCTATATGCGCACCTCCCAAATTTGAACGGCAATATGACGACACAGTCCTTTTTTGGAAGAGGACCAAACATCGATGCTAACAGACCTCTTGGATCTCCTGTCCGAGGTAATTTTTTGCACTTTGATAAATCTATGAAGGACAGATTCGTATCAGCAAAAGCCCAACCTCCAATATATCGTAATTGTAGGGAATTCCGATCTACAAAAGAGGCCACCATAGATTCATGACAGGCCGACCGATCAATAGTTTCTGACAAATCAACAAATTCTATTGACCACAGTTGGCTACATCCTTTAAAAGCGCTATCGTAGATATTATGTATACTGTTAGGGATAACAATTTTTTCAAGTGATGAACAACCCTTGAAAGCGCTTTCTCCAATAGTTACCAAATTACCACCACGATGTTCGCCTGTAAGTTCTACTAACTGTAGTCGTTCACATCCTTCAAAAGCGTACGATCCAATGTTGACTACAGGCCACATGTTTACTTTGTAAAGGGCTGAACATCCGGTGAAAGCCCGCTCTCCGATATTCTTCGCACTCGTTATTACTGACTGTAATTGGCTACATTCGGCAAAGGCCCTAGCCCCAATGTCCGAACAATAGATAGTAACCTCGCTAAGACTTTGACATTGACTGAAAGCGCCTTCTCCAACCACCTCTACGTCTTTAATAACAACGCTGCTAAGGTTTGGACATTGACTGAAAGCGTTTCTCCCAATCATACCTACCTTGCCATTAAAAACAATGCTATGGGCTGTACATCCACCGAAAGCGTTTGCCATAATATCACCTACATCGCCATTAAAAACAATGCTACGGGCTGTACATTCACTGAACGCATTTGCTCCAATAACAGAACACCCACGAGCAAACTCTATTGACTGTAATTGCTCACATCCAGCGAATGCCCTCTCTCCAATGTTCAGCACATATACTGGGAAAAGAACACTGTCGAGTGCTGCGCATCCGCTGAACGCGCATTTCCCAACGCCAATACGACAGCAATTCTCAGTAAAGCGTATGTTCTGTAGCTGTTTACATCCGGCAAAAGCGTAATCACCAATGGCCCCAAATCCGGAAAGAACAACTTCGACAAGTGATCGACAATTGGAAAAAGCGTACTCTTCAATTGTTTTGATACAATTCGGACAGCTGCTAACCCCACCGCGAATTTCTACTGACCGTAAAGCGGAACATTCGGCAAATGAGTACCTCCCGATTATAAATATCTCTTCGGGTAAAACAATTTTGCGGAGTGATGAGCATTGAGAGAAAGCACGATCTTCAATTTTTTGGAATATATCACCATACTTATCAAACACGAGTGTGTGAAGAGAGCAGCATTGACTAAAAGCGTCGTGGCAAATTGGGCTAACCATTCGGCCAATAATCAGCTTTTGTAGATTTTTGCTTCCAGTAAGGAACTTCTCAGGAACAGGTGTTGGGCGTATCGTTTGACTAACGATTTTAATACATTCAGCCTGTTGTATTTGCTCTGGAGGGGGTAAATGCATTAAATCTATCTCTAATACTGGATATTCTTTATCAGCGGGCGGAACAGCGACTGGCTGAGCTGGGGCTGGGGCTGGCTGAGCTGGGGCTGGCTGAGCTGGGGCTGACGGAACAACGACTGGCTGAGCGAGGGCTGGCGGAGCGAGCGGAACGGAATCTGACGGAACAGCGACTGGCGGAGCGAGGGCTGGCTGAGCTGGGGCTGACGGAACAGCGACTGGCTGAGCGAGCGGAACGGAATCTGGCGGAGCGAGGGCTGGCAGAACAGCGACTAGCTGAGCTGGGGCTGGCTGAGCGAGCGGAACGGAGCCTGGCGAAGCACTGGAATCTTCTGAAGGATCTCCAGAACAAAAAACATTGACTGTACATATCGCATAGTTTGCTAATAATATAATTTTAAATAATTTCGCCATTTTAGACCAATCCCATCCGCCTTATATCCTATATTCCAATAATTGCAAACATTACTACTTTAGCCAAGTGGGCGACTAGCGTTTCCGCTGCCGCCCCTCCACAGAACCGTACGCGCCCTATTAAGGCATACGGCTCCCGGGTACGTCATTCAGCGCTAGATCTGCTTAGGCGCCCTCGGCATTACAAACGGAAACCACATCCAGCTGGCGTTACGAAACTCCTACCAGGTAAGAACCCGTTGCCATAAGATTTAAATTGGTCTTTTCTGCGTCGAATCCGGTTCGAAACTCCTGTACGTTTAGGACACTCAGTTTCTCCTAAAAAATCCTCAATCTAAATCTTATACATTTCGAACATGAAAACCAGGATTTTTTCGACTCGTAGACCGCGATCCACCTAGAAAAAATTCCTGAGAGTCAGGTGAGATGAGTATATGTCAACGGGGTCTTATGCTTATTGTGCTACAACATCTCATGCATCTTCTGCACCTGGTGTTTCTACAATAGCTTCAAGCTTATCTTCCACATCAAACTCCTCGCCCGGAAACCCTAATGGTTCAAAAACAGATCCGTCGTCTTCGCCAAGCAAGCCCCTAAAATCTACTGGGCCACCCTCTACAACGTCAGCAATTCCATTGTTAACTAACATAAAAGAACAAAGAAAAACAGTAGATCCAAACAGTTTCAAAGGACTATTCATAGTACCCTCCAATAAAAGCATTCCTCTCACTTTGTAGATGGTATTGTAAAATGCTTAAGAAAATACTAACGCCGTTAAGCCAGGAGCTAAAAATATACCAGGCCACTAGTTGCGGCTGGAGACGCCGCACTGTGCACGGCAAGGCCACATCACCATAAAAATCAAGATTTTGGAGGACGTCTGTTGCATCCACATCGGCAACAACCGCTCTGTGTATCGAGGTTCATAGTGGACCTCTTTCCAAACTCTTCAAAATCAGTTCTTGGGTACGTCAATCCGGTGCTCGAATGCTCACGTACATCTAGGTACGCTCCGCTTCTGTGCTCCGTGTCTCCTTCCCAAAATTCTGATTTTGAAGGTTTCGAAAGAGGTCCAGTGAAAAGCCCTGTTCATTGTTAGATAAAAATGCCACAAAACACCAATTAATAGTTTACACAATAAGCGACCATAAACTTAACTTGGACATTGCCCACTGGCCAGTTCTGCATAGCCATAGCGGCATTCAGATTTTGTAAGGACATTTAGCCCCTCTTTCACATTCAGACCACCTCTAAGCCCAACATTATACACAATGTGCCCTTCCGCATCAGTAGAGAACCAGCCTCTCAAACACGTGCATGGCACATTTGAAAATCTGCGAATTAGTTCCAAAAGCTCGGCCCCCCTCCCTTTTTGATTAGCCATCCGAACAAACCAGAACAGCCCTGGGTGCATAGCAAACCAATTGTCATAGGCCTGCCGCCCATTTGTCATTAACCACCATACAACCTTATTACAAAACTCTTCTACGAACTCCCGTACCATTGCCAATTGCGTTTCAGCCCCGCTGGACAGGAGACCTATTAATTGTTTCAGTTCATGCGCTAAAGGATGGCCAGAACGTATCGTAATTTCAGGTGCCGCTACCCGATCTGCCCCCGGAACTCTTTTCGCGCTCCAAACCTTTGGTTCAGAATCAGCCGTTGACGTTTTGGGAAGAGCATCCCCGTTCCAATCCAAATTTGCGGTCCAAACCCCATTTCCATAAAATCCAGGTCCACCTAGTATAGCAGGAACGGGCACTACACTACCGTCAGATGCCGTGATGTAAATATCTTTTTTCGAACTGTATAACTTATGACTGTGCCCGCAGACCGCAACCACATTCAAACGCCGCAAAAGACTTGGATCTATTCCTAGACCTTTTGGATCTATTTGTGATGCTCGCTCCAAGAAATCTAGAAAATGTAAGTAGTAGTCATGAACTACAAAAACTACATCCAATTTGCCTGTTGTATTTCCTAGCTGTTGTTGCACTCTTTCAAGCTCCCTCACGGCTTTTTTGAATTTTTTCAACCAATCCAGCACGAGAATATTCGGCGCTCCTGGCTGTTCTCCCTGCCAATCCCCTTGCCAATTATTTTGCTCCCCGGCATCCATACATCTTTGCAACCACTCTGCAAAACGATAATAAGGCTTTTCGTGGGGAGCGTCGTAGTTGTACCTCAGACTATAAGGTTTGCCTGATCTTTCGTATCCATCTCTTTCAATGTTCAGCAGCGCCCTTTCAGCTTTTAGTGTGAAGACTCCAGAGAAATCTCCAAACCCCCCACCGTTAGCAAAATTGAAACAAAATGGGAAGAGCAGAATACCGTTGCATATGGCGTAATCTGTAATATTACAGAGTTTTCTACCATGAAAACTGTCCCAGGATGGGACTTCTTCACTAAAAAAACCTCTCATTGAGGTTAGCACTGTTATTTCTAATTCGCCTAAGGTTTCCAAAAATGCATAAAATTCAGATGGTATTTGTGTATCGTGATTTCCAAGACCAACAAAAAGGCGTGTACCAAACTTCTTTCTCAGCTTTCTCAAAAAGTCCTCCATTGCTGCTCCGGACAATTTATCAGTTCTGTGCAATTTATCAGGTTGTTCGTCTCTCCTTTGAGCACAATCTCCCGCTATCACACAAACATTTCTATCACCATTATTCTGGATGATGGCGTTGATGAGCTCTAATAAACTGTTACGGACGTCCGGTCCAAAATATTCCCTGTCAGTGTGCAAATCAGCTAAACCTATAACCTGATGTTCGTATAAGGGCTTGCCAACTTGGACACATGGCCCGCCCACTCTCATATTTTTTATAGGAGGTGCGTGATTAGGGACGATAACTGCCTCTCTTTCAGATGTTGTAGTGTCGTTTAGATGCGACTCGTTGAATCGAATATTTGGCTTCCCTGGAAGATGCAGATTCCCCTTACTATTTACTGCAACGTTTGTTTGACCAGGTTGTGGCGACGGATGGTGTGTTGCTTCAACTTCTGCGGAAAAGAAAGCTAAACAGGATAGCCCAAATAAAATATTTAATGATTTTCTATACATTGTTCAATTTGCAAAAAACTTCTATAGTATTTATAGTATTGCATTTTTGTATGCATTGCAAATAGAAATTTAATATTCAGCTACTCTGCTTATAGCCAATCACAAGTGAATTGTTGGCAGGAGACACGGAGCGCAGCCGCTGAGCTGTACTCAGAACCCGTTGACATAAGATTTAATTTAAGGATTTTCCAGGAGAAACGGAGCGCGGAAGCGGAGTGTACTAAATGGACCTCTTTCCAAACTCTTCAAAATCAGAATTTTTGGAAGGAGACACGGAGCACAAAAGCGGAGTGTACTTAGATGTACGTGAGCATTCGAGCACCGGATCGACGTACCCACAGTTCACTTGTGATTGGCTATATACGATTCCAGACAACTGCGTATAAACGAATTAAGCTCGTCACGCTGTTCCGCCGTATCAATGCTTTCATCAAAAAGCTTGAGCAAATGCGGTTTTGCCTTCAACAACCGCAAATACTCCCTCTCGAATTGCGAGATATCACCAATCTCAAGCTCGTCCAGATACCCGTGCACGCCAAGGTAAATAATCGCCACCTGCTCAGCGTTAGTTAACGGCTGGTATTGAGGTTGCTTCAAAATCTCGGTAAGCCGCTCACCCTTCGCCAAGAATCCCTTCGTCGTTTCGTCTAAATCCGAGGAAAATTGCGAGAAAACCGCCATTTCCCGATACTGCGCGAGCTCCAGCTTGATATGCCCGGACGTCGCCTTCATGGATTTTGTTTGCGCGCGCGAGCCGACGCGGCTAACCGAAATCCCCACATTAACAGCCGGCCGAATTCCCTGATAAAACAAGTCTGTATCAAGGAAAATCTGGCCATCCGTTATAGAGATAACATTCGTTGGGATGTACGCTGAAATGTCCCCGGCCTGCGTTTCTATAATCGGTATCGCCGTAAGCGAGCCACCCAAGCACTCGTCGCTCATTTTGGCGGCCCGCTCCAACAGCCTGGAGTGCAGGTAAAACACGTCGCCCGGGTAGGCCTCGCGCCCTGGCGGCCTGCGCAAAAGCAATGACATCTGCCTGTAAGCGACCGCGTGTTTTGATAAATCATCATACACCACTAGGGCGTGTTGGCCTCTGTCTCGGAAAAATTCCCCGATCGCACAACCCGTGTACGGGGCTAAATATTGCATAGCCGCCGGCTCAGACGCCGTCGCAACAACAACCACGGAGTACGCCATCGCATTATAATTCTCCAGCGTCTTGACGAATCGCGCAACTGACGATTGTTTTTGGCCGATAGCAACGTACACGCAAAAGATTTGATTGGCTTTGTCTCCGTCTTCGTGCGCTTGCCGTTGGTTTATGATGGCGTCGAGGGCGATTGCCGTCTTTCCTGTTTGTCTGTCGCCTATCACCAGCTCGCGTTGCCCGCGCCCTATTGGGATGAGGCTGTCGATGACTTTGATTCCTGTTTGCATTGGTTCGCATACGGTTTTGCGCTCGATGATGCCGGGGGCCCGCCTCTCGATCGGAGATATGCCGACGTTAACCAGCGGCCCCTTGCCGTCTATGGGTTCCCCGAGCGCGTTGACAACTCTTCCGAGCAATCCTTCGCCGACGGGGGCGTCTAGGATGCGGTTTGTGCGACGGACGATATCTCCCTCTTCGATATCGCGATCTTGCCCTATTAGCACTATGCCAACGTTGTCAGCTTCGAGGTTGGAGGCCATTCCCTTGACGATTCCGCCGGTTTGTGAGGAGAGGCAGTCAACCCACTCTCCGGAGCAAATGTTGTCTAGGCCCTGGACGCGCGCCACGCCGTCGCTAACGGATAGGATGACGCCGTTTTCGTATACGTCGGCGGTTGGCTTAAAGCCCTCTATTTGTTTCTTCAGGAATTCCGAGATTTCAGATACTCTTGCTTTCATTACTATTATTCTCCTTGTATACCTAGTCCTCGAAAGTTTTCGGGGATCGGTGATACGGAACGAACCCACAAACTTTTTGTGGCTTGGCATATATTAAGTTTCAATGTAGCTTCTTGCAGCCTCTGCAAAGCGCTCTATTTGGTGGCTCACACTAACGTCTATTGTGACGCTGTCGGTTTGGGCTATGAAGCCGCCAAGAATAGTCGCTCTGATCTCAAACGTTATATTCAACTTTTTCCGAAAAATTGTCGATAGCTTCTCGTAAATTTTTTGCTTATCTTCAGCAGCAATCTCGCTGGCCGTATACACGTAGATATCCTCCTGGCCAAGGTAGTCATTGGTAAGTCTGCCCAACAATCGCACAATGTCCGGCAACAGGTCCACCCTACGATTGCGGGCCACCAAAGACAAAAACCGTAACGTACTATCGCTGATCCCCACAAATTTCCAAAAGTCCCCGATCCATCGTGGCTTGATGCGCTTTTGTAATCTGCGTATTAGGACGATCCTGAAGGGCTGGCCTTTTTCCAAAATTTTAGAGATAACGCGCACTTCGTCCACGATCTCTGTAACGGCTCCGCGCTGTACGGCGGCCTTGAAGATGGCCAAGGCGTACCTTCCGGCGATGGAACTGCACATGGCCACAATGAAGGGCCTTTCTGTTTGGAGTTTTACCGTGGGAACGCCATTTTTCATTCTTTCTTTAACTCTTCGAGAACAGCTTACGGCACACTCGTCCTAAACTAAGGCGAGCTTGCCGGATTTTCTACAGAATTATATCTGAAATAGCCGCTGTTGCAAAAGTTCTGAATTTGACAAGTACTAGCGATGAAATACGAGGAGTGATGGGTTCTCAACTCGTTTAGCTATAAGCACGTCGCACAAACGATGTTAGGGTTCAACAGACTTTACAAATTCTTGTTATAACTCTGTTACTACTCCAGGGCGGTTTCCTACAGATATTGAACATGGGTGCTCAAGAAGAGATCAAAATCTATACTATTCCTTACTATTGTCCTCCTAATGTTTTTCACTTTTTTGATTCTTAGTATATTCATT
>JAIRNW010000078.1 GCA_031257795.1 Holosporales bacterium | reverse complement strand
CACGACAAACTACAATTGACATAAAAATGGCTCAAAATACGACCAAAAGCGGATTTATACCACTTTGTGCGTTAAACGTCAATCCCATGCAGTACATCTTTTTTCATGAGGACGCCCTGAACTGAACTTGGACAGTGGTATACATTTGCTGGACAGCGTGCTAGCATGACGCAGTTTATGTTTGCTGCTAATAAAGCGACGGATGTTGTTCAACAAGAAATTGCGAAAAGAGAGATTGATTGATAGAGGTACGTGGGCGAATACGGTGGGTTTGTTGGGCTCCGGAGTTAAGCCAGCGGACTTTTTGCGGATGCACAAGCTTTTTGCTGCCGGATGTATTGGCTGTTTTCTCTCTTCCTGTTCATCAGATCCAAAAATCACAGGGCACCGAGAACTGTTCATTCCAATGCCGATGGACGTGCCTGTTGACCATACTATTTCGCAAAAACCGGTCACAATCCCTATCTGCGACGTGCAGAAGTGGCCCCAGCACCATTTCTCTTGCACAAACGAACTCGTAAACGCAAAATTTGACGTGTCTAAGGCCAAGCTCCTCTGGAAAATGCGCGTTGGTAGCCATGGACGGGCATCAGACAAGCTTTTGGCTAACATGGTTGCCGCGAATGGAGTCCTCTTCTGTTGCGACGCCGCCGGCGGCATTACCGCGATAGATGTTTCGCGGAAAGCGAGTTCAGCCACAAAGGATAGCAGAGGAGCTGGAGCGAGGAATAAGAAGGTCATCTGGCACGCGAACGTCGCTGGGAAAATCGATAATATCGTAAAAATTGGGGGGTTAGCCGTTCTTGGGAGTGGTGATTTGGTCGTCGCCACAGCGAAAGGAGGAATACTCAAACTTTCGGCAACAACAGGAGAAATTAAGAAAACAGCTGAGGTACGTGGGATCATACGCTCTGCTCCTTGTGTATACACTGATAAAAATTGTAAACCTTGCGGCGAAAGCGGAGCGAAGTCCACGAAAACTTCCCACGGTTCGGCCTGTAGCGATCGAATCATCATACAAACCTCAAGGAACAACGTTGTCGTACTGGATAGCAATCTGAAGGTGCAGTGGGAACAAACAGAAACTTCCGAAGACGTGGCTTTCCTCGCCGGCGCCTCCCCTGCCACAAACGGCAACGTCATTGTTTCGGCTTTTTCCTCGGGTGAGTATAAGGCGTACGACTTTTTCTCTAATAACGAAAAGTGGGAGAACTTTATGACCTCCCTATCGCAAGACGAAACGGCCGCAACCGTGCAGCACATTTGTGCGTCCCCTGTGATCAGCGATGGAGTCGCCATCATTTTGGGAAGCAGCGGAAATCTTGTTGCGAATCATATCGTGTCCAACAGGATCGTCTGGAAATTACCGCTATCGGGGTTGGTGACTCCGGCGGTTTCCGGGGATTGGGTCTTTATGATAGATAACAGCGGGCGGGTTTTTTGCATTGAAAAGAAGACGGGGAAAATAAAGTGTCGCGCAGTTCTTCCTGCGAACAAAGAAGAGAAGGCCCCAGAGGGCTGGACTGCGCCGATTCTTGCGGGGAACGCCGTGGTGGTGGTTTCTGACGGTGGAAAAGTGGTTTTCTTTGATGTTAACTCTGGGAAAATCGTGCGGGTTATTGAATCAAGGGCGACGAACCCCGTGGCAGCTATAGTTGTGGACGAGGTGCTATTTGTCTCAACGAAAGATGGGGAGTTATATGCCTTTGGGGGCTAGAACTACTGACCAGGCCGCAAAAAGAGTTGTCGGTAGGAGACACGAAGCGCAGGCGCCGGGCCGTACTCAATGTACTGCTCAAGCCGAGCATCGAAGTAACGAACCCACAAACTTTTTGAGGCTTGGTGTAATTGGGTTGCCGAATGTCGGCAAATCTACGTTGTTCAATGCCATAATAAAAAGAAGAAAAGCCATCGTCCTAGATCAACCGGGAGTAACGCGTGATTGCCTATTTGCGGAGTTCGACTATAATAGGCCTGTTGCAAAAGCCTCAGAAGTTGCCTTTTTGGAAGAAGCCTCGAAGCGCAAAAGCGCAGCGTACTCAAACGTACGTGAGCATTCGAGCACCGAAGCGACGCACCCAAAAACGACTTCTGAGAACTTTTGCAACAGGTCTAATGATCGGCACTTCGTGTTGATTGACACCCCCGGACTCGATATTCACTGCTCCAAAACCGACTCACTTGCACCGCTCATGAACGAAAAATCGATCTGGGCCTGCAAGCACGCCGACCTGCTGATTTTTCTGATGGACGGCGAAGAGGGGGTGTCGCCTAGGCAGAGGGATTGCCTTGATGCCGTGCGTGCTCTAGGGATTCCAATGCTTCTGGCCGTGAATAAAAGCGAGAGCAAGAAGCGGCTGCGCGACCCTGAGGATTTTTTTTCATTCGGGTTGGAGCCAATTTTTATTTCGGCGGAGCATGGTATTGGTCTGCAAAAATTGTTGGATGAAATATGGAATTTTGCAGAGAACAAACAGGCTGAGCAAAGCTCGACCGAGGTGGAAATTGAGGATGGAGGCAAAATCGAAGCTAGTGGACAGAGCTGTGGTGATACTGCTAATGCGCAGAGCCGTGGTGGCGCCGCTAGAGCCGAGCAGGGTGTGGCGGCAAGCAAGACCAACGAGCCGGATTTTATGCATTTTTCCGTCTTAACTTTGGTTCCGTTCGACGCTCGCCTTGTGGATTTTTCGCAATTAATGCCGCACGAGAAAGAGTGGTTGCACGAGTATCACTTGTGCGTTGAGAAGCAGCTCGCGTGTCACCTTAATGAAAAAGAAAGAGAGTGGCTACACACCTACATCGCCCCGTTTGTGTGTTTTGAGGACGAAGCAACACAGCAATGAATGAGAGTCCTACACAAAACGAAACTAGCAGCCTTCTACCGCAGCAGAATTTTGGCACGATCTTCGCCATTTCTGCACCGTCTGGCTGCGGAAAGACGACTGTGCTCAACATCGTGCTGAACGAACTGCCAGAAATCTCCCGTTCCGTTTCGGTCAACACACGTGCCAAAAGGCCTGGAGAGATTGATGGCGTGGATTACATCTTTGTTTCACCGGAGCAATTTGATTTGTGGCTTGCTGAGGGGCGATTTATAGAGCATGTTGAGATTTATGGAACCAAGCGCGGAATCTTGAAGGACACGCTGTTTGACAGTGTCAAAGCAGGGGTTGATATTGTTTGCATTATAGATATTCGCGGGGTTACTCTTCTGAAATCGCTTTTCGCCGAGCACGTTGTATCGATTTTCCTGCTTCCCCCTTCTTTGGATGAATTGCAAAAAAGGCTGCAGCACAGAGCGGCGGATTCGCAGAAGGAAATGGAGATTCGGTCGAGTCAGGCGGCTTCTGAAATCGAGGGGAGCGTGGGATATGATTATTGCTTGATGAATGATGATTTGGAAAAGTGTGCTCAAAAATTAAAAGGAATATTCATTAAAGAGAGAAATAAGAGGAGAGCCAAATCGAGAGAATCGGCCAATTTCGACGTGAGCTCCACTTTATACCAAGCTACAGCAAAGATTGGGGAGTGAAGTTCATAAAAATCTTGAATCTAATGACTGCTTGGTGTATATAGAGTTTGGTATGTTTTTTTGAGCTTGTAATGAAAAAAGTTTTCTTAGGTTGTGTTACCCTATTAAGTGTTCTTCCTCAATTAGCTGTTAGTGCTGATTCTTCAGCTATCCAGTGTTTTACACCTAACGCCGTAGTTGGATGTTTAAGAGAAGGGTTCTTGGAAATTCCGTGTCCGTCTTGTCGCCCATTCGTTACCGTTAGCAACGCTATTCATAATATTGACAATACGAACCCAAGCTATGATTCGTTGAAAGAGCTGCACAAAGACCTTGCATTTAAGGTCATTTCTGAAATTCTTAACGCACTAGGAGGTGGAAACGTAACTCCGCCAGTCATCAAGCAGGCTCTTAAAACAATAGCTGCTTTACAAGACTTTGCACTTGGCGAGGTTTCATCTGGCACAACACGGACACAGGCACCGTCACCGACACCGGCACCGTCACAGGAACGGACACCGGCACCGACACCGGCACCGGCACCGTCACAGGAACGGACACGGACATGGACACAGGAACAGACAGGGACGGCATGGACATGGACACAGGAACAGGCATGGGCCCAGACATCGACACTGGAACCGACACCGGCCCCGGCACAAAATGACGTAAAATACGCAGAAACAAACATGACAACAGAAGCAGCCGTAGCAAGAGAAAATGACGGAAATTGCACAGAAGCAGCCGAAACAAAACAGCCGTAGCAGGAGGAACAGCCGGAACAAGAGAAAATGACGAAAATAATTACACAGGAGAAGGCATAACAGAAGACGCATTACCGAGAAACTTGCCTTGTGATACGGACGAATTCTCAACCTATTTGTAGCTGGGTGAAGGTGTATTTTACTACTGCTTAGCCAGCCAGGCAACCAGCTCTGGCATCTTCTTATCCAGCGCTTGTATTGCCTCGTTCGTGAGATCTATCGTGGGCGAGGCATAAAATACCGTTATTTTATCAAAAACGTGCGTGTTTAAAATCAAATCCAGCTTGTATTTCTTTGCCAGGGCGTGCGTCACAGCAGTCACCTCTTCGTTTATGCGCGCCGTGATTACCGCAATCTGCCTCTTCTTTTCTTCCTTTTTCTTCTGGATTTGCGGCTCTAGAATTGCAAATTCGCTATTGAATTGCTTTTTGTAATTTTGGCGCTCCTGGGCAGAGTGATTAGGATTTTTGGAATCCTTAAATAGCGCATGCAATTTTTTGTACTTTTCTGAGAGATCCGCATTGGCCTCATCAAGCAACCGCTTCTCCAGCTCCACAATCGTCAGGAAAGTCTTCGACTCCTTCTGAATTCGCGTGCCGTCCACAATAGCGATCTTAAACGGCATTTTTTTCCTGATCAGAGGAAAGCTATCCCTACCTTTCCAAAAGAGCACCACGCCAAGAACAGCAATAACCACCAAGACAGTCGAAAAAAAGCGCAGAAAAACCCTAGTTCTACCACCATTTACGAAGAAAAACCGCATCAACTAAACTTCATTCCATAACCAAATAAGAACCGTTGAATCCCATCGTGCTTACACGACCTCAGCGGCCACGCGTAGCCGATGTTGAGCATCCCCACAAAAGAGTTCCAAGCTATGCAAACGCCAGTAGAAACTCGCATGTTCATGTCATTATACAATATTCCATCATCTCTACATGCCGTTCGCCAGACAGAACCGAAATCGGCGAACACCGTCCCAAACAGCTCCGCCTCTTGCGGGAGGAATGGTATAGGGAATGAGATATCAACGGAAGACGCCCACGCCAGTGTTCCCCCAACCTTTCTCCCCCTCATTTTCTGAATGGTGAGCATCTTCATTGCGTCTCCTTGCGCCTCGAGCAATGAGCGGTTATATATCAAATTCCAATTCAAAAGCTTGGCGTAGTCGCTGCGCAATGGGCTGTCCTCACCTAAAATGGCGGACAAAATGTTATCTCTTTCCCGTTCTAGGAACTGTAGCTGTGTCTCTGACAGGAAAGGCTTCGAGGTCCCGATGAAGCTCGCGAAAGCCTCTGTCAGACGCCCTTTTGGAATGCCACGAACGGGAGATATCCCAAAGAAATCGAAGCCTCTCATGGAGTCGCCCCCTAAGAACAGCGCATCCACAACGCGCAACTTCTCTCCCCAAATGCCTCTTGTGTAAGAGAAAGTCGTGCGTACCGTGAGAATCATTTGCTTGGTGATACTGCGGTGCACGCTCCCAGAAACGGAGTTAAGCCAATATTTGATCTCGCCGCCCAATCCCGAAAGCTTGGATGTCCACGAAAGCTTGAACCCCCTAGACGGGAAAATCCTACGATTAGTGCAATCGTACGCTATCGTGTGGATGACGGCGGATCCCCACTTCACGCCGATATCATTCTCGGAATCGATGAGCTTCTTGTATTCCTTTCCGTCATCCGTTTCTAGCCAATTCAAGAAGGCCTGCCCTGTTTTGGATAAAACTTGCTTGTTCTTCAACACGCTGTTTTGCCCTCTCTTTGAATCCTCCGCCAGTTCTTCGCGATGCAATTTGTATGACCACGCCTGGAACAACCTCGGCCTTAAGCGATACCGGATCCCAACGAGCCCACCGCTCTGTGTTCTTTTGAGGCCGGAGAACTTGCGCGATTTGGAGGAGAATAGGGAGGCGTTGAAGGACATCTGCCTACCCATGAAATACGGCGTGTCGAAGTCTATGCTGAAGTTTCTCTCTTTCTTTTCGAGGCTCCAGTCGAACCCGGCCGTCTGCCCTCTTCCCAAGAAATTCGGGTTGTATAAATGCAGCCCGACATTCCACTTTTCAAGGTAGTTGTAGCAAAAGCTGGCGCCCAACTCTCCGGATTGCTTTTCTTCAACGTCCACGGTGATGTTAACAAAAGATTGGGAATCCCCCTGGTCCACATTAGCTTTGACCGTTTTGAAGAAGCCGAGCGCCTGCACACTTCTCTCTATGTTTTTGAGGCAATGGTGATCGAATGGGTCACCCTCGTTTACCTTGACCTCCCTTCTTATAACGAAGTCTCTCGTGGTTATATTCCCCTTCACGTCCACTCTTCCGACGAAAATTTTTGGAGCTTCGGTGACAACAAATTTAATATCAACAGTTTTGTTGCCGCCATTTCTGCGGATGACGGGCTCAACGTAGATGAAATTGTATCCAGCAGTCTTTGCAACAGCTTTTATAAAATTGCAGTTTATCTCGAGAAGTTGATTGCTGAAGACCATGCCTTTTTTAATAATGATCACCTTTTCCAGAATCTCGTTTTGCAGGCCTTTCATCTTCGAATCAACGCGGACATCGTTTATTTTGTAAACATCCCCTTCCTTAATATTATACGTTATGTAAAAGGCCTTTTTGTCCACGTCGAGCTCCGCAACCGCGGAGATTATCTCAAAATCTGCGTAGCCCCTATTTAAGTAAAAGAGGACCAAGTTTTTCTGGTCTTCTGAGAATTTCTCGGCGTCGTAGAGTTTGTTTGCCGTTCCGCCAAGCAGCTTCAAGTGGAACCACTTCTTCTCTCGTATGCTGAAGACGTCCATCAGCTCCGCCCTCTCGAACGAATTGTTTCCGATAATGAAAATTTTGCGCACGTAGGCCGCGTCCCCTTCCGTTATCTCGAAAACAACATCAACGGCGTTGTTAGGCAGGCGGACGATCTTGGGAGTGACCTTCGCGCCGAGAAAGCCCATGCTTCTGTACAAATCCAAAATGTTTTGCTGAACCTCCTGTATAACGGCGTCGGAGAAGATCTGGCGCGACTTCAGCTTCACCACCTCTTTGAGGACATCCCGCATGGAGCGCCTCATTCCTTCGTAGGCGATTTTGTTGATGATCGGGTTTTCTTCGACAGTGATCGTTAAAACGCCGTTTTTGAAGCTTACAGTAATATTCTTGAAATAGCCGGTTTTGTTGAGCGCGCGGATGATATCGTTCTCTGTGTTTTCGTTCAGCTCGGCCCCTTTTTTATACGGGATTTCAAAGAGGATCGTCTCTTTCTCAACGCGATCGTTGCCGACGACCCTTATTTCGTTGATCGTTGCGGAGTGGGCGGGCGACGCGAGCCAGCCACCGCCACAGACGTGGAGCAACAATAGGAAAACACAAAAAATGAGGCCCTTCGCGGGCTGATTGAAATTCTTATTCACAGGAATAGATTGATACTACCTTCGAAGCCAACATACATGGTTATCATTAATTACTTACCCCAGCAATAGCAAAAATGCACAGCGCGCACGCAGAGCAGGACAATTATAGCCAATCACGACTGAACTGTAGGTTCGTCGATCCGGTGCTCGAATGCTCACGTACCAATAAGTACGCTGCGCTTCTGCACTCCGTTTCTCCTGAAAAATACTCAATGGACCTCTTTCGAAACTCTTCAAAATCAGTTTTTGGGGACGTCGATCCGGTGCTAGAATGCTCACGTACCAATAAATACGCTGCGCTTCTGCACTCCGTTTCTCCTTCCCAAAATTCTGATTTTGAAGGTTTCGAAAGAGGTCCAATCTAAATCTTATGTAAACAGGTTCTAAGAAACCAAACTATGCAATGCTCTGCTTTCCGGTCCATTCGCGGAATTCACCTGGACGGAGAGGTGGAGTCATTTCATTCAAAGAAAAATCGCCGTACGAAACACGAATCAGTCGGTTAACTGCCAAGCCTAGATGCTCGAAAACCTTGCGAATTTCACGATTCTTCCCTTCCGTTATTGTGACGAAACACCAAGAGTTTTTTGTTTTCTGGGAAGGAGCCGAAAGAAATTCAATCTTTATTGGGGCGTAGATAATTCCATCGATTACAACATTGCTCAATACAACAGTCCACCGAGCCTTTTGTGGTTCCGTGTATCGCTTAAGTGCTGCATGGTTCATGGCTCTGCACCAATCTCCAAAAAACCGCACCTTATACACTCTAATGATTTTTTCTTCGCTGTCTCCGGAAAATTCCAGCTTATGAGCGACAGCACTACTATTGGTGAGCAAAAGCAAGCCCTCCGAATTGATATCCAGGCGGCCCACTGAAACAACGCGCCCGAGGCCGGCCTCTCGCGCGGAGGCAAAAACGGTTCTGCGGCCTTGTGGATCTCTGTGAGTTGTGATTTCGCCTCTGGGCTTGTAGTAAAGCCATATCTTTGGTTTTGTGTCGTGGTGTAGTCTCGGCCCGTAAACCACACGATTTCCGAGGCACACAACATCCCGTTCAGTAACAAAACATACTGGGGTTTTTATCACCTCCCCATTAACCAACACTTCTCCCTGGGCGATCAGACGCTCGGCCTCGCGCCGAGAGCAGACATTTAATGAGGATAGGAATTTGGCGATCCGCGTACCATTTGTATTGTTTAACTCTGACACTGCCCCAAGTTTAGCCATTCATTGTCTGGAAAAACTCTGCGTTGGTTTTTGTGTGCTTTATTTTATCTATCAAAAACTCCATGGCTTCCATGGTCCCCATAGGGTTGAGTATCCTTCTTAAAACCCACATTTTCGCCAAATCATTCTTATCCACCAACAACTCTTCCTTGCGCGTCCCTGACTTGCTTATGTCGATACTTGGGAAAACCCTCTTATCAGACAGCTTGCGATCTAACACAATTTCCGCATTCCCAGTTCCCTTGAATTCCTCGAAAATCACATCATCCATCCTAGAGCCGGTGTCAACAAGGGCCGTTGCTATGATCGTCAGAGACCCCCCATTTTCGATGTTGCGCGCCGCCCCAAAGAAGCGCTTTGGCTTATGGAGGGCGTTCGCGTCAACTCCTCCAGTCAAAATCTTCCCGGACGACGGCACAACCACGTTATATGCGCGAGCTAGACGGGTTATAGAATCAAGCAAAACAACAACATCTTTCCCCTGTTCCACGAGGCGCTTGGCCTTTTCCAACACCATCTCCATCACGTGAACGTGATTTGTGGCGGGCTCGTCGAATGTTGAGCTTATAACCTCTCCCTTAACGGACCTTTTCATGTCGGTGACCTCTTCAGGCCTCTCACCAACCAGCAAAACCATCAGGAAAACCTCCGGGTGGTTTATGGTGATCGAATGGGCGAGGTTCTGCAGCATGATGGTTTTCCCGGTGCGAGGCGGGGCCACGATCAGCGCGCGCTGCCCCTTTCCGATCGGAGAGACAAGCTCCAAAACGCGCGGAGTGAAGTTCTTTGAGTGGCCGTTTGGCTGGAAGGCGTCCTCGTGTGAAAGCTCCACATTGAGACGCTCTGTTGGGTAGAGTGGGGTGAGGTTGTCGAATTGCGGACGGTGAAAGGCTTTGCTTGGTGGATCCAGGTTTATTTTGGAGATATTTGTGAGGGCAAAAAATTTTTCTTTCCGCGCTGGGGCTTTTACTTCGCCCTCAATCAAGTCGCCCGTGCGCAGGCCGAGCTTTTTTATAAAGCTGTGCGCAACGTAGATATCGTCCGGGCTGGCCAAGTAATTTGCCTCAGGGGCGCGCAAAAAGCCGAAGCCCTCTGGGAGAATTTCGAGAACTCCTTCGCCGGTGAGCGGCTCATTTCTTTCGATGCTTTTCTTTAGTATGGCGGCTGAAAGGTCTTGATGGCGCATCTCTTCAGATCTTTCGACACCATACTTTTTAGCCATATCAATTAACTCAGGAAGAGAGCTATTCATAACTCTTTTTAAATTCATGACTCCTCCGACAAAATCACTTGGCCCCTAACAAGCCACTGTGTAATAAACAAATTTCGTAAAAACATTGAAGAAAATTCAAAGCATTAAGGGCTGTTTTTATAAAGATACAACACGGATGCGCCCGACAGGAATCGAACCCATAGCCTTCAGATCCGTAGTCTGACGCTCTATCCAATTGAGCTACGGGCGCTTTTGATTTACTTTTGGAGTTTATACGGGATTCTAATGCTCCTCAAGCTTTTTCCCTCTTTTTTAGAACCCGTTGGCATAAGATTTAAGATGATAGGGAACTTCATCCTTTATATTGTTTTTTTTCTTTCCAATTTCCACAACCCCACCTCTCTCCGGAAGCTGAAGCGGGTTATCATCGCTATTATCGCCTCTCTTGGCCTTTAACGGTGAGTTTTTCATCCATTCTTCTTCAAAATTTTCCTTTATGTCCTTCTTATAGGTGCATTCCATCTCCCCCTCAATATTTTTTTCTACTGGAGCAGACAGATTGTTATCAGAGCCAGTTTTCCCACAACCCCCTTGTCCTTTTGGTATCCCGGTTAGCGCCACAGAACAAGCCAATTTTGAAACGTCGCCCTTTTTCCCTTTCGCATTACTTTTCACTTGTTTCTGTAACGAAGGCTTACCATCTCCTTCCTTCCTTTTGGAAACTGGCCGTCCGATAACACGTTGGAGGATATTCTTATAACGCGGTTCAGGCTCTTTTGCTAAGGCGTTTGCTTCCAAGCAAAGTATACAGGGAAGTATCGTGAAGCACCGTAGCACATTAAAATTACTTCTGTAATTCACTATAGCTACTCTACAAGTAAACAGCCCATCATCCATTTTTAGCAAGTTCTGCTAACATTTTCAAGATCCTGCTTCCTTGCGTTTCCCCTTTTGTTACGTCTTCAATGATATCCGGCAAAGACTTTCCATGCCATCCTGAAACAAGTCTAACAATGTATGGAACGGGGCTATGGGCTTCGATCTCTAGTAAATACTCTGAAACAGCCTTCAATGCTTCGTATGCCTCAAGTCTGCCAGAAGGAGAAACCGTTCTGTTTGCTAATTGGATTGTAACGCTTTCTCCGGCGTTCGGGTGTGTCGTGCTTTCTTCTGTTGGGGTATCGTGATTTTCTTTTGTAGAGGCAATCTCCGCATTTTGCGCACTTTTCTCCTCGGTTTGGACCCTTTCTTCTACGGATTCCTCTTTGCCCTTCTCCTCAGCGACCACCTCATCATAAGACTCGCCTATCCAGCCCTCATCATAAAATTCCTGCACGGGGGCGGCTTCATTGTTATCGCTGTTTTTGCTTAGAGCAAAGTCGCAAAGCCCGTTTAAGCTCCCTATCATTTCTTTAAGATGGTTGAAGGAGGGTTCTTGGTTATTGCACCGTGGCGCTAAAAAATCCTCGATTTCGCGGATTTGCTCCCTCACAAAAGAGAGAACATCGCGGATCCCCAGTATATATTCTGGGTCTGTTTGCTTCAAAACACGACGAAATTTTATTAGTGTAACGACCTCTGTGTTGCTCGACGCAGCGGTGCTTCCCGACCTGCGCTCAACGGCGTCCAGGTTTTGCGCGTAAAGCCACGTTGCTAGGTCGAGAGGGGTTGGCATGACTGCGCTTCGCTGATTCAAAGGGAAAAACGTGATGCGCTCTTCCATTTTGCCGACGAACCATTCCAGGATCCTTCCTCTGTGCTCGATTCCGGTATCCAGGCTGTCGGTTTCAACGAGCGGGTAGCAGTTGTCCCAGCATTTTTGCAGAAACTCTTTGACGAAGAGGAACGACGCCTGCAGGCCGCGCCAATTTTCCCGCACGCACCAGGCCTCGCACAGCCACACCGCAATTTGGAGATCGTTCGTTTCGTTCACGAGCGCGCTTTTGCACAACTCGCAAACCTCTTCCCAATTGGCTTTTTTCAGCTCGCGCTGCCAGATGCCCATGTCTAGGGTTTCGTCTTCTTCGGTACGCGCGTTTTTTATTTTGTCATACACGGGCTCGTAACAGAGGTTGCGCCTGGGGGAGTCAGCCGTACTCGCATTCAAAATTTTGTATACGACACTATCCAACTCTTCGCAAATATTATCATCGTTGTATTTTAAGGCTTCATTCATACTTATTTTTGTTCATTTACACTCAGCAGCAAAAATGGTTGTGATTAGGTAAGGCTAGAGGCACATAACCCCATAAAATCCCTGAACCATGCTGATTCTAAAAAAGCAAAAGTAAAAAAAGCGTTAACTTGAAAGAACCGTGTAGCCGCGGAATGTCTGATGTTATACAAAACCGCAAACTTTTGTGGCTGTGCGCATTCAGAACCTGTTGACATAGGATTTAAATTGAGGATTTTTCAGGAGAAGCGGAGTGTACTAAACGTACATGAGCTTCGAACCGGATTCGACGCAGAAAAACCAATCAAATCTTATGTCAACGGGCTCTAAAATCGAGCTGAAGCATGCTACAAGTGGCGCAACGGCAGTTTGATCTCCACCATGGCTCCGCAAAGCTTCTGTGCGTCTTTCAATTCCATAGTTCCAGAGTGTTCAGTTACTATTCTCAGCACAATTGCCATTCCAAGACCCGTTCCATTTTTTCTCGTGGTGTAATACGGCTCGAACAGGCGCTCTCTCTTTTCTTTAGGGAAACCAGGGCCGTTGTCCTCTATTATTAAACAGAGCTCGTCCTTTTTTCGCTGGACAACAACCATTATTTTCCCATCTTTTGGAGCTTCCACCGCTTCACCACCATCAGAGAGAGATCTGATATTCTCAGTTATAGCGTTGGCCGCGTTTTGGAGGATGTTTACAAAAACCTGGGACATCTGCTGGGCATCGCATGGCCACACAATGGCTCCCTCCCCTTCCCTGCTCTTCGCGCCTTTTTCCACACAATCGGATTTTACAGTTCCATCCGGAAACTCAACAAAAAAATCGATGTTCGGATACGTTTGCTTCTGCAAAAAGATGGCGTCGCGGATCAACTGCCCAACATCAGTTGGCACGATCACAGCCTCCGGCATACGCGCGAACGCCGAAAACTCATTAATCAAATTTTCTATATGAGAAACTTGGCGCACTATTGTGTCTATACATTTCTCGAATGTCAGCGTGTCTCCCCTTATCTCGCCCCCATACTTGCGCCTTATCCTTTCCGCAGAAAGCTGGATCGGAGTTAGGGGGTTTTTCACCTCATGCGCAATTTTCCTCGCAATATCTGCCCAGGCCGACTTTTTTTCGCTCACAATTAAATCTTTATTTTGGTGCTCGAGCCTTTCAGTCATCCTATTAAATGACTCAACCAAGTGCCCCAACTCATTCTTTTTGTATGTGTTTTTGATTCTGATGGAAAGATCCCCGTTGCTAACGCTGTCGGCCGCGGAGATTAGCTGCCTTATCGGCTCTATCAAAATATTTGCAAAGAAAAGCCCAACCCATATGGCCGCCAGCAACAGCAAAAGCGAGGACAGAGCGAATAAAGTGATGAGGACGAATTGGAATTGCCCGTGGTTCTCGAGCAGTTTGTTGTAGTATTCCGTGGAATCGCGCGCGGTTGTAACGTATTTCAATATATTCCTGTCAATATCCTTTCCAACCCACACATACGCCATCGTCTCACGCATCTCAGAGTCAACGTACGTCAGGGCTTGCATAACCCCCTGCTGCTCCCTAACGAGAACATCCCCGTTGGTGACCATGTTTAAGGCCATCCATAACCCAGTGTCTTCCTCGCTGGAGAGGTCGTCGCCGAGCTTCATCTCTAGCAAGAAGGAAAGAGATGTTCCAACGGATGTTTGGCGCTGAGACGTTTTGTCGATAACGAGGACGAGCCCTTCATCCAAGCTTTGCTGCTCTATTATTTCGTCCAGTTCTTTTTGGAAACTGAGTTTGTCTTTTTCTGAAAACAAATCGAACTCAAACATCAATGGTTTTATTTTGTTCGCCACGAACATCGCATCAACGCGTATTCCGCGCATGTGCTCCTGCAGATACAGCTCGGCGACGGTCCCCGCATCGTTCAGTGTGTCGCGCACAGGCGTGCTGAACCACAGTGACACCCCAGACTTGAAGAACGTGATTGCAAGGATCGACACGACGATGGCGGGGGCCATGGTCACCATGGAGAAAAGGCTGACTATCGTGATGTGCAGCCTGGCGCCTATTGCGCCGCGCTTGTGTTCTTGGAAAATCCAGAAAATTCGCTGGGCCACGACAAACGCAAGCAGCGCTATGATGACGATGTCTACGACTGTTAGGAGGGTGACGAGCGGGGTTTTCTGGGCTAGGGAGACGCCACCAAGCCCTATTGCGGTGTACGTGGAAAGCCCGGAAAGGACGGCGAGGCAACTGAGCACGAGTGCCCAATTTTTGTTTGTGTGCAGATCTGATACGAAGGCGCCGCTGCCTTCTGCTCCGTTAGCTGCGGTTTGTGTGATCTGCTTGTTTTTTCTGTGTTCCATCTTCAGGTTTTTTACGCCCGACTATAACCCCCAGCCACAGAGGACTGGGTGTAGCGTCAACCAGCACAGCGTACAACAAACATAGTTCTTAAGTCCAGCAGCGGTTTCACAAAGCAAGAGGGCAGTCCTGATTTCACTATCCGCTATCTTCTTCAGTTTCCTGGAGGTCTGTGGTGGGCACGGACTCCGGAGCTTCGTCACGTGCATCAGATCCAATAGCTGAGTAGTAACGAGTAGTAACCTTTCTTCGCGTTTACTTATCATTAACGCATCGGGTGATAATATCAATACTTAGATAATATTATGATTCGTGCGTGATATGATTGGACATTATATTCTGTGTACTAAGCAGGCTTCTTGTAAAGCCTTGCTTTTGCTGACTTTTGCAAGCTCTCATGTTCCTGTTGAAGCTTTGGACGTTCCAGATGTTGGCGGTGTTTTTAATATTGTCGGTGGTCTATTTGGAAACAAAAGCAAAGCTGGAGCTGGGCAAGGGAAAAAAGATGGGGCGAATGTTGATAATGTTCTCAGCTCTGTCGGGAAGCTATTGCCTGGAGGGAATGCAGGCAACGCTGGCAACGCTGGCAACGCTGGCAAAGCAAGCAACGAGCAATGGCAAAAGGCTCTAGCCGATCTACAAGCTCAAAATGAGGAGGCGGAAAAAAAATTAGCAACATTGCAAGGCGAGATAGATCAACTCAAAGTCAAGCTCGAGCAAGCGCAAACACAATTGGCAATAGAAAATGGCAAATTGAGAAGCGCACAAATACAGGCAAACACATCAACCGCGCAAAACAATTCACTTCGCCAAGAGATAGAACGATTGACGCAGCAGTTGGTTCAATTGCAGCAACAGTTAGCCCAGAAAGAGCAAGATCTATTAAACAAAAGCGCTCAAATGGCGTCATTGGAAACTGAGCGCGTGCAGTTCACGGCGGCTCTTGAAGCAAAGAACGCTGAAGTTAGTAGTTTGTCCGCGCAATTAAATGCGACACAGCAACAATTGCAGGCTGCGCAGGCTCAGCTCGTGGAAAAAGCGAATGTGGACAATCAACTGGCTTGCGTTTCGGCGGAGCTTAAGAGGGTTCAAGGCGAATATGAAGTTTGTCAGCAAAAATTGGCACAATACATGTCTGAACAAAGCCTTTCAAAAGATCAACTAGAGATCGCAAATCGTAATTTAAACGAAATGGAAGCACGGATGAAGGAGCTGCAACAAACCTGCAACAATTTAAACGCTCAGCTGGAGGACTCGAAGAGAAAATATGATGAGCTAATTAAGGCTCATGATGAGTTGAAGAGGCAATACGCGTCTGCGGAAGCGGCGCAAAAAGAGGCTCTCGCACTTCAGCAGCAGCTTCTTCAGCAAGTGGAACAAATGGGGAAGCAAATCGAGGAGGCGGAGCTGGCTAAAGCGAAAAAAAAGCAATTGAAAAGTGAGAATGAACAACTGAAGAAGGCGGAAGCGATTGCGCCGGCTGGCGTTGCGGCTAGTGTGGTTTCATCTAATGCAGTTGCGTGATAGTGCGCCATCGGAAACTTGCTGTCTTGGCGCTGTGCTGCGGGATCTTTCGCGTGCAATTCGCTTCCGCTTGTTCCTCTTGCACTGCGGCCGCCGCAGTTATTCACGACATTTCTCACAATTTACAACAATACTTCTCTGCCTTTTCCAATTATCACGTCGTTTCCTCGATCATCAGATATCAAGACTTGGCAAAGCAATGTAGCGAATCAAATTTTGCTCTGCTAAAAAGCGTTAGTGAATTTAAAACATTGCTTGAGGACATCTCTTTTTTCCGCATAGCACCGCGCCGCCGCTGTAGGATCATGGGAACTGAGCCGTATTTGCCGTATAAGCCAGAGGAAAGCATTTTTGCGCGTTTAGTGAAGTTCAATGACGACATTGTGTCGTTGGTAGACTATATAGTCAGTGAAGTATCGTATAACGACGGCATTGCGGAAGCCGAGCTTCTTGGGTTAGTCCAAGATTACGATCCAACAGCCGAGGACGTCTTCCCGCTTATGAATGTTGGAACCGACGCCGTGCCGCTCACAATATTCCCACCATTGCTCACAGATAAAATTCGGGCGACATTCGCGAAAATACAAAATGAAATCACAAAAAAAGTTGGAGTGGATAATGACGCTGGGCCAACACTCTCGTTTTTTGATGAAATAAATTTCATCCCACTGCGTCTTCACCTAACGAGTCAGTGTGCTTTGTTTTTGGAAACCAGCTTATTGCTGAAAACGTTTTCTGATTTGTTTAATCGCTTTGCGGAGACAAACACCGGTAGCGGTCTTTTTGGCTTATGCGACACTTATACCGCCCAAGAAAAAGCCGACACACAAATCGCAAAAAAATCAGCGCAAGAGCGACAAATCGCAAAAATTTTGCGCAATTTTGGCGATGTATTGTTTGATATTTGCGAGGTTTATTGGGAAATAATTTTTGCATATGAGCAAATGAGGCTAACGGCCATTCAGGAAACGGCGTATGAAGTGGCTGTCTCTAATAGTCGAAAGACTATACACACTGAAAATGGAGAATTGATTGGCTTTGTTGACGATGACTTCGAGCACATATTTCTGGAGAACAAATCGGCGGAGGACCAGCAGACGCGCAATTGGGATCTTTTTGCATGTCACGTTGCTTGGGACCCTAAAATGATGAAGCGCGTTTTAAATCCGGCGAGGCTCCCGGTTTTTCTGGGCTTGGCGGAGTTTGAAAATCAAGGCGGTGTGCAAAGCGGCCAGAATTTACTGGATAAAACAACGACTCCTCGGGCGCCTATTGTTTGCCCCAAATTCCTCAGAGGGAAGCTGGCGCCGATTCCTTATATTGTTAAAATAAAGGACTTAATGATCCAATCTGAAAAACACGTGAGCAAGAGTGAGGCTATTATGAAGCAAATACGTTCTCAATACTAGAACCCGTTGACATAATAGCCTAAATCGGTCTTTTCTGCGTCGAATCCTGTGCAAAACTCATGTACGTTTAGTACATCCGCTTCTGCGCTTCGAGGCTCCTGCCAGCAGCTCTTTTTGTGACTTGGCATCCCCAGCCACCAAAAGTTTGCGGTGGCGTTGAAATGGCTCAACCGTAACTTTCCCGTGAGTCCGAAGATGGAGCAGTACGCTATAGCTACATGTATTTAAACCCTAACTCCGCCTAGAATTACCCCATTTTTGAAAAAAACTAGTCAGAAAGTGGCATATTTCTTCGTTTTAGTTCTTGATTTTTGTCCTAAAATAGACTACCTAATTAGGTAA
>JAIRNW010000076.1 GCA_031257795.1 Holosporales bacterium | reverse complement strand
AAACTTGAACGATGCTACCTGAGGAAATACGCACAATTTATAGCTTTTTTTAAGATAACGACTGATCGCATTCTACAGTTTTTGTCGGTGGGGTAAAGATGCGTTGGGTGTTAAGGAGGGGGTTAGCTAACTTTGTAAAATTTGGAGTATGTAGATAAAATGGAGAAAAGCAGCGATCGTCTTGCGTTTCTTGGTTTCCTTCATCAATGTTTTTTGTGGCTTTGTATAACTTAATCTGCTCGACAGCTAAATTTTTTGTGACATGAATCATGCGGAACCGCCCAGCCTTAGCTAGCTCGTTCGCGAAGTCGCAATTACTTGGACCAACAATTAGCGTTTCGCTCGTGTTTTTGCTGTCATTAAGGAACGTTTGCAACGAATTTTTATTGTAGAAACGCGGCTCTCCAACCATCACTGGCGGTGTCAATCTACAAGCTTCAAACCTAAATAAAGCTGCGAAGAATCCAGAATTTAGAGCACTTATTAACACATACCCCAAGCCACAAGACGTTTGTGTGGTCATCTCTTCGATCGCGGCAAGGGCCAGCACTTTGAAGTGCAGTGGAGCAAATACTTCCGCGTTCGGAAAACAAAACTGGAACGATTTCGCAATAGTCAAAGTTGAACGCAATGTTGTGAACGACGAAGGCCCTCTTGGAGCAATAATTGTTCCCAAGTTCAAGCCTCCGCACAAGTTTAAGCCGTCAGACTCACTCGCGCCGGCCTCATTATGGCCAGCGAGTTTTCTGTATTTCGCTAGTGCGCCATCAATCAACAATAAAAAATCCGTGGACTGAGCTCGCTCATCGCGCCACTCTATCTGCTCGTTGAGGCTAAACTCCTCTCCGCAAGAAATGCTTACAGCGCCAACTTTTGTGTCTGCGTATATCGACAGTATCCCACGCCGCGAAAAGTCCGCTGTGTCGCCGTCCACTTGGGAAACAGGATCATTAGGCAAGAACTCGCCAGCCACTATTCCTCAGGCAAAAACATCAGCGGATCAACAGGATCCTTTTTTGCGTTTCTCAGCTGAAAGTGAAGTTGAGGAGTCCTGACATTGCCAGTCTTCCCAACCTTCCCTATCACCTGTCCCTGCTGTATCTTGACCAGCTCCCCCTGCAGCGGCCGCTTAACTGTAATGTCCTGAAGGTGGCCGTATATAGAAATGGTGTCGTCCTCATGAGACAATATAACCATTTTCCCAAAACCCAGCACAAGCTCCCCAGCTTCCAGCACCGTCCCCGCCCTGCAAGCCTTAACATTCACACCAAGCGGAGCCGCGATGTTGATTCCCTCGCTCAAAGTTCCGTTTTGCAGTTTCTCGTGGAAGCGCCTCAAAATCTTTCCCTTAACGGGCCAAATGTATTTGCTCTTCGGGGCGGAGTAGCTCAACGATTCCGTTTGATTGCCCTCGACGCCTTCGGCTGAATTATTGATTGCGCTTCTAGGCTTCCTGAGGCCTTCTCCTTCGGAAACGCCAATGTTCCCGCGCTCCACATACGTTGACGGCGCCATTTCGTGAGGCGCGACGGTTTCCTCATTGAGCCTGTCCCACTCGCCTCCCGTGCTTCCGGCCTGTGAGCCGCCCCCTTCTCGAGCAGAGGCCGCAACCGCTTCCTCGAAATTGTTTGGCTCTTGCGTTTGCACAACGATTTGCGGCTCTGAGGACGCGGAGCCAACCGATATTGCTGTGTGTTGTGGGACTATTATGAGGCGTTGGCCAACAACCAGCGGAGAACCGATTCCTAGCTTGCCATTGAGCCTACAAACCTCCTGCGCGGACATCCCGTATCTGTTGGCTATCGACGTAATGGTTTCCCCTTCTCTTACCGTATGCGACGTGGTTAAAGCGCGGATTTGGATGACGTCGCAAGGCTCTTTTATAGTTGAGCAGGACACTAAAAACAACACATACGCTGCCCCTAAAAGTTTGCGAGTTCGTCGATTCGCTTCGGCAGGAGCAGTACTTGAGTACAGCTCTTCGCCTGTGCTGCGTGTCTCCTGCTCGCAATTCTTTTGGCGACAGCGTATACACCCAGCCGCAAAAAGTTTGTGGATTCGTTGACCCACTGTGCGACAAATTTCCCGCTGACAAACTTTTTGTGACTTAGTACGCATCATATCTCTTTATGTCAGTTCAATAAGCTTTACTGTGTTTCGTTGGCGGCCAAAAACTCGGCCACCTCAATAGCCGCCGCACACCCCATCCCTGCCGCAGTAACCGCCTGCTTATACGCCGGATCCGCCACGTCCCCAGCTGCGAAAATCCCGGGAACCGACGTTCGCGTTGAATTCGCTTCAGTAAAAATGTATCCATCATCCGTCAAGCGTAGTTTCCCAGCGAAAAGACTTGTTTGCGGAGCATGCCCAACCGCGACGAAAACTCCGTCAACCTCAAGCGCCGTAGATTCCTCCTGCGATTTAATAATAATCCGCGACACTCGCTTCGGCGCCAGTGAGTTTTGTGCCTCACTTCCCCCGCAGATCTCCTTCACAACGGAGTTCCATAACACGCTAATCTTAGGATTCTCGAAAAGCCTCTTCTGCAAAACTTGCTCCGCGCGCAATGCGTTTTTCCTATGTATCAATGTAACATGACTGGCGTGCTTGCTCAAAAAAAGGGCGTCGGTCACAGCCGTGTTGCCTCCTCCAACCACTGCTACCTTCTTCTCTTTATAGAAAAACCCGTCGCACGTTGCGCACGCAGACACTCCGTAGCCTCTGAACTCCTCCTCTCCTGGAACCCCAAGCCATTTGGCTGTTGCCCCGGTTGCTATTATTACGGCTCTTGCATTGTAAACACCTTTCTCGCTGCGGCATACAAAAGGATACGCATCACAAGTGACATCGAGGATAGCCTCAAAAATCACTTCGGCCCCCATGTTTTGGGCCTGTTGGCGCATTCGTTCCATTAAATCGATGCCGAGTATAGGGGTTGGGAAGCCAGGGTAATTCTCTACCTCCGTCGTTTGGATAAGTTGCCCGCCGACGTGGGCGCCGGTGAAAAGGACGGTCTCGAGACCGAAGCGCGCGGCATAAATGGCCGCGGTGTAGCCAGCCGGTCCAGAACCGACAATAATAACATCTACGGAGCGTTCCATAATAAAATCTATTTCGTCATAACTTTAACTGTTGGTCGGGGAAAGAGGATTCGAACCTCCGACCTCCTGCTCCCAAGGCAGGCGCGCTAACCAGACTACGCTACTCCCCGTTTTTTTTAGGTGCCTCTTTCTGCTGAGGCTGTTTGCAGATTTCCGCTTGCGCTGCCGTTTGTTGCCAGCGCTAACCAACTACACGGCCATTGCTTGCATTTCCACCAACCGCCCCGCACAGAACTACCCGCATTCCAGCCAACTCGCCCTACACGGCGGCTGCCTTTTCTGACTCTGCACGCAACCTTTCTTGTGCCTTGCGCTTAGGCGCCGACTTCTTTGCCCGCACGGCGAAAGGGCGCGCCTCAATAATGCCAAACTTCGCCAAAAACAGCGCAACCCGCTCGCTTGGCAGGGCGCCTTGATCGAGCCAATATTTCGCACGCTCGGCGTCAACCACAATCCTCTCCGAGTTGTCATGTGGGAGCATCGGATTATAGCAGCCAACACGCTCGATGAAACGGCCGTCGCGCGGGCTGGTGTTCTCAGCAACAACCATCCTGTAAAAAGGGCGCTTCCTGGCTCCTCCTCGGGCCAGCCTAATTCTTAAAGCCATGGGGCACTCGCTTAGTTACAACTTCATTTGACTAAGGATACACCGGTTTTTAGTTTATTGGTATGCTTTTTATCGCGCAAAAGCGGCACAACGAGAAAAATCGTTACTACTCAGCTATGCCGGTGCGGTCGAAGGATTTGAGAACAATTCCCGAATAGAATCTAGCACGCATGCGCCTTTGCGTTTGGTGGTTAGTATGTAACTTTTTAGGCGCACAAAA
>JAIRNW010000030.1 GCA_031257795.1 Holosporales bacterium | reverse complement strand
TTTTGGGAAGGAGACACGGAGCACAGAAGCGGAGCGTACTTAGATGTACGTGAGCATTCGAGCACCGGATCGACGTCCCCAAAAACTGATTTTGAAGAGTTTGGAAAGAGGTCCATTGTAGCCGACCACAAGTAAATTGTGAGCAGCGCAGAAGCGCGGCGTACTTATGGTACATGAGCATTCGAGCACCGGCTCGACGCCCCCACAGTTCACTTATGATCGGCTATATTCAGGCTTTCAAAAACCAATTTATATTTATCCGCCTCTTTCGGTGTTTGACTTATCTTCAGCAAAGTCCACACCCTAGAGCGCACTTTTTCATACATATCCGTCTCCTTCGAAGGAGGCGAACAAAAATTCAATTTCCGCAAAACATCATCAGGCGGGAAAATAATCGTATTAGAGACGATATCCGGATCAATATGTTTCCGCGAGCCTTTCATCATCGTTGTGACTCTGCTTTGGTTCGTGATCTGCGCGCCGATCTCCGGCCTCAGCAAAAAATTAATGAAAATATGCGCGTTTTTAGGATGTGGCGCCCCAATTGGTATCGCAGCCACATCAATCCACAAATCCCCACCCTCCTTCGGGATTATGTATTTGATATTCTGCCCGATTTTTTCCGCCTCATCTATAGCCCTCAGAGCTTCCCCGGACCACGCCTGCGCAACGCAAACATCGCCGAAAATCAGATCTGTGATGAACCGCGAAGATGAGAAGCGGCGCACTTTGTAGCAAATTTTAGAGAAAAACGCCGCCGCCTGCTCCAGACTCTGGAAATCGGTCCCTTCGCGGTCCAGGCCAATGTACGTCAATATTTGAGGGAAAACGTCGATTGCTTCCTGCAAAAAGCTTATGCCTTTGCTTTGGAGCTTTTCCACGGTTTCTCCGTCAAAAAGAAGGGAATAGCCATCTTTTGGATGATTAGGTATCAGCTCATTCAAAACGTCTTCGTTAAACGCAATACCGGTTGTCCCCCAATAAAGCGGCAGAAGGAAGTCCAGCCCAGGATCGATTTTTTGCATTTTTTCTTTCAGGAAATCGTAGATATCGTCAAACTTCAGATTAGGGAGTTGCGTTTTATCTAGGCGTTGGTATATTCCCAGCTCTTTATGCCGCGCCGCGTATGGGGTGGCGGTTGGGAAAACGACGTCGTAGCCAGAGTTGCTCGCTAAAAGCTTTGCTTCGAGTATTTCGTTGTTATCGAAAACGTCGTAGTGTACCTTAATCCCAGTCTCTTCCTGAAACTGCTCGATCACCTCGCGCGGCAAAACTCCGTACCAGTCATAAACGTTGACGCATTCGTTGTGTGAGATTTTTTTCGACACTCCAACGAAAATGTACACGCAAACCGCGAGACAGGCCAGAATGGCCAGAACTTTCTTGAGCAATGCCTTCCTCTAAACCCGCGAAAAATCAGTAAATCATAGCTTGATTGTGTAGTTTTGTATACAGCCACGTTGCAGCTGAAATTCCTAAGCTTTGAGTTCTCGCGCTTTGTTGGATTTCTGCCAGTTTTACTGGAGAACTAAATGGCCCTGGGATTTTGTGTAAAGTCGATCCTGACTATTTGGAAAGAGGACAAATAAATGCTAGGATCGATATGTTGACTCAGAACCTGTGGTGACAGGGTATAAACAGGCTCTTAAGATAATGGGGAAGTAATGGCATACATAGACAGACTTTTTGAACTCGGAAGTAGTATCCTTCCGTTCATTGTGGCGTTTACGATCATAGTCTTCGTACACGAGATGGGCCACTTCCTAGTCGCCAAGTATAATGGCGTGCAGGTGAAAACCTTTTCAATAGGCTACGGCCCAAAAATTTTCAGCTGGATGGACAAGGCCGGAACGCGCTGGTGCCTCAGCCTAATCCCGCTCGGCGGCTACGTCATGATGCTCGGCGACGCCGACGCTTCCAGCACGCGCTCAGACGTAAGCGATCTCAGTGCTGAAGAGAAAAGCAAGACGCTGGCCTCCAAAACCCCTCTCCAAAAAACGGCCGTTGCCTTTGGCGGGCCGCTGATGAACATTATCTTCACCTTGCTGATCTTCCTCTTTATTGGGATCTGGAAGGGGCTCCCGGAAATGCAGCCGAAAATAGATTCCGTGGCGAAGGGATCGGTTGCGGAGGTCTGCGGGCTGCAGAAGGGTGATGTCATAACCGGAATCGCCGACGCCGACGTGCAGTATGTTTCTGAAATGAGCCAATTGCTCGAGAAAAATGCTGGAAAGACGGTGGTGGTACGGTATTCGCGCGAGGGGAGTGACTGCGCGACTGAGGCGTCTTTGTGGAAGGAAGGGGAAAACAAAGAAAAAATCCCCCTCAAAGTGCTAGGCATCAACATCGCGAGCGAGCTGATATTTGTGAAAACTTCGGTTTGGGCGGCCGTCGCGTTTAGCGTCATGAATTGCTACAGGCAAGCGGTGGCGTTTTTCTCTGGAATTGCCGGCTTCCTCTCTGGAAAGGGAGGCGGAGGAATGAAAATAGGGGGGATCTTGGCGATAGGCGATTTGGCAAACAAAAGTTTGTCTGGTGGTTTTGTGATTTTCCTGAATTTTATGGCGATGCTGTCTTTTAGCTTGGCCATTTGCAACTTGGTGCCGATTCCGGCTTTGGACGGAGGGAGCATCGCGATAAATTTGATCGAGTTTGTAAGGAGGAAGCCGCTTTCCCCGTCGACCATCAACTGGGTGTACTCGATAGGGATCATGGCCGTTATTGGGCTGATGCTGTTGGCGACGTGGAATGATCTCGTTAATTACGGCGTTATCAAAAAAATCTCCACGTTCTTTAAGTCGCTATTTTTTAAATAAGAACCCGTTGACATAATGATTTAAATTGGTCTTTTCTGCGTCAAATCCGGTGCTCGAATGCTCACGAACTAATAAGTGCGCTGCGCTTCTGCGCTCCGTTTCTCCTGAAAAATACTCAATTTAAATGGACCTCTTTCGAAACCTTCAAAATCAGAATTTTGGGAAGGAGACACGAAGCACAGAAGCGGAGCGTACCTAGATGTACGTGAGCATTCGAGCATCGGATCGACGTACCCAAAAACTGATTTTGAAGAGTTTGGAAAGAGGTCCAATTTAAATCTTATGTTAACGGGTTTTAAATGTTTTATGCAGCGCAGTTTGTCTGTAATCTGCGGTTGAGCTCCACGAATCCCTGTTTTTGAAAAAAGTCCGCTAATATCTCCTTTCTTGCTCCGTCGAGTAGCGATGGACAGGCAAGATCAAAAAAAGTTTGCGGGATATCCCCCGACGAGTTTGGAGAAAGGCCTGTGAGCTCCACGTCGTCTTTCAGAGTTGCCAGTTTCTTCGAGAAACGCGCTGCATTCGCGTGCTCTATTATGAGATCGCGCCGCTTTCCCTTCGGAAGCGCGTACACATTCGAGAGCAAGTCCTCTAGAGACCCGAATTTGTTGATCAGCTCGGCAGCAGTTTTCAGGCCTACTCCAGGAACGCCAGGTATCCCGTCCGACGCATCTCCGGCCAGCGCCTGCACATCCGGAACTAAAGCCGGGCACACGCCAAATTTCGCCCGAACATCGTCTTCTGAGATCCACTTATTTTTCATTGGATCGAATATGGAGACAGAGTCGCTGTACAGTTGCATCAAATCCTTATCGGAAGACACCACAACCGTTTTTAGGCCGCTGGCCGTCGCGATTTTCGCACAACTGGCGATGACATCATCCGCCTCGAAGCCAGGCTCTTCCAAAACAGGAAGGCCAAACGCCGCCACCGCCTCCTTTATAATCGCAAATTGCGGCACCAACTCCTGGGGAGTTTCTTGGCGATGTGCTTTGTAGGCTGGGAAGATGTCCGTTCGAAAGCTCTTTCTAGAAACATCAAACGCCCCACACCACAACGGATTACTGGAGTTCTCCATGATCATTTTGCGTAGCTTCATCAGCATATTGCAAAATCCCAGCACCGCTCCGATCGGAGTTCCGTCTTGGCGCGTGACGGCGGGCAAGGCATAATAGGCCCGGAAAATAAACCCGGACACATCCACAGTGTATAACCTGCCCTCTGTTAATTTATATGTCATCGCTAATCAGCAGCTTCTTGGCGCCTTGACGCCTTCTTCCTCTCGTTTGGATCCAGGATCGCCTTTCGCAAACGTATCGTTTTCGGCGTGATTTCAAGGCGCTCGTCATCTTGAATGTACGTCAGCGCTTGCTCCAGAGTCATAATCAGCGGCGGCCGCAATTTAATCGCCTCGTCCTTCCCAGACGCCCGCATATTGCTCAGCTGCTTCGCGCGCAACGGGTTCACAGCCAAATCATTAGGCCGCGTGTGCTCTCCAATAATCATCCCCTCGTAAACCTTGTCGCCCGGCTGAATGAACAGCTGCCCGCGCGCCTCCAAATTAAACAGCCCATACGCCACGGCCTCGCCATGATCAGTAGAAATCAGAACGCCGTTCCTACGCGCCTCAAACGGCCCTGTGTATGGCTTATAGCCGTGAAAGATGTGATTCAGCACACCAGTCCCCCTGGTTTCCGTCAGAAATTGGCTGTTGTAGCCGACCAACCCGTGCGCCGGCCCGATAAATATTATACGCGTGCGCCCGCCGTACGGCCGCATATCTGTCATTTCGGCGCGTCGATTACTCAGCGACTCGACGATCGCCCCGGCATACTCATTATCCACGTCTACGAAAATTTCCTCGAATGGCTCAAGCAGTTCGTTCGTTTCTGGATCGCGCTGGAAAACAACCTTTGGCCGGCTAATCGACATCTCAAAGCCTTCACGCCGCATCGTCTCCAACAAAACACCAAGCTGAAGCTCCCCGCGACCGGCAACAATCATGCTCTCGTTATTCGGAGACATCTGCACTGAAATCGCGACGTTCCCCTCGGCCTCGCGCCTCAGCCTGTCAACAATCATCCTAAAGGTCACCTTGGTTCCCTCGGTTCCGGCTAGGGGCGAATCATTCGCCGAGATGGTTATCGAGAGCTTCGGAGGGTCCAGCTGGTCTGCCGTGATGACCGTTGGGGAATTCGGATCGGCGATTGTGTCGGCAACCGTGGATTTTTCGAGTCCAGCAAGAACAACGATCTCCCCTGCCCCAGCCTCCTCCACCGGAATCCTTTCGATCCCTTGGAAAGTCAAAATTTTGGCAATTCGCCCCGTCTCCACGACCTCCCCTTTTTGATTAAAGGAATGCACAAGCATATTCGGCCGGACCTCGCCGCTCTCAATTTTCCCGGTAAGGATACGGCCGAGGTATGGGTCATACTCGCGCGTGGTAACCAACATTGAAAAAGGGGAGTTCCTTTTTTCCAGTTCGGCCGCCTCTGGGACGTGGGTCAAAATTTTATTAAATAATGGCGACAAATCTTTGCGAGCGATGGCCAAATCCTCGACGCACCACCCTTCTCGGCCGGAGGCGTACAGAATTGGGAAGTCCAATTGCTCGCTCTTCGCATCCAGGGCGACGAATAAGTCGAATACTTCGTTGAGAACATCCTGGTGCCGTTCGTCCGCCCTGTCGATTTTATTGATAGTGACGATCGGTCTGAGGCCGAGCCTGAGCGCCTTCATCAAAACGAATTTTGTTTGAGGGAGAGGGCCCTCCGCCGCATCGATCAGCAAAACGGCCCCATCCACCATGCCCAAAATGCGCTCGACTTCTCCGCCGAAATCTGCGTGGCCGGGGGTGTCAACTATGTTGATTTTCACGCCGTCCCAAATCAAGGATGTGCACTTCGCCATGATCGTGATACCGCGCTCTCGCTCTAGGTCGTTGGAGTCCATGACTCTTTCGACGACGTTTTGGTTTGAGCGGAAAGTGCCGCTTTGCTTAAGCATAGAATCAATTAATGTAGTTTTCCCGTGGTCAACGTGGGCGATTATGGCAATATTTCTGATAGAGGACATCATAAGCTAAAGTGTAAAAACTTCCAACTACTAATTGTAACACAAGAATGAAAAGGAGCAACAAATGGTTTTAGCTAAGTTCCACCACATTTGGAACATACAAGGTCTAATGTGAATTTTGCAAACGCAAAAGAATTTCAAGCAAATGCCTCTAAGTTCTTTTTGTAATTCGGTTATCCCAAGTCACCGAAAATTTACTGGCTCGCTGCTTCGATAGTTGGTTCGAGCGCTGGGCAATGCCTGCGTTTCTGCGCTTCTACCATCAATTATTTCGGCGACTTGATCTAAACGCACGCTCAAGAGTTGTGAACTTTGCGGAACACAAATTAACATTCTTGAAAGATCTATGGAATATGGTAAAAAAGCGTATGTTTAGTTTCGTGGGAAAGCCGCGTTTGAGAACCCATTGATATAATGATTTAAATTGGTCTTTTCTGCGTCGAATCCGGTTCGAAAATCATGTACGTTTAGTACACTACGTTTCTGTGCGCCGTTTCTCCTGAAAAATCCTCAATTTAAATTTTATGTCAACGGGTTCTGATTCTGTGAATCGTTGTACACAGTTGTCGAAATTTTGCGTGGGCGTCGAGTCAAACCCACAGTTCAGTTGTGATTGGCTATATTTGTTTTGAAGAGGGAGAAAATGGCAGTTAGAGAGAGGATACTTGGTATTGTTAGCAAACACGTGAAGACTCCTATTGATAAGATCGCGGACGAAGCCGTGTTGGCGAATGATCTTGGTGTTGATAGTTTGACTTTATTTGAGATTATCTTAGACCTAGAAAGGGAGTTTAGTTGTGAGATTCCGGAAAAAGATTCTGAGGATATCGTTTCAATTAGTTCGGCCGTTAAATATATTGAAAATAAGATTGCTCAGGGAACGGCGAAATAAGGCACACAAGTTGCCGTGGAGAGTAGCAAATGTTAAGACGCGTAGTTGTGACCGGTTTCGGCATGGTAAGCCCGCTTGCTTGCGGCGCCCAGGAAACCTGGAAAAGATTGATTGCCGGAGAGTCTGGGATCAGGGAAATCACTCAGTTTGACGTTTCTGACTTACCATCGAAGATTGCCGGCACAGTCCCAACCATCATCCAAGAGAGCTCAGATTTCTTCGATCCGGACAAATTCGTGGATCCTGTTGAGCAGCGGCGTATGGACAAATTCATTATTTTTTCGTTAGCCGCCGTGCAAGAGGCCCTCGACATGGCTTCTTGGCACCCAAACTCTCCGGAAGAGCAGGAGCGTTCCGGGGTTTCGTTCGGCGCCGGGATTGGTGGCTTGCCGAAAATTTACGAGAACTCGGTGGCTTTGTTCGAGAACGGCGCCAGGCGCGTCAGCCCTTTTTTCATTCCGTCTGCCCTGATTAATTTGGCGGCCGGGCATATTTCGATCCGCCACCAGCTAAAAGGGCCAAACCACGCGACCGTCACAGCCTGCGCGTCTGGCTCGCACGCGATAGGGGATGCGGCGAGGATGATTATTTTCGGGGACGCAGACGTAATGGTGGCAGGAGGGGCGGAGTCAACGGTCTTCCGTTTCGGGGTCGCCGGATTCTCGGCGCTCAGGGCGTTGTCCACACATTACAACGAAACTCCGAGCAAGGCCTCTCGCCCGTGGGACAAGGGACGCGACGGCTTCGTTATCGCTGAGGGGGCGGGGGCCCTGGTCTTAGAGGAGTACGAGCACGCAGTGTCCAGGGGAGCCACGATTTTCGCCGAGATTGTTGGCTATGGAATGTCGAGCGATGCGCATCATATGACCGCGCCGTCACCAAGCGGAGATGGGGCGTACCGGGCAATGAAGGCGGCGTTGCACCAAGCACAAATCAGGCCGGAGGAAATTGGCTATATCAACGCGCACGGAACGGCAACGATCCCAGGAGACATCGCTGAGGCTCAAGCTGTTAGCAAGCTTTACGGGGAGTATGCGCGGAACGGCTTGTGTGTGTCGTCTACGAAATCCGCGACGGGGCATTTGCTTGGGGGGGCTGGAGCTGTGGAGGCGATTTTTTGCATACAGGCTCTGCGGAATGGGGTTCTGCCGCCGACGTTGAACTTGGAGGATCCGGATAATGAGTTTGGCTTGGATTTTGTGCCGTTAACGGCTAGGGAGAAAGAGATAAAATTCGCTATATCTAATTCTTTCGGTTTTGGTGGAACGAACGCATCCCTTGTTTTCAAGAAGTTGTGATTTAAAAGGAGTCGCAAATGGCGTATAATCGCGGCGAGGAGTCGTTGTGTGCTGGCCAATGTCATGTTCCCTTTACTAAAACCAAAGCAAGATTTTGTCTTCAAAAATATATTCGGTGTAGAAAATTATGAGCCGGTGCTGGTGTCGTTTTTGAATTCACTGTTCAAGGGAAATCCATACATAAAGAGCATAACCCTGAAGAATACTGAACAAATAAAAGAGACAGAAGGCGGCAAGATAAGCCGGCTGGATGTCAAGGCCGTTACTGATAACGGCGTGTGGCTGGATGTTGAGATACAGTGCAAGGACACTGGAGAAATCCCGGCGAGGGCAATTCATAGTATATCTCGTATGCAAACCGACCAGCTACATGCGGGAAAATCATACAACGACGCAAAGGCAATCGGCGTGTGGATTATGGCAGATGAGAATTTATTCGATGATTGCGACGACCCAGTGACTGAATGTTGCTGGGCGCGTCGGTCAAGGGGCTGGAGAGATAGTGAGTACAGAGTCTTGGATGATGTTCAGCGGCTTTTTTTCATTGAGTTGCAAAAATTCGCCCCAAATAAGGCTGATGAACACGACTTGCTCAATGTGTGGCTAACCTTTTTGAAGGATCCATCGAGTTTGCCGCAGGAGGCGCTGAAAATAGAGGAAGTACACAAAGCATTCGATAGACTCGTGTTCGTAAGTGGAGATGAAAAAATGCGACTAGAAGCCCAAGCGCGCCAAGACGCCATCAATGACTACTACAGCGCCACTGCTACGGCTGAGAGAATAGGCGAAGCTAAGGGAGAAGCCAAGAAAGCACGGGAAACTGCGATTGCTATGTTGTCGAGAGGCTTGGACGTCAGTATAATTCGCGATTGTACAGGGCTGTCTACTGAAGAGATAAATTCCATAAGTAAAATTTAGAATCCGTTGACATAGTGGACCTCTTTCGAAACCTTCAAAATCAGAATTTTGGGAAGGAGCCTCGGAGCGCAGAAGCGCAGCGTACTTATGGTACGTGAGCATTCGAGCACCGAAGCAACGAACCTACAAACTTTTTGTGACTGGGTCTAAGGTTTTGATTTGATACGCTCGCTCTATCGCCTGCTCCTGATCGTCCACAAACTCCCCGTAAATCCCGCGTTTTTTGCGGCTCATCTTCAAAAGGGCATGCTTAACGGGCTTGTTCAAACGCGTCAAGATAACGCGGGTTCCCTTGATTTTAGCGCGCTCCACGAAATTTTGTATGGTGAAGGCTCCACTTGCATCAATAAACGGCACGTCCTTCATGTCCAGGATCATTACTTTTGGTGTTTCGGATAGCCTGGCCAAAACATCATTCACCTTTGCGGCAACTCCGAAGAAAAATGGGCCAGCAATGTATATCATTTCTATTTCGTTGGGCAACACGTGCAGACCGTGTTCGTATGGGGGGATGTCAGTGTGCGAATGCTCCGTTTTGGCCACGTGCGATTCGGTAAGCTCTATCATGCGCGCAGTGAAAAACAGTATTGCCAATATGCAGCCGACCTCAATAGCTACTGTTATGTCTACGAGAATTGTGAGGCAAAACGTTACAACAAAAACCGTTATGTCTCCCCATGTGGCCGACATAATGGATTTAACGCGCTCTGTATCGATCATATTAATTGCCACAATAATCAGGATGGAGGCGAGGCACGACAGCGGGATCCACTTAATGTACTGCGCGAAAAACAGCATCATGAAAAAGATTAAAACAGAGTGCAGCATGCCGGCAATCGGCGTTGCCGCGCCTGAGCGCACGTTTGTGGCGGTGCGAGCAAGGGCGCCCGTGGCTGGAATGCCGCCAAAGCAGACGGAGGCGATGTTACCGATGCCTTGCGCAATTAATTCGCAATTAGACCTATGCTTTGTTCCAGCGATGCTATCGGCGATAACGCACGATAACAAAGACTCGATCCCCGCGAGAAAGGCTATTGTGAAGGCGGACGGGAACAGGGTCATGATCATATCCCAGGAGAGTTCCGGGATATAGATTCCGGGCAGCGTGCGCGGGAGGTCTCCGAAATCCGATGCGATCGTCGGAACATCCATTTCAAAAACAGTTGAGATAAGTGTGACAAGCACGAAAGCAATGAAAAAGCTGGGATACTTCGGCTTAATTTTTCTCAGAAAAAGCACGATCCCTACTGTTAGGGCGCTTAGGGCGATTGCCTGCCAATTCATCGTGTAAAAGTGCTGGATGAAACAATATATTTTGTTGATAAGGTCTCCGGGAACTTCGTCTATCCTTAGCCCCAGTAAGTCTTTAAATTGCGACACAAAAAGCATGATGCCAAGGCCGGTGGTGAAGCCGGTTGTGATCGGGAATGGGAGATACTTTATGATTGAGCCGAATCTGCAGCATCCAGCCCCGATCAACATAAGACCTGCCATAATCGTGGCAACGGCGAGGCCATTGTATCCGAATTTGTATATGACATTGTATATGACCACGACGAATGCCGCGGTTGGCCCGGCGACTTGGTGGCGCGAGCCGCCCAATAGAGAAATGAGGAAGCCAGCAACAACTGATGTGTAGAGACCTCGAGCCGGGGAACACCCAGATGCGATCGCGAGAGCCATGGAAAGCGGCAAAGACAGCACTGAGATTAGGAGAGCCGCTGGAAAATCCTTCATAAAAGTCTGGAGAGAATAGCCCTCCCGCAAAACTGTGTATGTTTTAGGGAAGAATTCTGGAGATAAATGGATCTTTTGGCTCAATTTTATGGGAAACGAGAAACGCATGGCTCAGCCCGGAGTGGGACTCAAAATTTTTCACCGTCATATCCTGTAGTGTATCAAAGCACTGGTGTAAATTGAATTGACTTCTTCAAAATATTCAAAATATACCCAATCACGAGAGACCTATTGTTTGTTCTGAGAGTTTAATCCAATGGCTATTAGGTATTGCACAGCCGCTCTCTTTCTGTAATCATTACATTGAACGCAGGATGTTAAGGCTTTTTTATGCACATTAAACCTTATATATTCTCAATATTACATGCACCATCCCCTTTTTATTTAGCATGTTTGGCATGTTTATCTAGCCACGCTAATGACCCTCTCTCGGAAGCTGAGCTTGCTAAGGAAGAGCTTTTTTTCAAGAAATTGGAGCAAAAGCACACTAATGGAGATAAGAAAAAGCCGCTAGAAAAGCCTGCGAAATCTGAACCAGGAAAAACACAACAAGTCGTAAAAACCACGCAGGTCGCCCCTCCCCACCCTCGCCAAGCCGCAACAAGCAAACCGCCCGTTATTTCCATAACTCCAGTTGAGCTAGTATTAACGCAAAATGCCGTTCAGGAGTCATTGAGGCGCGGCTGGCTTTACGGCGGGGTCTCAGTTGGAACCACACACATGTACACCACCTCCAACCTATACAGTATGCCTCACCGCTCAAAAGGAACGAGTAGGGTTGAACTTGCACTTATATACTACGGTTCGTACGCGTATAATAGGAACTCCTGGCTCGTAGATGGTGCTGTTTTCTTAGGATACGATTTTATGGTTTTGCGGCGCTTTCGCTTAGGTGTTGAGGTGCGCGGAGGGTTTGGAAAAGGGGAGTCTGAGATTTCTTCAAATGGAGTTTTCGCTGAAGTCGGGAAGGACCCAATAGCAAAGGGATACCCACCCACATTCCACGAAATTAACGGCGTTGAGGTGTCAGAATCGAATTTTGGTTATTGCAGGCAGACGATTGGGCGTCCGTATTATGTTTCTTTATCTCCGCGTCTTGGCTTTGTTCTTCTTGGAAATGCCGTTTTGTACGTTTTTGGAGAAATGAGGTATGGGCTGACTAGGATTGTAGATCACCCAGAGACCATAGAGGTTATTGGCTCGCCTAATATAAAAGAATGGAAGGATACAATATACAACAAGAGCAGTATGATTCCGTCGGGTGGGTGTGGAATAGAAGCCCCTGTGTTTTCGAATATGTTCATGCGCTTTGAGTGTTCGTATTCGCCCCAAAAGACTGACGTGGATCTTGGAAAAGACGTTTTGCAAGATACGAACAACCAGGACAACAAGAACAGACAGTTGGAATCGTTGGGGATCACGTCTATTAACTGTTTTTCGTTTAGTGTGAGCGCTGGCATTAGGTTTTAGAGCCCGTTGACAGATAAATTGCGACATCCGAGTCGAGCAAAATCCTGGCTTTCAGGTTCGAAATGTGTATACTACCCATCGCTGGTGAGTTGCCAACGCGCTGCCTCGCTGGTGAGTTGCCAACGTGCTCCATCGTAATAGCAATTCCACGTCCACGTTATCGGGGTGACTCTATGAAAGCACCGATACAACAATCCCTTCCATTTGATCATAAGACC
>JAIRNW010000044.1 GCA_031257795.1 Holosporales bacterium | reverse complement strand
CCCGTTGAAATAATGATTTAAATTGGTCTTTTCTGCGTCGAATCCGGTTCGAAACTCATGTACGTTTAGTACACTCCGCTTCTGCGCTCCGTTTCTCCTAAAAAATACTCAATTTAAATCATTAATCAACGGGTTCTGAGTTCGTCGCCACGATGCTCGGCTCGAGCAGTACGTGTACGCAGTTCTGCGCCGGTGCTTTTGGGCTCTTGCTCTCAATTCTTTTTGTGACTGGGTATATTATTCATTTTTTCCTAAAATCATCTAACGAAATAACGTTCCCTGCCGGAGGCTTCGGTGGCGCTCCGTCTTTAGCTGGCGACGAACTTTTCGTTACTTTGTCAACAGGACGTTTTTCCTTTTTGCTGCTCTTCTCTTTCTTCTTTTCCGGCTCGTCATAGCTTGGTAAGAACTGCAGGCCAAACTTAACAGACGGATCTATGAAATTAACTATGGCAACGAAAGGTACAGTGACGCGTTCACTGACATCATCGAAATACAGCGTCACGGAAAAATTATCATTCGTAACTTCCAAGTCCCAAAATTCGTGCTGTAGCACAATCACCATCTCGTCCGGGAAGTCCTCCTTCAAATAGTCGGGGATCACGACCCATGGGTGTGTTGTTATAAAAGTTATGTAGTAGTGGTGATTTTCTGTGAGCCCGTGTTCCGCGGTTTCGGTTAGTATCTCCCGAACAACACCACGCAACGCCTTTTGCACAATCGCATCATAGTCAATTGTTCTCATCAACAAGCAAAATTTTCAAACTTCTCGCGTGGCATAGTACCACATTGTTGGGGAACTTTTTTACTCTTTTTTGTTTTGTCGTTCGCGCATAGCCAATCACAAACGAACTGTGGGTTCGTCGATACGGCGCTCGGCCGGGCGGTACGTCTATACTCATCTCACCTGACTCTCAGGTGTTTTCCACAGTCAGAACCTTATAACAGGATTAGAACCCGTTGACATAAGGTTTAAATTGAGGATTTTTCAGGAGAAGCAGAGCGAAGAAGCGAAGTGTACTAAACGTACATGAGTTTCGAACCGGATTCGACGCAGAAAAAACCGATTTAAATCATTATGTCAACTGGTTCTTACTGTAAAGCTTCCTCTTCGATAAAGCGACAGACAGAACTATTCCAAAGCTGGACATTATAGTCACCAGCGATGTCCCACCATAAGAGACCAGCGGCAGAGGAATCCCAACAACAGGCAGAAGCCCAGCCACCATCGCAATGTTGATCGTTGCGTACAGCGAAAATGACAAAGTCAGTCCAGCAATCACAAGGCGGTCGAATGGGTAGCGCGCCTTAGAGAAAAATGACAGGTTCATTAGGATTAATAGGCAATACAAAAAAACCAAAAGAGTCACCCCCAAAAACCCGAATTCCTCGCTTAGAAGCGTGAAAATAAAGTCTGTCTGCTTTTCCGGCAAGAAATTCAAAGAACTCTGCGTGCCCGCCAAGAATCCCTTGCCCCAAACGCCGCCGGAGCCAATCGCGATTTTGGATTGTATGATGTGATAGCCGGCTCCGAGAGGGTCAAGCGCAGGATTCAAGAACATTAGTATCCTGTTTTTTTGGTAATCGTGCAGGAAAGTCCATAAAAACGGGACAGTGCAGCAGCAAACTAGCGCGGCAGAGTAAAAGAAGCGCAACGGCACGCCGGCGAGGAAAAACATCCCGACGCCGCCAGCCAGCAACAACATGGCGGTCCCGAGGTCTGGCTGCTTTACCGTTATCAACACTGGAACCATAATCAATAGCGAAGGTGTCAGCAAGTTTTTCAATGCAACGCTGGGGTTGTCGCTGAAAAACCTCGCGATGGCGAGGATGCTGGTGATTCGGATGAACTCGGATGGCTGAAATTGTATGAACCCTACTTTAAGCCACCTCTGAGCCCCCATTCCGATGACACCAAGAAATGACGTGGCAAGGAGGGCGAGCAGCGAGATCGCGTACAGCCCGTATGCGAATCTGTGCCAAAAACGCACGGGAACTGCCGCGAAAAGCAGCATGGCGGAAAAGCCGCAGACAAAGCGGAGCGCCTGCTTCCAGCACCATTGGCCCGTGCCCCCTCCGGCGGAGAACAGCAGCAGCAGGCTTATCGCCATTATGCTGGCTAACACGAAGAAAAAGAGCACGGGAATGTCTTTTAGCTGACTGAAACACAGGAAACGCAGTGCGTTTGTTCTCTTTTTCAACAACAAGAGATATACCGGTTTAGATTTTTACTTAAATTTCTCGACTAACCCCGCCGCCCGCGCACACCAAGGAGTTTTAGCGTGATTCAGCTTCAGGATAGACCAAATAGGGAAAAACTCATCTCGCATGTTTAGGACCATATAGCATTCCATCAGGCGAAACAGAGCTTCTGGGGTTTGTTCGGTTGTCTGATACGTTGTGACGACATTCTTAAATCTGTCGATCGCGGCAATCCACGACTTCTCTTGCTGATAAAACCTCCCCACCTGCATCTCCTTAGCCGCCATGTGATCCTTTATGAAATCAATTTTAAACGTTGCGTCTTTGGCGTAATCGCAATTCGGAAAGCGCTCTAGCACAGTTTGAAAGGCTTTAATCGCTTCAGCCGCGCTCTTTTGATCTCTGTCAACAATTTGAATGCGTTCGTAGTGCGACAACCCTATCATATAGTACGCGTAGGGGGTATCGTCGTGGAATGGGTGGAGTTTGGCGAATATCGTGAACTCATCTATTGCGTCGTCATACTGGTGCGACCGATACTTGCAATACGCCCCCATAATCCCTGCGCGCGCCGCACACTGCGAGAAAGGGTATTTGTCCTGAAATTTGCTGAACTTTTTGGCGGCGGCCTTGAAGTTCTTTTTGCGCCACTCTCCGAGACACTCATTATACAGCTTTTCTGCTTCTGTGGTTTCCTTTTGCCCCTCCCCCGTGCGTGACGCCGCCGTCTTCTTCTCGGCTGCGTTATTGTGTGTTTTGGATTGATTAGGGACTTCTGCCGCCACTGCGATGGTCGACGGCAAATCCTGGCTCTTTGGGCGCAGCCCACGGGAACAAGATGGCAGGAACAGCATGGAGCTCCCAATTAATGCCAAAAGTGCTAACTCGCCCGCTAAACCATTTTTAATCATCGCAAAATCTTCACAATGGAGACAATATGGAACGGCTCGCTCTCACTGCCTTCACACAGCCGCACCACTCCAAAGTCTCCAGATCCTTCATCATCCGAACGTTAACATATTCTTGATACTGAACCACAATGAAATTGGATTTCGGAACTTTTATAAAAGATCGATTAGCGCTAGCTACTATGTTTTGAGAGGATTGTTCTCAATTTTTCAATGATTGACGCAACTTTTACTGGCACCTCTCTCCCTCTTTCTATAGCTGAGGTCAGTGTCTGCAATTTTTTCTCTGCCTTCTGCTCAACTAAAGCTTTGTAGTCTCTTAGCCTTTGCATCCTTTCCTCCAACTCTTCTCTAAGCGCAGCAGTTGGATCGCCCGCTCTTATCTGGGCGATTAACCCGTCAATTGCTGTTTTCTCATGCACAGCACTCTCGCAGAGAGCGTCGATACTGAGAAGAGAAATGTTGTTAGCCTCCGCGATCTGTTGATTAAAGCACGAAGCAAAGCAACAATAGCCAACAGAGAGCAACGCTCCTTTTTTAATATTGTTTATACTTAACATTTTAGCTCCTAAAAATTAAAACTACACTTATGTAGTATAGAGGCTTTAAAAATAAAAAGCAAACATTAATACCCAACCACAAAAAGGTTTCGAAAGAGGTCCAATGATTTAAAAGCGATGTCATCCTGGAATACCGTTTGTGTATCAAAAATTGTCCAGCATACTGTCTATTTTTTGATTTAACAATTCTCGCTCTTGCTTGTCGAATTTTCCAAGCACGTAATCTCTGACAGCAATTCCCTCCGGAGGGCGCCCGATTCCTATCCGGACACGAGTATACTCATTGGTGTTCAGGCTTTGGTGTATAGAGCGGACGCCGTTGTGCCCGCCGTGTCCGCCGCCATTCTTAATCTTTATTTCCCCAAATGGAAGCTCGAGCTCGTCGTGCGCAACTAACAAGTTTTTGTTTGTCATTTTGAAAAAATTCAAGCAAGCCGCCACAGACCTCCCAGAGGAATTCATATAGGTCTGCGGTCTGAGTAAGAAAATCTTTTCACGTTGTAAGACATCACCGTTCACTTCATCAAGTAGCGCTTCAAATTTTTCCTGGTGTTTATGAAACGCAAAACCGGCGGTAGGCCCGTCTACAACTTTATTCAAAAGCCTCTCAACGAATATTGCTCCGGCGTTATGACGCGTATTTCCGTATTCTGGAATTGGATTTCCTAAACCGACAACCAAAAGCATGTAAAAAAGAAACTGTAAAGGCCCTGCCGTTTCATGCTATCAAAATCCGTATATACCATGTCACCAAAAGTTTGCGAGTTCGTCGAGTTGACTCCCCAACAAAGTCTGCGATTTTGCCGGGAATCCGAAGTTGCTCGAATGCTCACGTACCATTAAGAACCCGTTAGCATAAGATTTAAATTGAGGATTTTTCAAGAGAAACGGAGCGTAGCTGCCGAGCCGCACTCAAACGTCCCGCTCAAGCCGAGCATCGAAGCGACGAACCAGCAAACTTTCGGTGGCTTGGTATAGCTTTTCTGAGTGAAACTAGAACTATGAGAGTATACATCCAATCTTTCCCACAAGGCCGCTTTCCGATCCCCGACTATTGCGCTCATCATTTACAGAATGTGATGCGCGTGAAGGACGGCGCGGTTATTTTGATTTTTAATGAACGGCAGGGGGAGTTTGAGGCTGTGATTCGCGGGCGGAACATCGTACCAACAAAGCAAATTAAACAAGGGATTTCGCGCCCAGGAGCACAGGAATTTTCCAGAAAATACTACCTGGCATTCAGCCCACTGAAAAACCAGCATTTGGTGCACTTTATTATCGAAAAGGCAACAGAACTTGGCGTTACCAACATACAGCCAATGATAATGGAGAGAACCCAGGGCCACAGGTCAGGCGACATCAACATTGAGAAATGGCGCAAAATCGCGATAAATGCTGCAGAACAGTGCGAGAGGTTGAGCATTCCGGAGGTTGCGGCTCCGGTGGCGTTGCGCGACTTTGTTGACGAGCTTACAAGTCAGGCGGCTTACGACTCGCGCGCCGTCAATGGGCATGCGGAGAAAGATGGAGAGCCAGTGAGGCCAGCTGAGATGGTTTGGCTTTGGTGTGTCGAAAGAAGCAGCGGGACAAGCGGCGAGACAAGCGGCGGGGAGCCGCGCGATGTATTTTCTGCCGTCAATTCCTTCGGTATTGCTGACGTTATCAAAAAAAACGTCTTTCCCGCTCACAAAGCGGTCGGCCTAATCATTGGTCCAGAGGGCGGCTTTTCGGAACAGGATCGCAGATTATTAGAAACCAAAGAAAATGTTCACAAAGTCTCCTTAGGAAACTTGGTCTTGCGCTCTGAAACCGCCGCCATTTGCGCATTAGCGAACGTCATGGCATTGGTGGAATGGGAGCGCGATTAGGTATAATGGATAATGTAAGTGTTCATAAGAATGAAAAGACAGAGGAATGATGGATTTTCAACGCATTTGGCTATACTAAACGTACATGAGTTTCGAACCGGATTCGACGCAGAAAGGACCAATTTAAATCATTATATTAACGGGTTCTCACAAGCTTTTTGTGACTGGGTGTAGGAGGAGAGAAGTGACATCATTAAAAACAGCATTAATAACCGGGGCAACCGGTGATATTGGCCGCGCTATAACCGATAGATTCATTCTTGACGGCTTTCAGAAGATCGTCATTTCTGGCTTAGAGGACGACATCTTAGCAGAAATGTCGAAATCAGGTTCTGGCGTACCGCTCAAGGCGAGCCCCGGATCGACGAACCCGCAGTCCAGTTGCGATTTGCTAGAGATCATCCCTTTAAAAGCCGACCTCACCAACCCAGAGGAGGCGGAACAGCTCTTTGCGAAAGCCGAAGAGCTAGCTGGCGGTGAGATCGACGTCGTGGTGAATAATGCAGGAATCACAAGAGACAGCTTCGTCATGAAAATGTCCGATTCCAATTGGCGCGACGTTCTCACAGTAAACCTAGAGGCGTGTTTCCGGATTTGCCGCGCCGCCTTTCGCCCGATGAGCTCTCGCAGACGTGGTCGGATAATAAACATGTCTTCCGTAGTTGGTTTTATGGGAAATATGGGGCAGGCGAATTACTGCGCGGCAAAAGCGGGGCTTGTTGGGCTGTCGAAGGCGCTGGCACACGAGTTTGCCTCTAGAGGGATAACCGTCAATTGTGTTGCCCCGGGATTTATCGACTCGGCAATGACTAAGAGCCTGCCGGAGAAGGTGAAGGAGCGCCTCATCGACATAACGCCAATGAAGCGCATGGGGACGCCCCAGGAGGTGGCGGAAGTGGTGAGCTTCTTGGCTTCCGACGGGGCTTCTTTCATTACAGGCACAACCGTTCACGTTAATGGAGGGCTGTACCTGGCTTAGGGAATGGAAGAACAATATTGGACCTCTTTCGAAACCTTCAAAATCAGAATTTTGGGAAGGAGACACGGAGCACAGAAGCGGAGCGTACTTAGATGTACGTGAGTTTCGAACCGGATCGACGTACCCAAAAACTG
>JAIRNW010000015.1 GCA_031257795.1 Holosporales bacterium | reverse complement strand
TGGAAACTTGAACGATGCTACCTGAGGAAATACGCACAATTTATAGCTTTTTTTAAGATAACGACTGATCGCATTCTACAGTTTTTGTCGGTGGGGTAAAGATGCGTTGGGTGTTAAGGTCTAGCATAGTTGTATGGCGCCAAAAAACAAGCATTATTTGGTATTTTGGTGACTGTGTGTCCTCTTAATTATGGTGATATGATGAATGTATCGAAATGTACTGCCGCAATATTTGCAATTGGTTTTATTAATGCCGGTGATTCGCTGAACGGGAGTGAATCTATTTGGACTCGCACTGACAATTATTCGGACGGAAGTAGAGCGCCTATCAGCGCCGGTGATCAGCCAGTCAATGGAGTGTTTACTAATGATCCGGCTGTGATTGGTAGGCTACTTCCGCGTCCTCCATCTCCGTATACTCCTAGGTTGAACGACACAGCAACACAAAATCCTAATCTCGGTGATGTTGCTTCAGCCGAACCTAACTAAAGCAAGCATGTTGTACACCAAACCATCGAAAATTTGCGAGTTCGTCGATATATCCAATCACCGAAAGAATTGGAGGCAGGAGTGTCGAAGCACAGGCGCAGAGACGTACGGCTCAAGTCGAGCAGCACCGGGCTCCCGGCAAAGTCGCAGACTTTGTTGGGGCGCCGCGCGACGAACATGCAAACTTTCGGTGGTTTGGTATAGTTAATACAGCTTTTCGCCTGTGCTATGGTCCTCTGCTCGCGATTCTTTCGGTGACTGGGTCGTATCTTTAAGAACGTGTTGACATAGGATTTAAATTGAGGCTTTTTAAGGGAAAACGGAGAGCAGAAGCGGAGTGTATAAACGTACATGAGTATTCGAGCGCAGGATTTGCCGTAAAAAAGACCAAATTTAAATCATTAAATAGGTTCTATTTGTACGAACCACAGCGATCAACAGGCTCTGAAAAACCTCCACTTCTCATTTTCAAAAAACAAGAAGAGGAGGTCGGTGGGTTGGTTAGGTGCAAAAAATAAAAACTAGAACTTAACTCCAACCACAAGGCTTGCGCGGAAAGAAAGCGGATTCTTTAAGTAGAGATTCTGCTTCACAGAGAGAAGTGATGGAATCGGCGTATTGTTGTTGCCTGCGGAGAGTGTAGAAGAAACCTTGACATCCTCACTGTAATACTTGCTATCCAACTCTTTGTAAATTCCGAATGGCACATCAACCTGTACCCCAGCATAGCAATTCGCCGTGAAGAAATAAGTGACTCTCAGCGAAGGAACTACATTAAAGAGTGTAGTCTTGATCTCTTCCGTACCAGTTGTTGTATACTTCCAGGTATTTGCAGCGTCCTTCTTGTTTTCATATCCAGAACCAGCATTGTTCTGAACAGCGAAGTTGGCGTTATCACAATCTATGTACTGGCTAAGCTTCGTGTATGCGGCCTCAACCCCTGCTCCAACGGCAACCAAAATGTTAGAAGCAACCTTGCCTCCGAAATAGATGGAAGCTCCGTAAACGATCGGCTGATGCAGTTTTTCGATATGAGTAACTCCGCTTATATTCGTTGAAGTTGTTCCATCTTTAAAGTAAGTTCCGCTGAAAACCACTGGGGAATCAGTCTTGGTTGATCCAATGTTTGTCCCAGCGTGTACAGCACCACCGATGTAGATTCCGTTACTGAGTTCATAGCCGTAACCGAGGGCGACAGCGCCACTGCCTATCCACTTCCCCTTTTCATCTGTTACGATAAGCTCATGATCTGGGGCATCATCTTTGTTCTTTATTTTTGTCTTCAACGGCAACTTGCCGGCTCCGATCTGCAACTCACCGAATCCACCAGTTGCTGTCGGCGTTGCGTTTAATGACGAAGCCGCAGCCAAACCAACAATCGAGCAAGCTGTCCCCAACAAAAAATTCCTTATACTCACAATAACCTCCTAAAAAACCAAAACAAGACGGGAAAACCAATCTTATGCAAACCGTACCGAAGTGCAAACGGACAAAACTTGCGGTTTCGTTGTGAAAATACAGGACCGCACTAAACCGCCCTGAACCTAACAACAACCCCGCAAGCCTCTTGCAATCCGGTACAACAGTATTTTTATAACTTTTTTTGAGGGGAAGGTGTTCGTTTTTAAGAGTTTTTTAATTGTTTTTCCTGCGGTATGTGGTAAAAAGGCAACACACAAAATGTGCGATAAGGATAGGGGCCGTGGCTTTCGACGAGGATATTCGAGTTACAGACGCTCAAGAATGGGCAGGTTCTGATTCTGGAACGGCGCAAATAGGTCGCGTTGTTCAGGCTGATCAGCGGCTGGATGCTACTACGCATCCGCAGAATCCATTTAAATTACGTGCCCCTGAGAACTCTAGCCCACGCAGCCATAGTAACAATTTGATGAAGGTCCCGATTGCGGTCGTTCGTTTGTTTATGAAACTCGGCTTCGCTGACATACAATCGCTGGGAAACGTTTACGGTGTTTGCATTGCAAGTTTAGGCGTTTTGATAAGATCTATTGCCGCTTCGATTATACACTATTTCCCGCAGAACGTCACCTCAGTGCAGTTGCTGTTTATGCAATCTGTTTTTGCTTTACTGATGATTAGTTTTGCTCGTCGAAAGAGTTTCAAATCGCTGATCAAAGTAAAAAGGTTTGACCTCCAGCTGATACACGTTTGCTGTTCTACAACAGGAACTCTTCTTCTTTTCGAATCCTTAAAAAGGCTTCCTCTTATGATTGGCAGTGTGTTGTCGCTTTCCTCTATTTTTTTCTCAGTTATGGGGTCGTTTTTATTCTTTTCTGAGAAGCCAACACGAAGGGTCGTCATCGCCATCATGCTCTCATGCGCTGGATTGCTTTGGATGTCGGGGGCGAATTTCGGCCAGTTTTCCTGGACATTGCTGTTGCCGATGGCGGCCTCGTTTTTCATATCGTGTGGGGTTCTGATGACGAAGGAAATCGCAATTCACGACTCTCTATCAACAGCACTATTCTATACATTTCTATTGCAGACAACTTTCCTTTCAATTCCTGGTTTTCTTGTTTGGCAGGGAATTTCGCTTGGGCAAGTTTTCATTTTGGGCATCACGGCTATGTGCATTTTCGCGGGAAAGGCTTGCGCGCTTCAGGCGGATAGCTTTTCTGCTGTCGCTTTCACGGCTCCGTTCAAGACTATAAAGGTTGTTTTTTCTGCGTTGATTGGGCTGGTCTTTTTCAAAGAAACGATTTCGCTGAGATCTTTTTTGAGTTCCTGCTGTATAATTGTTTCGTACTTGCTGGCGTACAAAGACCGCGGGAAGGTCAGTTCGTACTATATTAAGAAGGGGAATAAGCTGTTTGACGGGCAAGCAGAGGTTGTTGCAAAGAGGTAAGTTTTAGAATCAGTTGACACAAGATTTAAATTGAGAATTTTTCAGGAGAAACGGAGTATCCTAAACGTACATGAGTTTCGAACCGAATTCGACGCAGAGAATTCGACGCAGAAAAGACCAATTTAAATCATTGGACCTCTTTCGAAACCTTCAAAATCAGAATTTTGGGAAGGAGACACGGAGCACAGAAGCGGAGCGTACTTAGATGTACGTGAGCATTCGAGCACCGGATCGACGTACCCCAAAACTGATTTTGAAGGTTTCGAAAGAGGTCCATTATGTCAACGGGTTCTTAGCCTTTCCTGCGGTTCAAAGTTTTATAAAGCTAGAAAAAATTCCTGGAGAATCCGGTTGATAACTCGATATATCAAGCGGTTAAAGGGCGCATAAAAAATGGACACAGTATGCCAATTTTTGTAGAATGCAGTAGTTCCTGATTGTTTTAATATATACCGAGCCATAAGAAGAATTAAAAAAATCGACGAACCCACGAACTTCCTTGACGGAGGGTTATACCCGGTCAAAAAAAGAATTGTGGGCAGGAGACACGGAGCGCAGAAGAGCAGCGTACTTAATAGTACGTGAACATTCGAGCAGCCCCGGACTCCCGGCAAAGCTGCATACTTTGTTGTGGCGTCGACTCGACGAACCCACAAACTTTTTGTGGCCGGGTATTTTGAGAGAGAACCTTGCGCCTTACCCCTAAACACTTTTTCATCTGGTTTACTATTTTCACGATGCTGTTCTTTTCGGCGAAAATCCTCACGGATTCGAACGAGCGTCGCGTTGACCTCAACCTCTCTTATTCGCAATTCATAAACGCCGTCAGAAACGATGAGATTGTCGAGGTCAACATACAGGGCCAAAATATCTCAGGACGAAACAAAGAGGGGCAAACATTCTCAACGTACGCTCCGTACAACCCTATGCTCCCGCAAGAGCTTGTGAACCGCGGGGTTTCTGTCTCGGCCAAGCCTATTGAGCAAGATTTTTCCTTCTGGCAGCTGATCCTCCCTTGGATCCCGTTCATCATCATCGGACTCATGATGTTTTTTTCGACGAAGCAATTAAGTTCCGGAAACAACAGGGCCTTGAGTTTCGGGAAGTCCCAAGCAAAAATGGTGACCGACAAAAAGGTAAAAGTCACCTTTAACGACGTTGCCGGGGTGGACGAGGCGAAGGCAGAGCTTCAAGAAGTCGTGGATTTTCTGAAAGACCCGCAAAAATTCCAAAAGCTTGGAGGCAAAATCCCCAAAGGCTTTTTGCTTGTCGGCCCCCCTGGCACAGGGAAAACGCTGCTAGCCAGGGCTATCGCCGGTGAGGCGGGCGTCCCTTTTTTCAGCATCTCCGGCTCTGATTTTGTTGAGGTATTCGTTGGAGTTGGAGCCAGCCGTGTGCGCGATCTGTTCTGGCAAGCAAAGAAAAATTGCCCATGCATAATCTTTATCGACGAAATTGACGCGGTTGGCCGCAGGCGCGGGGCTGGCTTTGGAGGAGGGAACGACGAGCGGGAGCAGACGTTGAATCAGCTCTTGGTCGAAATGGACGGCTTTGAGGAGACTCAGACAATAATAGTGATTGCCGCTACGAACCGTCCAGACGTCTTGGACACCGCCTTGCTGCGGCCTGGCCGGTTCGACCGCCGCGTTGTTGTGCCGATCCCGGATCTTCAGGGAAGAGAGAACATTATGAGGGTGCACCTCAAAAAAGTTCCGCTGTCAGACGATGTTGACACTTCCGTTTTGGCTCGCGGGACGCCTGGTTTTTCCGGGGCGGATCTGGCGAATTTGGTCAACGAAGCGGCGCTTTTGTCGGCCCGCAGAGGGTGCAAGGCCGTCGGGATGATCGAATTAGAGGAAGCAAAAGATAAAGTCATGATGGGGGCCGAGCGCCGCTCGTTGGTTTTAACCGATGACGCGCGGCGATTAACGGCGTTTCATGAGGCGGGGCACGCGATCGTCGCTTTCTACACCGCCGGCTCTCACCCGATACACAAGGCCACGATAATCCCTCGCGGAAACGCTCTCGGAATGGTTATTCGTTTGCCGGAAGAGGACCAGGTGGCAGTGTCTTACCGAACTATAGTTGCCGACATTACAGTCGCAACGGGAGGTCGGGTCGCGGAGGAGCTGGTGTTTGGGCCTGATCATGTTACTGTTGGAGCTTCGTCGGATATAGAGGCCGCGACGTCTCTCGCTCGTAGGATGGTTATGGAGTGGGGGATGTGCGAGAAAATAGGCTTCCGGTCGTGTCATGAGGGGGAGCCGTACGAGAAGTCGCGCTTTTCGGAGGCAACCGCGCAAGTGATCGACGAGGAAATCCGTGGGATTATCGATTCGTGCTTCCAGAAGGCTAGGGATTTGCTCAACAAATACAAGCAGGGGCTTTACGCGCTCGCCGGGGCCATGCTCGAGAGAGAGACGCTGGATGGGAATGAAATCCGCACGGTTTTGGAGGGTGGGACGTTACCTCCGCTCCCTGTGAAAGTGTCGCTTCATGCGGTTGACGAGGAAAAAGAGAATAAGGATAGTAAGGCGAGTGAGAAAACAAGAAGCAGGACCAGCAAGAGGTTGAGCGAAGACGACAAGGAACTTTCTGGAATTACTAAAAGGGCGCGGGGGTATTTCAAAAAACCTGCTAAATCCGACGGTGATGGAAACAAATACTCGGCCACAACAAGTTTGTGAGTTCGTTGCTTCGATGCTTTTTTTGGCTGTGTATAGAGGTCCGTAATGCATTCATTCAATTTAAGTGACATACGAGAAACATTTCTCAAATATTTTAAAAACACCGGGCACACAATCGTCCCGTCGAGTAGCTTGGTTCCGTGCAATGACAAAACCTTGCTCTTCACGAACGCTGGCATGGTCCAATTCAAAGACTACTTCACTGGGCAAGTGCAGCCCCCTTTCAAAACCGCCTCCACCTCCCAAAAATGCGTGCGCGCCGGCGGGAAGCACAACGACCTGGAAAATGTTGGCTACACCGCCCGGCATCACACATTTTTCGAAATGCTTGGAAATTTTTCTTTTGGCGATTACTTCAAAGAAGCGGCCATATATCATGCCTGGCAGGTCATAACGCAGGAATTCTCCCTCCCCAAAAACAGGCTCTGCATCACGGTTTTCGCCCAAGACGACGAGGCCGCCGCCCTCTGGAAGAAAATCACGGGCTTCCACGAAGACAAGATAATCCGCATTAATTCAAGCGACAATTTCTGGGCGATGGGAGACACTGGGCCTTGCGGGCCGTGCTCCGAGATTTTTTACGACTACGGCGACAAGGTCTGCGGCGGCCCTCCTGGCTCGAAGGACAGCGACGGTGACAGGTTCACGGAGCTGTGGAATCTGGTTTTCATGCAATACGAGCAGTTGCCTGATTCGCGCATTTTGCTGCCGAAACCAAGCATTGACACGGGCATGGGCCTCGAGCGAATCGCGTCGGTTTTGCAGGGGAAAAGCAATAATTTCGACACAGATTTGTTTCAAGCGCTAAAGGGCGAGGTCGCGAGGCTGCTGTATCATGCCACTGGTTTTGAGCGATATAAAGGTCTGGCCGATGCTTGCTCGGCGGGTTGTTGTGGTGATCGCGAACAGCCGGAGATTCAGTCTTTTAACGTTGTCGCCGACCATATCAGGGCAATGTGTTTCCTTATTGCAGACGGAGTTTTGCCGCGCAACGACGGCAGAGGCTACGTCCTGCGGCGCATTATGCGGCGGGCGATGCGTCACGTCAGGAATCTTGGGACAAACGAGCCGATATTGTTCGGGTTGGTTGACAAACTCGTGGAGCTGATGGGGGAGCAATATCCGGAGCTTGTCGCCAGCAGCGAGTTGTGCCGCAGGGTCATCCTTGAAGAGGAGCACCGCTTCGGCGAGACCCTGGGGTATGGGATGAAGCTGGTGGATGAGGAAATTGCCAACCTCTCTGGAAAGGTGTTGCCTGGGGATGTTGTCTTCAAATTGTACGATACGTACGGCTTCCCTGTGGACCTCACCGCGGACATCTTGCGCGCTCGTGGGATGACCATCGATTTAGACGGCTTTGAGCGGGCTATGGACGAGCAGAAAAAGCGCTCGCAGAAGGCTGGGACTCTGGGGCTCAGCGGAGACGTCATGAGCCTTCATTTCGAGCGCACGATCGCCGATCTCCCGCAGACAGTTAAGCTTTGTTATGAAACAACGGAAGCTCACGATGTGCGGATTTTGGCGATTTCTGAGACAGGTGGAGATGTTGGAGGTGAATCGACGAACACTAGGATTTCCGGTTATTGGTCTGTCTTCGATAAAACCCCTTTCTTCGCAAAATCCGGTGGTCAGATCGGCGATACGGGGCGTGTGTTTTCAGAGAATTTTGAGCTGGAAGTGCAGGAGGTTTTTGCCGTCAGCGACCACATCATCCATAAGTGCAAGCCAGTGCGCGGACAGCTGCCTAGCGCGCAAGAGATTGCCTCATGTAAGGTCAGCGCCGTCGTCGACAAAGCAAGGCGGCAGCGTATTCGCGCTCACCACTCTGGCACCCACCTTCTGCAAGCCGCACTGAGAAAAATTTTGGGCAGTCACGTGGCGCAAAGCGGCTCGTCCCTCGATGAGAACCGTCTCCGTTTCGATTTTACCCACCACAGCCCCGTTTCCAATGAAGAACGCAAATTAATTGAAGATGATGTGAATGCGCAGGTTCTGCAGGCAACACCGTCGTGCATCGTGGAGTATTCTGCCAAGGAGGCTAAGGAGAGCGGGGTGTTGGCATTTTTCGGGGAGAAGTATGGCGAGCGCGTTCGTATTGTGAGGCTTGGGATGGTGGGCGATGAAAAGTATTATTCAGAAGAATTTTGCGGAGGAACTCATGTTTCCAACACAGGGGAAGTCGGAGTGTTCAAGATTGTTTCCGAAGCTGGGATTGCTGCTGGGGTGCGCAGGATTGAGGCTGTTTGCGGGCTTGCTGCGTTAGACTACTTGCGCGAGTGCTTGGATAAGCATGAACACGAAAAGAGCGAGTTGCTGAAGGAAAATAAAGCGCTCGCCCAGGAAATCAATAAAATGAAAGCGGCTAGCTCTCGTAGTGACGTAGAGACTAAAGATTTCCTGTGCAAAGCCGGGGGGCTGCGCGTTTGCAGGGCCGCCAATGCCGATCGTCAATCGATTCATGAGCTGGCACACGAGCTTTGGGGCAATTTTACGGCAAAGAGCGGTGAAAACTCAGAGAAGGTGCTCATCGTGTACAATACAATCGCCGACGAGATCCCTTTTGTTGTTTTGGTTAGCGAGGGTCTCAGCAAAAGCGTTGGGGCGAATGATTTAGTCAAAGAGCTGTGCGCACACATCGGGGGGCGAGGCGGCGGGAAGGCGCGCGTCGCACAGGGGAATGGTAAGAATAAAGAGGAATTGCATGCTGCTATTGAGGCAGTTATGCAGAGGACTCTCAGCGGGTTGATATAAAACGGAAGCACACACCCATAGTGATATAAAAGCAACAGTTAAGAAAAAAATTACGTAAAAATGTTGAAAAACGCCCCTAAAGCAAGCAGCCAATTATACAATTACAAAGATAGTTTCTCTTTGTTTTAAGGTGTTTCCGTGTTTAGAAAAAAATTATTGCTTAGTGCCGCAGCGGTCTGCGCATTTGCCTCCGCAAATACTGCTTCCGCTAAAATTTCGGTCTTCACTGGTGTAAAGGTAGAAGGGTTGTTGGGTAAGCTCCTCATATATGATAAAACGGAGATTCCGGCTTACAATTTTTCAAAGACTTTTAGTGGCGGTGAACACTACAACGGTCAGGATTTAACGGGTACAGTTGAGGTTAAAGTTCCTGCAGTTCTTCAAGTAACAGAAAACCCTGTGTCAGACCAGTATCGCCACATTCCGGCTTGCATTGGAGGTGTAGTTTTTGGAGCAAGGGTGCCTGTTGGCCCTATGTTGTTGGAAGGATCTGTGAGCATCGGGACTCAGTTTGGTTCTTCAAAGTGGAAAGAGAACGCACTCTCTCCATTCATCCGGTCATTCCATTCCAATTTATCTTCATATGATGTAAACAATCTTGTTGCAATAGAGAAAGATCCTTACCAAGAGTTGTTCAATTATGAAGTGAGTACACGTCAGCAATTCACTGGCGAGGTTTCTTTGGCAGTTGGTTGTAATGTTCCAGGAACCGACGGACGATTTGCGGTTTTCTTGGAAGGGGGAGTTGGTTTCTTGAGACTGCGCCAAAATGTTACCGTGGGCGGTTCAGATATGGCCTATTCCGTGGGTGCGTATGACGCGTTTATGAGACCAACCGCTGTTGTACAGAATGCCTATGCTGATAAGGCTAGTGGTTCGCCAGAACAGAAGCTACGTGCACGAAACATGGCAATATCCGACATGTTGTACTTTGGGTATAACATAAAGAGCATCCCAGGGGTGGATTGGGTGCAGTATGATAATAGCAACCCAGGATCTTTTGCTGGGGACCTTTTCTACCACATAATTGATAACGGCGATACTAGTGATAAGCTGATTATTCCTACTGCTCTAGGTGGAGATCCAGAGCTGACAGCTACAAAAACTCTCCTTACTGGTCATGCCGGTTTGAGGCTTGAGTTCCGTTGCCGTGGTGGAGGCTTCATTGCAGTTTACGGTGGGCTCAAGTGGCATAAAGGCCTTGGATATATAGAGCACAGAGCTAGTATAAAGACTCCAACCGCTGGTACGTTTATTCCGTGTTGGACCGCAGAGTTGGGCAAAGTTTGGAATCAGTTCATAACGAATGCTGTTGATGGACTTAACGCCGCAAAGATATCCGATTCTTCTAAGGGCACCAAATACGACGCGCTCATCACCGCTGTAAAAGCTCCGGATCTGCAGCAAAAAGTTGTAGACTTTGCGAATGTTGAGTTTGGGGCAGTTGCAGGTGGTCTAGAGATTGGAGAAATCGTCTACAACGTCAAGGCTTACGAGAAGTTCGCCGTGCGGGTTGGGGTGACTTTGGGTATCCATTTCTAGTATACCAAGTTATTGAAAGATTTGGAGGCAGGAGACCAACTCGCAGCACAAACTGCGGGCGTCTCACTCCTCCATTTTTTTGTTTATTAAGAACCCCTGTTTGACATAAGATTTAAAACGATAACGCATTCAGTCGTAAATGGCGTATAATTGCGGTGTTAGGCCGTTGTGTGCGAGGAAATCTCATGTTCCCTTTACTAAAACCAAAGCAGGACTTTGTCTTCAAAAATATATTCGGTGTAGAGAAGTATGAGCCTGTGTTGGTTTCGTTCCTGAATTCTTTATTTAAGGGACGTCCGAATATAAAGAGCATAACACTGAAGAATACTGAGCAGATAAAAGAGACAGAGGGCGGCAAGATAAGCCGGCTGGATGTTAAAGCCGTTACAGATAACGACGTGTGGTTGGATGTCGAGATTCAGTGCAAGGATACCGGCGAAATCCCGGCACGGGCAATCCATAGTATCTCTCGGATGCAAACCGACCAGCTGCATGCTGGAAAGTCCTACAATGACGCGAAGGCAATCGGTGTGTGGATTATGGCAGATGAGAATTTATTCGATGATTGCGACGACCCTGTAACCGAGAGCTGCTGGGCGCGTCGGTCAAGGGCCTGGAGAGATAACGAGTACAGAGTCTTGGACGATGTCCAGCGGCTCTTCTTCATTGAGTTGCAAAAATTCGATATGAGTAAGGCTGATGAGCATGATTTGCTCAATGTGTGGCTCACCTTTTTGAAGGATCCCTCGAGTTTGCCGCAGGAGACATTGGAAATAGAAGAAGTGCACAAAGCCTTCGACAGACTCGTGTTCATTAGCGGCGATGAGAAAATGCGGATGGAGGCTCAAGCGCGGCAAGACGCCATTAACGATTACTATAGCGCAACTACTACGGCTGAGAGAATGGGCGAAGCTAGAGGCAGGGCTGAAGGGCTTGCTGAAGGTATCGTTGAAGGGAAACAAAAAACCGCGCTTGCTATGTTGTCGAAGGGGCTAGACGTCAGCATAATCTGCGATTGTACTGGGCTGTCTACTGAGGAGATAAATTCCCTTAGAGCCCTTTGACATGTATCCAAAGCCTTCAAACTCTTTGTGGCGACGAACCCACAGCTCACTTGTGATTGGCTATACTCATCTCAGCTGATGTTCGGGAAATTTTTCTAAGCGAAGCAAGGCGTTGCGCGCCTAAAAAATCCTGTATTTCAGCTTGAAAATGTATATATTAATATTTTCTTCACCTCTCTTTTATAATCTCATGATATGTGGGGTTTTACTCTAAAGCAGTAAGCTTTTAGTAACACATATTCCCAGCCACGAAAGTTTGCTGGTTCGTTGCTTCGATGCTCGGCTCGAGCAGTACGTTGAGTATAGCTCTTCTCCTGCGCTTCGAGGCGCCTGCCATCAATTCTTTCGGTGGCTGGGTATAGAGAGCAAAAAGGTTGGGGGAAGATTGTATGTTCTTTTTTAAAGCGAAAACACTAGGACACCGTGCAGCAGCTCCACTGATTTCGTTGTTATCTCTCCAATTTTACATCGCAGAAATAACTGTTCAAGCCACAACAAACCGAACAAAAGATGATATTATAGAACTGATCTCAAGCATTAATACTTCCCAAGTAACAGACAAAGTCTCTGAGATTGTCAATATTGTATCCAATGCACATAACAACAAAATCTCACAATACAGAATACATCGGATTTTTGATATTTTGAATAAAGATGAGTACGGTGAGAAGGGATATAAAAAAGACTACAGTGTACGTGCGTTGTTGTTGTCAGGAGAACTTGGGTTCGATGGCTCTCCGATCGGCCTCCAAACTGTGCACAGCCGTCTCAATGAACTTTATGATTTGCTGGTGAGGTCTACCGTTACAGATACCATAGGCGAATCAACGGATGCTGCGCTTCAGAACGGCTCCACCATATTTTCTAAATTGAATTACATAAAAGGACAGAACAGCGCAGCAGATAGTGATAACAGCTTTGCTGATTTATTGACGGTTATTAAAAAACAACTTTTGGGCATGGCGTATATGCTGACTTCAGGTGATATTTTTGGATACGACGGGTCACCGCGCGCAGAGGGTATAATTGACAAAATATCAGCTATAAACACAGCATTGGAAATTACACAGGATAATCCAATCAGTAATATCGGCTTTAGCGAGCAGAAAGATGGGTTATACTATATTTACAATATACTTGTTAAGCACATTAAAGATAAGGTTGGAACTTTTAGCGATACTGACCAATCTATCAATGGTTTATCTGTTGATGGCTTAATTTCTGCCGAAGAAGCCCCCGCTGTAATGGGGCTCGACTTACTCACACAACTAAACGCCGTTAAAACTTTGGTTCAAGGCCTGCCAGCCGACATGTCAGATCACACTGGTCCCCCCCCTGATTTAGGTGGGATTGCTCAGACGGTAAATTATTTGTTTCCTTCAATAGAGAAAAAAATAGCAGGTGTAACAGGGGCAGACGCCGCCGACATCGCGTGGAAGAAAAAAAATCTGATTGGGCACTTTGCGCAGCCGGGGCTGACGCTGATGAACTGCCTGCACAATATCAGGAGAGATCTTTACGGTGGAATTGTCGGGGTTGATGCTAGTGAAGTAGCTGATCGCGAAACGGATCTCACAACGGCTCAAGCTGCTCTCACAACGGCTCAAGCTGCTCTCACAGCGGCTCAAGAGGCTTTCACGACGGATCAAGAGGCTTTCACAACGGATCAAGAGGCTTTCACGACGGATCAAGAGGCTTTCACGACGGATCAAGAGGCTTTCACAACGGATCAAGAGGCTTTCACAACGGATCAAGAGGCTTTCACAACGGATCAATCGGATCTCACAGCGGATCAAGAGGCTTTCACAACGGCTCAAGTGGTTTTCGCAAATGCTCAAAAGGCTCTCACAAATGCTAAAGATGGTTGCGACGTTGAGCGTGCGAAACGGCTTTTTAGGCGAAATCCATTCTTCTGGGCCCTAACATTCAACGAAACAAAAGATGGCCCCCCCGCAGCGAAAAATCTGCATGAAAATTTTTCCGTTACTAACCTGTATAGCTGCATAAATGAGATTGCAACAGATAGCTTTTTATCACAAATGGGGACAAAGGAAACCTTCTTGGCAAAACTGCTTTCTCCTCCTACTATTCGCGACGTTACTAATCCTGATTCTAACCAGAGCATACTACAAACAAATTTCGCAGATTATTACAACTACAGCGAGCTGATCACATTGCTTTTATTCCCAAGCGCTGACAACGAGAAAAGGGAAAAACTTGCGATATTTTCGTCTCCGTTCATCAAATGTTTATATGAATACGCGAAAAATCAGGGTAGTTGGCCTATCGACTCCCCTTGGTTCAGGCAAAGTGACTCCACAAGCTCCACAAGAGTGTTTAATTTCATCAAAAAAATGTTAACAGATGGGGCCATTCATATTGATGCAAAGTTACCTGATGGTATAACACTATCTGATTGGACAACGATAGATGCGGAGGCAGGGATGGATTGTACAACATTGACTGAGGAGACAATGTTATTTAGTGGGATGCTAAGCGAGCTAGCAAGTCTTATGAATGGAACATCAGGCCAAGACCCTGTGTATCTTTCCAGAATGCTCGTTGGTGCTGCTAAAAAAACCATCGGGGATGTCGTCAAATTCGGCGATTCCTTATATCCTCTACTGCAGCCGAAGATAACAAAGATCCTTAACTCATTCCCAACCGAAGACCGAATTAACACAAGTAATGTTATGAACAAGTGTAAGACATTGGAGAAGTACATCGAGGAATACAATGGTACGACATCGGAAACCGACAAGGAGAAACTATTAGGAACGCCTGAAGATCACCCCGCAGATATCACAATATATGGCGCCATTAACGGGATACTGTTCGAAGATGGGGCGCAGATACTTCTCAACCATATAGGCTCGCCAAGCGATCCTGCGGGCGTAGGGGACAACGTTACACTATATTCAAGACTCAAATCCGCGGAAGACAATGACTCTACGGAGGCCTTGTCTACAAAATTGAAGACGGTACGAAACAAGCTCGGCCAATTGGTTGGAGCAATTAGATATAAATATGCGGATTTGCAATATAATAGTAGTACTTATAACTTGATATATAATAGTATAACTGGCACTGGCGCTGTAAATATTGGGGAAGCGATGAGTGACCTCTCTTATACCACTACTCCAGTATATGCTAGCAACGTAATTAACTACGCAGATAATGCTATTAGCAGTATAGACACAAGTGGTAAGACGCTCTTTGGAGCTGATTGGCCCGCAGATTGAGCCTTCATCAATGGACCTCTTTCCAAACTCTTCAAAATCAGTTTTTGGGTACGTCGATCCGGTGCTCGAATGCTCACGTACATCTAGGTACGCTCCGCTTCTGTGCTCCGTGTCTCCTTCCCAAAATTCTGATTTTGAAGGTTTCGAA
>JAIRNW010000021.1 GCA_031257795.1 Holosporales bacterium | reverse complement strand
TGCGGTGCCGAGCTTTTAACTCGAGGCGGACCACGTCTGTCAGAAAATCGTATTTCATGGATGGAGTATTAACACATTATTCGGTTTTCTCCAAGAGGTCAGTCAAGATGGGTATATATCCAAATACGCTAGAGCAGCTTCTTTTTGTAATTATGTCAACGAACTGCCTCCGACGGGAAACAGGTTCGGGTTATCTGTTGACTTCTGCGGCATTTTATTGTTCACTCCCTCCATGTTGGTTCGCCTCTTTGAGTGTGAAAGGGATTGTGCAGAGTGCCTCAGGTTCACTAAAACATGTCGCCATCATTCCTGACGGGAATAATAGGTGGGCGAAAAAGCATGGAGTGTCGTCTCTGCAAGCATACATGCGAGGAGAAGACGTCGTTGAAAGCGTTGTAAGAAGGGCGGCAGACATCGGGATTCCGTACGTAACCGCATATCTGATGTCTCTGGAGAATTTTGAAAAGCGCAGTTCGGCGTGGAAAGAGCTGTTTTTTGATTTTATGGAGCGCACGATAAACAAGTATTTAGTGAGCGACGAGCTAAATGATGTGCGTATTAAGGTTATTGGGCGGCCGTCAGTTCTTCCCGATCATTTGGTTGAAGGCTTGCGAGCGCTAGAGGAGAGGACTTTCGCTAACGAGCGCGCGATCACATTCACGGTGGCCGTGGCGTATTCTGGGCGCAATGAGATAGTGCGCGCGATGGAAAAGTGTTTTAACAGCATTCTTTCTAAACAACCGAAATTGGGTAAAATTATAACTGAAGAGTTTTTTGAACAATTTTTAGACACTTCACCCACTCCCCCTCCAGATCTACTAATAAGAACAAGTGGCGAACAGCGGTTGAGCGGTTTTTTGTTGTGGCAAATGGCGTACACGGAGTTTTATTTTTCAAAGAAGTTGTGGCCGGATTTTTCTGCCGATGATTTTAGCGCGGCTGTTGAAGATTTTTACTCTAGGAAACGTAATTTTGGAAAGGATAGGGCAGAGTAGGGCAGAAAATGTTTGATTCCAATAGACCCAATGAAAACCAGACTGAGCGAGATAGCGGACAATCTATTGTTGTCTCTTGTTTTTCGAACGATTTTGAAGACTCCAATGGGCCGCGCTCAGACGCTTCGGGAGATGGGGGATGGCGCCAAGATACTGCGGGCGAGAAAGGGGCGCATCCCACGCCTGCCTCAGCGTCAGACGAGGAAAGCCCTCGATTTTTCACCAACTTTTCTACCCTAAAACAACGCGTCATTAGCGGTGGAGTGATCGTTGCACTCCTTTTTCTCGTTGTTTTAAGCGGGCTCAACGGATTTAGTGTTTTTATGGCTATTACCTCCGGCATCATCACATTTGAATGGGCCAGAATCGCAAACAGACAATCCAGAAGCCCAAACGGCGCTTTTTTGTCGATGGTGGCGCAATACTTCTCTTTTAAATACGGGGCCTTTCACACAGGCTGGATAATTTTCCTGTGTTTGTGCGCTTCCCTTGAAATAGTCTTTATTCAATACAACACGTACATATTCCAAGGAAAAATGCATTTTAAGCAAATAGTAAGAGAGCAAAGGAAAAGCATATTAATTAAAAGCATAGGATACATTTATATATTTCAGGCGGTGTGGTGCTTGGTTGAGATATATAAACAGCTTGGGACATTTACTTTGTGGATTTTCTTGACGGTCTGGCTAACTGACAGCGGCGCTTTTTTTGTCGGAAGGAAATTCGGGAAAAGGAAGTTGGCGCCCAGGATCAGCCCGCAAAAAACGTGGGAAGGGCTGAGCGGGGGGACTGCGTGCGCGCTTGCTATAGTCGTTGGCTCTGCGGTTGCGATCGTGGCAACTACAGGGACTGGGTTCGTCTTGCCAGAGATGTCTTTGATTCTATCTTTGTCGTGCTTGACATTTTTCGTTTCTATTTGTTCGCACATCGGTGATTTGCTGGAATCTGCCGGGAAGCGCTTTTTCGCGGTTAAAGACTCGGGCAATATCATCCCTGGACACGGGGGCTTAGCGGACAGATTCGACAGCCTGCTGTTTGTAGGCCTGGCTTTGTACTATCTATTAGTAATGTTTGGCGTACTTAGAACCCGTTGACATATGTGCAACGTGTCTACTTATCTCAATTTTTTTAGCAACTTAGCATAAGAGTCTTTATTGTTTTTTAACTTTATTTAATTATACTTCGATTGTTTCGGTCGTAGTATTGTTTTAAATATGAGTACATTAAAAAACGAATTCTCAGTTATATGCCCAGTCATCGAAAGAATTGGATGCAGGAGCCTAACAGCACCGGCGAAGACTATAAGCCAATCACAAGTGAATTGTTTGGAGGAGACACGGAGCACAGCCGCCGAGCCGTACCTAAACGTACACCGAGCACCGGATCGACGAACCAACAGTTCGTGCCGAGAACCAAAGCGACGAATCCGCAAGTTTTTGGTGGCCCAGTTCATGTTGTTTGCTTCAATTTTTCCTGGAGAAATATTAGCGTCAAAATATCACATTCTGTACATCTAAGAAGAAAACTATCTGCCTCCAACTTTTACTTCAATGGCATCGATTCTAAAAAACTATCAGCCTATCGAAGGGGACTTAATATCGTTTCACATAGCATACACACAAAATGCCACAGAAAGCGATCTACAACGCGTTGCTAGAAAATTCGCCATAAAAGGAATCAATCCTGAAGTAAAATACAGTATTGATTTCATTCCAGCAGCCGAGCTATACAACTCAAAACCAATTTTTGACTCGTATTGTTGGCACCAAAGCATCTATTTCAAACTTTACGCCCACGAAATTCTAGCAAATGTTGATAAATGCCTATATTTGGACACGGAATGAGTGAGTTTCGAACCGGATTCGACGCAGAAAAGACCAATTTAAATCATTGGACCTCTTTCCAAACTCTTCAAAATCAGTTTTTGGGTACGTCGATCCGGTTCGAAACTCACGTACATCTAAGTACGCTCCGCTTCTGTGCTACGTGTCTCCTTCCCAAAATTCTGATTTTGAAGGTTTCGAAAGAGGTCCATTATGTCAACGGGTTCTTAGTGCGAGAAATAGGCGGCGTTATATTGTGGCAAAAAGCTATTCTGATAAATGAGCTCTAAAACGCGGTTTAGGAGTTTTGAAGTTTTCTCATATTGTTTATCTGAGGCCCAGCCTCCCTCGCTCAGCCCCGAACAAGCCCGCAAAAATTGCTCAAAAACCTTATCCACCATATCCAGCTTTTTCTCCTCTCCCACGGCCACAACGTCATTGTAGTAGCCCTGCAGTTCATAATGGCTATTGCTCTCTTTGTCCGCCACGCGCCTCAACACCCTGTGCAGGGCATCCTTTTGAGACTCTAGAAAAGCAGACCACAGCGAGTGAAGCCCGTTTGTCGCCTCGGGATCGCCAGCAGCGCTAACTGACTGCGATCTGTTGTTGCCGAGCCTCAAGGCATTGTATTTCGCGATAACTGCGTGTAGCGCGTCTTCGCACAAAACCCCTTTGACCTGCGCGCTACTGGTATGAACATTTGCCCCAACCATTTTGACACTGCCACTTATTTTCATGTCTGTTTTCGATATGACCTGCACCAGAAACGGAACCCATCTATTTTCCTTTCTTATAACAACATCTGTTTGGCCCGGCAGCGCAACTAATGGTCTGCTCGCCTTGGTTGCGGTTCCAGGCCAGTCCTCACCAAAATCGCCCCCGGCCTGCGCGGCATTCGACTTCACCAACTTAAGCTTCACAACAATTTCATGAGCATCACTAAACAATGGAATTGAATCTTTCAGGCTCTTTGGCTCAGCCTCAGCGGGGGCAGTATATTTCCAAAAGTTGGAAGCGATATTAAAAATATTAGCTATATCTTTCAATAATGGATGAGCAGAAGCGGCCTCCATCCTACTAGCGATATCCCTCACTTTTTGCGTGATATATTCCCCTAGTGTCGGAAATTTATCATTCACTGGCACTGACAACCTAACATCAGCGAAATCTCCATTCTCGTCTACGCACGGATTCCCAGAATTACTGCTGAAAACAACGGAAACATCGGCCTTTCCAATAGCAGGCAGCGCAATGCTCAGCTCGCCCTTCGTTAGAACGCTCCTCCCTTTTGCAACAAAATCAACAAGCGAATCATTTTTGCTGTTCTTAGAAAATTCACAGAGCCGTTCTAAACGAGACAGCTGCTCATACAGCTTTCTGAAAATAACCAGCTCTTCCGGGACCTCCGACCTCTCTCTCATTGCGCAAGCCGTGAGCGCACAAGCTTTCAAAACACCTTCTCTCCCTTTAATCCGGAGTCTCTGAAAAAAACCTTCCGGCAAAAACATCTTTTCATACTCGCGTTTTTGCTTGTGAAGCTCGCGCTCCTCCGTCACAGAGTGGTCATTTGCCAGCTGTTCGAGTATTGAGTTGTACGCCACCAAACTCCCATACAACATCTGCAGAGAGCCGATTTTCTCCGTCACATTCAATTCGTGTCCAAGAAGCTCCTCAATATCAGAGGCGGTCAGCCCGTGCGCCCCGCGGCAATCACTGGTCAGCATGGCCAGCACGTCCTTCTGCCTCTTATACGTTTTGTTGCTGACAGTGCGCGTTAACGACATTTGATACGCTTGCGCCAGCTGTGCCGCGAGATCGCCGGCGGCGCTGTACGTTGAAACGGTGTCGACCGGGGCCGAATGCGAGAGGTCGACCCAGTTTAGATAGGTCCCTTGTGGAATAACTTTGCAAATCTTATAAAAGCCCTCCAGTTCCCCGAATCGACGCAAAAGCTCTTTCTCTCGCTCCTGCATGTGGCTTCTGCTGGCCCTCAGTTTTTTCAAGTCATCATTGGAAATTACGATGTCATGAACTCCTGAATCTATCACTTGCTCCAATGAGTAAAATATCAGCGATTTGGCCAGGCCCAATCCAAGGCCTGCTCCAAGCCCTGCAATTTCAACATCGGCCGCAATACTCACGCGTAGCTTTTCTCCAACGTTTACAGTATAGAACGAGGATGTGGTGCCGCTTGCCGTTGTGGAGGTAGTGCTATCTCCACCAACGGATAAGCCGAGGATTGGGAGCGGGACGGAGGCTGAGATTGTGACGTCAGATGTTCTCGCTTTTGAAAGCATTTCCTGTTCCACGCTAGACTGAGTGGCGTCGAAAAATTGATAGGTGATATACCTGGCCAACATCACTTGCTGCACTTTTACGGCGTTATATATGAAGTTCGTGAAATAGTGGTTTTCCGGCAAAGAATAATTGTTTTTAAGCAACACATAAGCTTCTTTGAGAGTTTTAAACAAATTCATAAACCCTCTAGCGAACTCCGAATTTGCGAAGGAATGCTCTGGAAGATGTAGCAGGATGTCTAGTTGCAATAAAATATATGAGAAATAATCGCGCAATTGAGGATTGTTCACAAATTGGGAAATCACGGAAAAGGTCGAATTGTGAATATCCGTAACGGCTTCTATGGCGAGCTTTGTTGCGATCAGGAAATTATCGTTATCAAAAATATCCACGCTTATGATGGCAGCAGGAAAATTGTTCGATAATTCCTCCACACTCTCATCAGTTAAAATGAAGCCCTTTGCAGTGAGTGCGCTTAGGTCACGCACCTTGGGGTTTTGCGGGGCTTGGGAGTCTATGATGGCTTGCTGTACGTCCAAAGGAGACTGTTCAGCGAAAAAAATATCAGCAAATGAGCGACATGCCTCCTCGAGCGTGCTGAACGCAGCTTGCTTGCTCTCTGCTTCAGTTGGGGCGAATCCACGCGAGCTATAACTGCTCAGTATATCCTTGATATTACGGCACAAAAGGGCTGCCGGCTCGGTGAATCGCAAATTAAGCTGAGCATCGCTACGCGCCTGCGAAGTGAATTTTCTCGCAATTACATCTTTAGCAGTCGTGCAAAAATGAGAAAGGTTTGCGGGCTTGGTGCCTTTATTAACAAGTGTCAAAGGCGCCCCCTCCTTTGCTCCATTTACGTGCATAGGTGATTTTGGAGGTTGGGTTTCCAGTTTAGGGACAATATGCCTGTCTCTGTAAGACGCACTTTGCCCCAAATAATCCTCAAAATGAGCGATATCCAACTGCGGCGCAGCAAACAAATTGTATGAACAGATAACAAGAAAACTTGCTGATGACAGTAGATCTAATAACAATACTTTCCTCATCATTACTCCAAATTGATTGCGATGCCTGTAGCAGGACTTGTATAAATGGTTCCAAGCCATACGAATATTCATAACTGGCAATATAATCCTTAACTTTACAAGCGTATCTATTAATATTTAAAATTTAATTAAAATTAATTGAGGCTATTCAGAATGGCGCAGATATATCCGACGGTGAGAAGAGTTGAGAGCAGAGCGCCGCGTACGTGGTCGGTCCCATACAAAAGTCGTTAAGACTTTTGCAGACACCGAATATTCGAGCAGCGCCGGGCCCACGGCAGAGTCGCAGATTTTGCGGTGGCTCATCTTGACGAACAGGTAAACTTTTTGTTGACATGGTTATGTTTATTAGTGTACATATCTCGTCGACGGTCTGTTGATGAGTTTCATGTTATGTCGAAAATTTTATCGAGTTTTTTGTTTGTTTGCGCAATTCCTTTCTGTGGGACCGTGCAAGCGAGTATATACACACCTATCCTGAATGTATGGGAATTTCCAAGGTCTGGAAATTATCATTTATTCGTGATCGCATAGTATCTGCGATTAGTACCCAAGTATTCGAAAAGAATCCGCATATGGC
>JAIRNW010000008.1 GCA_031257795.1 Holosporales bacterium | reverse complement strand
TTTGCAATAACTCCTTGACGCTACTAACAACCGCAAATACTTGTTGCAGGCTACTATATGCCTGTTTGTTCACAACGGCCGCGCACCCCATCACGACGATGCGTACGCTTTGATTTGCTTTATGTTTTTTGCGGATTAGCTGGCGCGCCTGCCGTTCCGCCTCTGCCGTTACCGCGCATGTGTTCACAACAATGATGTCGGAAACTCCGGCGGCTTCGAGCGCGTGCTGTATTTGTTCTGACTCGTAGGCGTTGAAACGGCAACCGAAGGTTATAACTTGGGGTAACATTGAGCGGCAAAAAAACGTGGAAATAACAGCGCAATCCTCACATTTCACTACTAAAATGTCACGTTCTTTCCACGCAATTCTTATATGAAAAGCGTGAAAAATGGCGGCTTTGCTATGTGTTTTTGCACACTATACATTTCGAACCTGAAAACCAGGATTTTTCTCGACTCGGATGCCGCAATTCATCTGCGGGAAACATCTGAGAGTCAGGTGAGATGAGTATAGACCTATTGCAAAAGACTCAGACGCTGTCTTTTGGCAGTGGCATCGGAGCGGAGAAGCGCAGCGTACTCAAACGTACGTGAGCATTCGAGCACCGAAGCGACGAACCAAAAAACAGCTTCTGAGGACTTTGGCAATAGGTCTAATATAAAAACTAAGGCGGAAAACGCCAAGATTTACTATACTTGTTTTTAGTATTGCGTTGTAAAAGCAAGCTTAAGTTGATAGAAAATAAAAGACCCAAAATAAACACGAAAACCAATCCCGCAGAGCCGCAAAAAATCGTCAATAAACATCTTGGGCACAGGGCGCGTTTGCGCGCTAAATTTCGCAAATCCGCCGCGGCCTTGCTGGATTACGAGATTTTAGAGTTGTTTTTATTTCACCTCATTCCGTATAAGGACACGAAACTCATTGCGAAAGAATTATTGGACACATTCAAGTCGTTTGAAGGGGTTGCTTTGGCTGAGCCGTGCAATTTGTGCAAAATCCGCGGAGTTGGCGCCAGCACGGCTCTTGCCCTGAATATCCTTGGTGAGATTTTTGTGCGCAAGGCCCGCCAGCACCTGCAGAATGCGAATTTGTTAAATTCTTGGGAAGCGGTGATAGAGTATTGCCAGGTGCACGACGGCCTTCGCGGAACCGAGAACGTTCACGTGCTGTTTTTGAATAAGCGCTTCCACTTGATTGCGGATGAGGTTTTGTTTAGCGGCACCGTGGATGAAACGCCGATATACCTGCGTGAAATTTTGAAGCGGGCTTTGGAGCTGAACGCCTCCTCGATTATCGTTGTGCACAACCACCCGAGCGGCAACACAACGCCGTCCCGCGCCGACATCGAGCAAACTCAAAAGCTGTCATACGCGGCGAAGGCAGTTGGGATCACGCTGCAAGATCACATCATCATCTCTCCGCAAACGTACACGTCCCTTAGGGCGATGGGGACGATTGATTAATTGGGCGGGAAGAATTGGAATTTACGATCCTGCGCTCTTCTTATTGCATTGGCTAACTTGGGAGGCCCTTCTTTTTCAGCCAACTGTAATGGAGTATCTCCAAAGTGATCTTTCTTAGTTAGATAAGTTCTATGGTCACTTAACAAGATTTCGATTATTCTTTCGTTTTTGGTTAGAATTGCATAATGCAGTGGGTAACGCCCCTCATCGTTTCTCACGTTCGGTGTTATATGTTGCAGCAACGCGGTTAGGGCTATTAGCTGCTCTTTTTTTACAGCTGCGTGTAATAGCGAATCATGCGTGTCATCAAACCGCTCCCTCAGCCACTGTGGGTAAAGCCCTATGAGGTGCGTTATTTTGCCTATTAGACCTAAACAGACCGCAAGATACAGCGAATCAGGACCGTTGCCCAAAAGGTAGTCAAGCCCAGCCTCACTAGACACGAGGTCCCTTAAGGGATCATTTGTGGAACGAGGCGTGATTGTAGTTTCTGGACGAGCATATTTAGCATGCACAAATCGTCGCGGGTAAAAAAGTTGTTGGTATGAACCATCATCCGGGAAAAAGGTGTGCCTTCCCTGTAGTTGTAACAAGTAGTTAGTAGTACTTGACATAAAAGTATTAGCGCCTCTACGCGTAAAAGGCAATGCATGCATCTTGAATACACCGGCATCTTGTTCAGATAGAGGATTAAATTGCAATCTCCGCAGCGAGAACATTTGCTCATTTTGCTTGTCCTCTAAGGCAATGCATTGTCCCTTAAAAACGAAAAGGACAATTCCAAATATCGTTAATATTTCTTCAAGATCTAACCAGTTAGAGTGTAAGCTGTGTCCGGGGGATAGACGGAACCTTTCCATACTCTTGTCTATCCAACAGTTGTCATTACGCGTCGAAAACAAAAGTGTTCGGAGGTAAAGAATTTTTGCGAGACTTTCCATTGTCAATGTAGAAGCCAGCGAGTCTGTCCAGGAGTGCCCAAAAATAATCCGCCCAAAACCGTTTCTCACAAGCGCCTCAATTGTATTAAATAGTGCCAGCGCTTCTGTGCTTCTACTTGGTTGTCGCTGTGATAACTTTACGACTTTTCCCTTAATAGCTGCGAATTTATCCTCTGGAATAACTTGTAGAATTTCTTTTAATACTGCGTTTCGTCTCGTATCAAAGTTTTCTAGCATTGGGAAATACATTCTAAGCCAGGAATCGTTTGCCAGAATGCCATACGTTACATATTCGATTGCATTTCTGTAAAAAAATGAACGACCTCCACAAACCATGTAATGAAAGACATGAGACAGTTCATGCATACACGCTCTTGCCGCTTCTGCTATGCTCCGTCTGCTTCGTAAAAGGTCAGCTCGGAGCCCCATGGTTCGATCTGTATAGTCAACGTAAGAAAAGTTAAACTGTGTGGTAACAACTTTTATTCTTGTAAAACCAGGGGAAAATCCGTCGTCATAACGATTTAGAAAGCTGACTACAAGCAAGGACGCCACCCGTTGAAATCCGGAGTAATTTCGTATCAACATACTAAGAATTGCTATCAAATTAGTTCGTGCCCATGGAGGCAGGCCGGTTGGATCGAGAAAATCGAGGATTTTATCGAGTATGAAGCCATGTTGTAAGTTGGTCATGTGTGTTACTGCGCAGTTGCCAGGTTCGTGAGAAATCTCGGCAATTCTGTTTAAAAGCTCCGCCAAATCTGTTTTTTGTGGATGCTCAGCGACTACTTTTAGCCCATATCCCTTGATAACGGGCCAAGAAAGATCTACTACAAGGTATTCGTTTCCCACGCGAGTCATTCGCCTTTGATACACTCCTATTTTTTCTGCTAAGTCATACAGACCCCGAATAACCGGCAACTCGCTGGTATGATAAAAACACGAGTCTAGGCCGTTGTTCGCACAAAAAATATCAAATTTCCGATAGAAACTTTCTGGCGGGCCAGTTACTGCACTAACAATATCGATATTGGGTGGGCTTCTCTTTAGCTCCATTCGCCGCGCACAGAAACAGTTAAAATGCGGGCACAACAGTATTCCTATTAAAGCAATATATATCTTTTTCATTGTTTTATTTGTTTTTCTTGCTACGATGTGCCTACAAATTTACACGAGATATGGTCAATTTTTTAGAACCTATTTACGTAATATCAACGATATACACGAGGATTTGCTGGTTCGTCAAGGAGGCATAAAAATGGAATTTACATGCGATTCTAGGTTAGTCACGCCGGGGATGATTTTTTTTGCAGTTCCTTGCCATGACGTGGAGAGGCACGTAATAGAAGCAATAAGCAAGGGCGCTTTTTTGGTAGTTCTTGAGCGCGGAAATGCTGACCTTGCTTCAGTCAACGGCGTATTGTGTGAGGTGATTAGCGAAGACCTTAACTGCGAAAGCATCGGAGGTTTTATAGAAAAGATAAAACCGAGCGAAGATGGGCCCTCTTTTATTGGACCTCTTTCGAAACCTTCAAAATCAGAATTTTGGGAAGGAGACACGGAGCACAGAAGCGGAGCGTACTTAGATGTACGTGAGCATTCGAGCACCGGATCGACGTACCCAAAA
>JAIRNW010000077.1 GCA_031257795.1 Holosporales bacterium | reverse complement strand
TACGTGAGCATTCGAGCATCGGATCGACGTACCCAAAAACTGATTTTGAAGAGTTTGGAAAGAGGTCCAATAAGTACGCTGCGCTTCTGCGCTACGTGTCTCCTGCCATCAACTCTTTTTGTGACTGTGGATCTCCATCATCGGTCAAAAAGTTTGCTGGTTCGTCGATCCGTTGCTCGGCTCAAGCAGTACATTTAGTACAGCTCTTCGCCTGCGCTACGTGCCTCCTGCTAGATAAACCGATTTCAGAACTTTTACAACAGGTCTACTGTGTATTATTTTGTCCTCTTACGAGACTTTTTGACTGAAACTTTCGAACCACCACCGTTGTTTGTGTTTCTTTCAACAGGAGCTCCAGCTGTGTGCTCCGCTGCTGCCGCCACGGCCCCTGCCCTTTCTATCTTGCTGGAAATGGCCGTCTTCAATATTGTGATAGACACGCCGTCACCCACATCGATCACGACATTATGCTCCTCGATTTTCTGCACGCTTCCGAGCAGCCCACCCATCGTCACAATACGATCTCCGCGTTTTAGAGACGTTAACATGGTCTTGTGTTCGTTCGCCCTTTTTTGCTGAGGACGAATCATGAAAAAATACATAACAACGGAAATCAGAGACAAAGGCACTATCAAGCTGCCTATGCTCTGGGCTGTTCCACCAGCGGCGTACAGATCTTGTATGAAAAGGAAAAGCATAGTAAAAAACGAGGACAAAAAACCAATCTATCGTGAGTCATACTACACATATGAAAAAAATTCAAATCATATAACACAGTCACTAAACACCCTACGTGTCTCCGCCGCAAAATTATTTATCTGTGAAATGAAACACATAACAACTTAACAGCGTTGTCTTAATAAACCACGCTGAATAAAGGCGGAAGAATAAACCAGAGATTTTTGGAATCGTTGGGTGTTGAGCGTACACAGTCACAAAAAGTTTGTGGTATCGCAAGGCCATTTAGTTCTCCGGTAAAACTGGCAGAAATCCGACGAAGCGTGGGAATTAAAAGCTTAGGAATTTTGCTGCATTTGTGTAAGGCCTAAAAGGCCCTGGTGGTGTCGTCGGATTGGCGCCACTGCAAAGTTGCAGGCTTTATTAATCATTTTAGTCACAATCTATTTTTATATTTAACTTGCAATGTATAAACAAGATGTAGCATACTCTAAACGTGAGCAAAATTCATCTAAGGAAAAGAGGATGAAATATACAGAGTTACAAAAAGAATTTGGGGAAGAAGCCTCACAGCACAGTTGCAGGCTTTGTCGTGGAATCGATTTAGCAAAACAACAAACTCTTTATGGTTTTGGACGCTTTAATGGCAAGATCTTAATGCTTTGCATTTTACTGTGCCAAGCGACGGCGCATTCTGCTCAATCAGTGTCTTTGAACACCAGTGTCGCGCAAAGCACGCTGATTCAAGACGCTCCTCCATCTGTGCAAGACACAACGTCTAATGACAGCAGAATATTGGTAAATAGCGCAGCTCCAGCTGTAGTCGTAGACGGAGAACCTGTAAACCTTGAGGGAATAATTATTCTGGCCGAAAGGCCCGAAACTCCTCTTGCAACTGTGAGTGTTAATGTCACGTTTGTGCAGCCTTCTGCCGCTGCAAATAGCCAGCAATTCGTTGTTGCATCTGGAAATCAAATAGAAATAGGTGACAACGGAGAAATGTCCGTTCCTGAGTTCTACATCGATACACAATTTTACACTACACCAGGCAGGCAGGTTGATATCGACAAGTATATCGGACATAAACTTCCAGAGAACAGCACAATAAAGCACCCACTGTTGGAATATGTACAAAAATTTGCAATTAGAGCAATGCTCAAAAACCCTGATTTCAGACGCGTATTTCCATCAGATCAAGCCGAGCTGTCTGTTGTTCCTCTTGAGCTGTCAGCTGGGGCATCAAAATCTTTTTTTGCTAGCATAACAATTGGGAATCAACACTTTATAGCAAAGTGCGGATCTGACGAGCTTGCTATGGAAATCACTAAAGCAAACAAGCTAAGACAAACACTCCTTTCTAACGGCTGGGAAGAGGTAAGCCCAGGAGTTGTGCAGTTTTCACAATCTTCTAATAACAACACAGTTTTTCAATACCTCTACCCCTTCATGTACGGTTCTTTTGACAAAGAGGGAGTATTGGTGGCTTGTACGACAAATGAACTAAGTGACGATAATTTTGTTTGCAATATTGCTCTACGCGGAGATAATAGTATACAAATCATGCGAATCGCCCCCGGGAAAGTTCTACGTGAAATTATTCGCAATGTTGATATTGATGATAGTCTACAAAAAGCAGCAAGTGAGGCTTATCTAGGCATGTTTCAAGCACTTCAAGCTGGCAAAGCAGTGCATGGAGACTTCCATGCAAGGAATGCGTTTTATAAGGAGGCAAATGAACAAACTCCAGCAACTTTTACTATTATAGACGCAGGAATGGAAGAAGATGACATCTCGAAGCTTTATGCAAATAGCTTGGACTTCAAGTTTTTTCACCTGATTCCAATAGTAGAACATTGTCTAAAAAACATTTTTTCGGAAATATACGCCTCGTTACATGATGACGCGAAAGATAAGAAGCTGTTTGCCTCATTTTTTATAAATTATACATTTTCTGAAACTATAAAGGCGCAACTTAATTCCTTTTTCTCCGACAGAGGTCCGCGGAAGCTGTGTAAAGACGGAATTTGCCCACCACAAAAGGAAATGAGAAACTTTATCCTTAAAAGGGTGTGGCCGTTACGTTTGAAAAATGTGTGGCCTGGTGGGAACATCTCTGAGTTTGTACAGCAAGAAGACATACCGTTGGATCTGAACGTGGATTTGGAATCACCGCATCAAATCTATGAAGAAGGAAGCCAGGCTTTTGTAGAGGCAGAGGCGAATTTAATTGTTGTGATGCTGAAATATGATCACATCCCAGAAGAGTATGTGGAGTATATGAAGAGACAACTGAACTTCACTGGAGATGACATTTTCGAACTCAAGGAAAAGCTAGAATTAGAAGAAGCACAGCCAGCCTCGTAAGTCCCTCTGTTTCCGAGAGAATTGGTGGTTGTGGATTATGCTCTGTTGCAGAAAGAATTGGTGGATGTAGATTGGACCTCTTTCAGAAGATTGTGCTTGATATGCTTTTTCTAATGTTTTTCCACCGTAATTTCTTGTAGAATACGGTGTGTATACTGCTAGACCGTTGGAATATGCAGGAGAGTTTCATAAAAGTTAAAGGGGCGCGGACCCACAATCTCAGGAATATCAGTGTGGATATCCCTAAGAACAAGTTCGTCGTCATAACAGGCGTTAGCGGTTCAGGGAAATCGTCCTTGGCCTTTGACACCATTTACGCCGAAGGCCAGCGGCGATACGTCGAGAGCCTCTCGGTGTATGCGCGGCAATTCCTGCACATGATGGACAAGCCGGACGTCGACCACATCAGCGGCCTCAGCCCAGCAATCTCCATAAACCAAAAGGCCCGCTCCCACAACCCGCGCTCAACCGTTGGCACAGTAACGGAAATTCACGATTACATGAGGCTGCTGTTCGCAAGAATTGGCGTGCCGTATTCGCCGTCAACCGGCCGGCCAATAGAGGCGCAGTCTATAGATCAGATGGTTGAGAAGATTGTGAAGCTGGGGGAAGGAGCCAAGTTCTATGTCCTCGCCCCAGTGGTGAGGGAGAAGAAAGGGGAATATAAGAAAGAGCTCAATGAATACAAAAAGCAAGGTTTTCAGAGGGTTATTATAAATGGAGTTCTGTATGATATCGACTCCCTACCGGCGCTGGACGGAAATGAAAAGAATACGATAGCGATCGTCGTGGATCGACTGATTATTCCGAGCGATAAAATGCTGGAAGGTGCGTGGAGGACGCGTTTGGTTGCCTCACTTGAAACAACCGTAAAACTCACGAATGGAATAATTTGGATTCAACAAGTCACAGTTCAAAAGAACAATGCGGGCAGTAAAACCGCAGAGCCTCGGGAGACAAAGGGGAAAAAGCCGCAACACGTCGCAAAAATCCATCACTCTGACCAATTACTGATCTTGTCTGAGAAATTCGCCTGCCCCGAGACCGGATTTTCGATAGAGGAGATTGAGCCGCGCCTGTTCTCCTTTAATAACCCGCAAGGTGCGTGCACAAAATGTAATGGGCTCGGGATCGAATACAAATTCGATGTGTATAAGATAATAAATTGGTCGTTGAGTCTCAAACAGGGGGCGATTATCTGCCTCACCGATGACACAGCGTCCATTTATGGCTTGCAAAGAATTCGCAAATATTACCAGGCCCTAATCGAGGCCGTCGCCAAAATGTACGGCATCCCAACCACAATCCCATTTTCCGCCTTGTCGCAAGAGCACAAAGACATCATCCTCAATGGGACAGAAGAAACGCAAATCCCTATGCAAGTTGTTACTAGAAATAAGGTTTTGCATTTCAATAAGCCGTTTGAGGGCGTGCTCAACATCTTGAATCGCCGCCTAAATGAGGTTGAGAGCAATTCGGCGCGCGAAAAAATAGCTCCCCTACAAACAACGTGCCCTTGCTCCAAGTGCCTCGGGCGGCGTCTCAAGCCGGAAGCACTGTGCGTGAAAATAAATGGGCGCAATATAGCGGAGGTTTCAGCCCTTTCCATTTTTGAAGCCTCGAATTGGTTCAAAAATCTGCATCTCTCTCCTAAAGACGCAAAAATAGGGGAAAAAGTGATAGACGAAATAAACAACCGCCTCACATTCCTCAAAGACGTTGGGCTCGGCTATATATCACTCTCTAGAAGATCGGAAACCCTATCTGGCGGGGAAAGCCAGCGAATCAGGCTGGCATCTCAGATCGGCTCTGGCTTAAGCGGCGTTTTGTATGTGCTAGACGAGCCGTCCATTGGCCTGCACCAGCGCGATAACGACCGCCTACTGCAGACCATAAAGAGGCTGCGGGACCTCGGGAATTCCGTGATTGTGGTGGAGCACGATGAGGACGCGATTCGACAGGCGGATTGGGTTATCGACATAGGGCCAAAGGCTGGTATTTGCGGTGGTGAAGTTGTGGCTAGCGGCGAGCTTCAGGACGTTATGAAGGCGGAGAGAAGCTTGACAGCCGCGTATCTGACTGGGCTGAAAAAAATCACTGTTCCGGAAATACGCCGGCCAATTAATACGGCTTTGCGACATTCCGCGGAAACGTCTGGTGGATTGTGGAAGGCTACTGGCATGAAGGCCATGAAGTCTATGAAAAGGATGAGGATGGCCATTCAAAAGGTCGAGACCCCGGCGTGGAGAGGGGGAGCCGGGGATCCTGCGAAGTGGGGAAATGTCCCGTGGCTGATAGCTGCAAATGTGCGTGTACACAACCTCAAGAACGTTACGGCACGAATCCCTCTCGGGCGTTTTGTATGTGTGACTGGGGTTTCAGGAAGCGGGAAATCCAGCCTGGTCCTGGAGGGTGTGTTCAAAAATCTGGAGAAAAAACTGCGCGGAGAAGACATAGACCATAGCAATTGCGGCGGAATCAGCGGCGTAGAAAATATTAATAAGATTATAGACATAGACCAGTCCCCAATTGGGCGCACCCCGCGCTCTAACCCGGGAACGTATGTCGGCTGCTTTTCTATGATTCGCGAATGGTTCGCTTCGCTGCCTGAGGCCAAGGCGCGCGGCTATACGCACGGGCGCTTTTCCTTCAATATAAAAGGCGGGCGATGCGAGGCGTGCCAAGGGGATGGGCAGCTGAAGATCGAAATGCATTTTCTGCCGGATGTTTATGTGCAGTGTGATCAGTGTCGAGGGAAGAGGTATAATAAGGAGACGCTGCTGATACAATATAAGAATCACAATATCGCAGATATATTGGATATGAGCATAGATGAGGGGGTTGTTTTTTTTGAAAATCAGCCAAGCATTTGGAACAAGCTTAAGAGCTTGCAAGACGTTGGCTTGGGCTATCTTTCGATTGGGCATCCTGCAACTTCGCTGTCTGGCGGTGAGGCGCAGCGGATAAAGCTGGCGAAAGAGCTGTGCCGCAAAGCCACTGGGAAGACCCTGTACATTTTGGATGAACCAACAACCGGACTGCACTTTGAGGACATCCGCAAATTGATCGAGGTGCTAGACAAGCTGGTGGATCAGGGGAACAGCGTTATAATAATAGAGCACAACCTGGACGTTATCAAGGTGGCAGATTGGCTCATAGACTTGGGGCCAGATGGAGGCGACGACGGTGGCACGATCGTTGCAGAGGGAACGCCGGAGGATGTTGCAGACAACCAGCACAGCATCACCGGCCGCTACCTGAAGCCGTTTTTGGGAAAGCGAGAGGGGGCAACGCGTGCGCGCCGTGCGTCTGCCTCGTCCCTATAGCCAATCACAAGTGAACTGTGGTGTCGTCGAACGGCACTCCAACAAGGTCTGCAGCAACTTTGCCTGGCTCCCGATGTTGCTCGCCTCGAACGGCACTCCAACAAGGTCTGCAACTTTGCCTGGATCCCGATGTTGCTCGCCTCGACAGTACGCCTTAAATCTTATATAAACAGGTTCTTAGATTTGCTGCTGTCCCCAGCGCCGCGTAGCGGGAAGGCTGTGTGGCTACCGGCGGGGCACAGGAAGCGATCGCGCCAGCGCCACGCAGCGCACTTCGTTCGCCCCGGCCTTTCTCAGCTCTCTTCTGCATTCCAACAACGTGGCCCCAGAGGCCGCCACATCGTCCACGACTGCGATGATTTTGCCCGGAATCAGCTTTTTCCCAGCCTCAGTCACAACAAAACTCCCAGCGATGTTTTTCCTTCTTTCGAGCATATTTTTGCCTTTCTGACTTCCCGTGAATCGCGTTTTTTTCAGAAGATTAAGCTCAACCGCCGGAAAATCGTCATACAAGCGCTGCAGGGCAAAAACGAGCAAAGCCGCCTGGTTATACGTCCTTTTGTACAATTTTTTGGGATGTATCGGCACAGGAATAACGTAGTCAACGCCTTGGAAGTCCTCTTTATGAAATAATTTCGCGAATAGATTGGCAAGGCGTATTTCTTTTTTGTTTTTGAATTTGAGTATAAACTTTTTTATAAAATTATCATAAAGAACAGAGGCTAAAATTTCATTTTGTTCTGGCTGGGCTTTGGCGATTTTGGCGCACGAATAGCAGCATTGAAAAGAGGGGTGTGGGTTGTATTTTTGCTGTTGCAACTCATCGTTCGTGGCCGCCCCGCAATATTTACAAGTGTTTCTGTTTATAAAATTAACAGACAGCCAGCACTTAGGGCATAACGCGTCGCAGCACTCCACTTGCTCCCCGCAAAACGCGCAGGATAGGGGGAAAAGGGCTTCTTTGATCGCATTTAAAAGAGAGAAACGTAGAAACACTTGTTTACGAAAACACTAAGAACCAGTTGACATAAGATTTAAATTGAGAATTTTTCATGAGAAACGGAGCGCAGAAGCGGAGTGTACTAAACGTACATGAGTTTTGCACCGGATTCGACGCAGAAAAGACCAATTTAAATCATTATGTCAACGAGTTCCAAACCTGATACTTCTATTGCGTATTATACTGTGTCATGATAAATAAAACGTAAATAGGCCTGTTGCAAAAGCTCTGAAACCGATTCCCGAGTTCGTCGCTTCAATACTCGAATGC
>JAIRNW010000069.1 GCA_031257795.1 Holosporales bacterium | reverse complement strand
ACCATGCAAATACCCAATCACAAAAAGAGTTGATGGCAGGAGAAGCGACGCACAGGCGAAGAGCTGTACTCGACGTACTGCTCAAGCCGAGCATCGATTCGACGAACCAGCAAACTTTTTGTGATTGGGTAAACCCGGATTTTTCTATAAAAGTGTGTAATGTTGAAGAATTATCTGAATTTGACCATTCCAGCGCCACATTCTTCAATACCGCAAGCGGCGCAGAAATTATTGTGCAGAGTTTCGACGAATTCGTCACAAAAGTAATGGATAAATACAAAAACACAATCTGCTTTCACCTTCCATTCGAGCTTGGCTGCAAACTAAAAGTGGGTCAAAGCGTGGACATGAGCAACCTTTTCTCAAAATGCATAGAATCAAAAGTCATCGGTCACATTTCCAATATCACTTTAATCGCAAATGGAACACAAAGACACGCACATATTGAATTGTATTTTTGGCCTGAGTGGCTTATCGATTGGGAGAGAAGTTTTATGAAATATAAAGACTTTCCTGTCACAGTAACTGAGCTCTCCAAGCTGTCCGGTTTTAATAAACAAGAAAAAAAATCTGGTGATCCGCAATGCAATTTGATTAAAGACATTAGCATACAAAACGATGCCTCATCGCAGTCATTACTTCTTGCTGAAGAAAATTGCGCAGAAATATTGGACAAGCACCCAACTAAGATCACTATATTATTAAAAGACTTAACAACGAAAAAAGTTTTGACACATGATGTTTTATTAGAGCTTCCCATCCATTAATATACCAAGTCCACAAAAGTTTGTGAGCTCTTTATAATTTAGCAGGGCCAATAATCCGGGAGTGGAACCTCAATAGAAAACAGTTTCCCGTCCTTATTTTTGAATTTGATTGAATGAGAGTGCAGCAGCATTACTTTGCGAGAGCGTCCTGATTCGCCAAAGATTTGCTGATTCGCAATCCCGCCGCCAACACCATATTTGGAATCACCCGCAATCGGAGTTCCTATGTGCGCCATGTGCACGCGCAACTGATGTTTGCGGCCAGTACGCGGAAACAACTCCACGTCAGACCAAACTAGTTCTCCAGCATTAACACACCGTATAGTTCTGTACACCGTTTCCGCCGGCTTCCCGCGAATCTCGTCCACAACAACACTCCATCCACAACAAGTATCAGAGCCACCACCGCCGCTATCCCTCTTGAGCAACGGCGCGCAAATCTTACCAGACGGAGGCGTTAACCTCCCCAAAACAATGGCCCTATACGTCTTCTGCACTTTATGCTCGCGGAAAAGTTGCGTGAGGTATATGGCCATTTCCAATGTTTTGGCCACAATCAGCGCGCCGCTCGTCTCCCGATCCAACCGATGCACCAACCGATACTCATCCGAAACCGCGCGCAAAAAATGATCCACACTCGCATTAATCCCTCGCCCCCCCTGCACATCCAGCCCAGCTGGCTTGTTTATCACGCAAAAATCGCAGAAATTCCGCAGCAACAGCGTTTCGAAAGCGTCGCGATGTTGTTGAGACACCGTTTGGGTTTTGGCCGGCTTCTGCGCCTCCCATTGTTGGCTCAAGTGAATTTCAATGGAAATTTTGCACCCGCTGGACACCCGCATTGATGATTTCGCACGCTTTCCATTTACTCTAATGAAGCCGCCGCGCACCGCACGCTCTATTTCACCTTGCCTTAATTCTTGAAAGAACTGTCGGCGAAGCCAACGATCCAAACGAACATCAAAATGTTCGTTACATACAAAATCACGATACGACAAAGCCATCTTCAATAGTTTCAAGCCACGATAAAAAATCACTTACACCATCAGATATTTTGTTATCCTTAGTATGCTCATCTGCTGGTTGCGTCAACAGACATCTCCGTTTTTCTGTAGGTATTATCATGAAATTCCCCCTCTCCTGGCTAAAAGATCATTTAGAAACAACCGCGACACCGCACGAGATCGCGCAACGGCTGTGCGACATAGGATTCGAAGTTGAAGATCTGTGCGACTTATCGCAACCGCTCGCCGCCATCACCGTTGCACAAGTCGAAAGCGTGAGCCAACACCCAAACGCCAACAAATTGTCGGTCTGCTCCATTAATGACGGCTCCGCAAACAGACTCACGATCGTGTGTGGCGCATCGAACGTGCGCGCCGGAATGAAAACCGCGCTTGTGCACGTCGGTGGCTTCGTCCCGCGCGATGGTAGCATACTGCGCGCCGCAAAAATAAGAGATATTGAGAGCAACGGCATGCTGTGCTCTTTCGACGAACTTGGGCTTGAAGGCAAAGACTACACAGATGCGTGCGAGGGGATTGTAGATTTAGAGAATTGCGCGCCCGACGCTGTTGTTGGGGCGCCTTTGGCTGAGGCTTTGGGGATCAACGATACAATATTAACCGTGAGCATCACTCCCAACAGAGGAGATTGTCTGTCCATGCGTGGTCTCGCGCGTGAGTTGGCGGCGGCAGGAATTGGAACTATGAAACCTCTTCCTGATCGTTATACTCAGCCACCGAAAATTTGCGGGACAGAACCTTTCGTCGAAGTGAAAACCATCACGGCAAACTGCCCATTCATTTATGCCGCCGTCATCACGGACGTGGAAAACAAACCGAGCCCAAAATGGATGCAATCTCGATTAAAGGCAGCCGGCCAACGCCCGATTAATGCGTTTGTCGACGTAACTAATTTCATCAACTTCGACCTCGGCCAGCCGATGCACGCGTACGATCTAGACAAAATTGTTGGCGGCATCACGGTGCGTCAAGCAAAGGATGCGGAAAAAATTGTTGCCCTTAATTTGCAGGAATACGAACTCACTAAAGATATGACGGTGATCGCGGATGATGTCAAGCCACTAACCATCGCTGGCATCATGGGCGGAAAAGAGAGCGGTAGCGAAGCGGACACAACGCGCGTGCTGCTGGAAAGTGCGTATTTCAATTCAGACTCCATCGCTGCGACTGGGCAAAAACTCGGACTGACCAGCGAATCAAGGGCGCGTTTTGAAAGAGGGATTGATCCTAACTGCACAAAATTAGCGCTGATGTATGGCGTGCATCTGATTCAGGATATTTGTGGCGCACAAATCGCTAATATTATGTGCTCTGAATTTGGCAACGCTGAATACACGCCGCCCAAAACCGTTGTGCCTTTTTGCGAAACGAAATTGCACAGTCTTAGCGGAGATGACACGATACGTTTTGATGATGCAGTAAATATTTTGCGGAGATTAGGATTCAAAGAAGTTGAGCAAAATTCCGAACCAACGCACACCTGTTGCTCCGATCGCAACACATTCTTGGAAGTTCCTGCGTGGCGACACGACATATCAATAACGGAAAATCTGATTGGTGAGGTGTTGCGAATCGTCGGATATGATAAAATAGTCACGCATCCGCTTTTCCCCATCATCCCGCAAGAAAACATAAGCCTCGCCATAAAGATCAAACACTTATTATGCAAACGTGAATTCAACGAGGTGTATACGCATCCGTTTTTGAGCCAAAACGAAGCTAAGATTTTTGGTGGAGAGGTGGAGATTCTCGCATCGTGCAATGCAGAGCGTCTGTTTTTGCGTGCATCGCTGATTCCACAACTGTTGAAGGTGGTAAGCTTAAACCAAAACATGAATTACAAACACGGAGCAATGTTCGAGATTGAATCTGTTTTTTTGTCTGCAGATCAAGAGCGCTTATCTTTATGCGGAATGCGGTTTGGATTTTCGCCACGACACTGGCTCGAAAAATCTAGAGCGTGTGATGTTTTCGATATCAAAAGTGACGTGATGTGTATTTTGGATGAATGTGCTGCACACAAAACATCAGAAGAGAGTTTTGTTATTAAAAACATAGAAGATATTTCTGGCCTAGCGGATAGCGTGCGAGATCAGCGCCGCTACTATCATCCAGGATGCACTGGAGTTTTAATGAGTAAATGTGGTGGAGATGGAGAATTTTGCGGAATTTTCGGCGAGCTTCATCCGCAAGTTTTGCAAGATATGGATATAACAATTCCAGTGGTAGCGTTTGAAATTTTGTTGGACTCGCCGTTGTTTGGGAACGCTAACATCACAGAGAACAAGATCCATGAACAACATAACAATAATGTACCTTTCGTTGTTTCAACGTTACAATTATTGAGCCGAGATTTTTGTTTCGTCTTGGATAAAACAATACCGGCAAGCAGTTTGATGAAAACAATCGAAAAAGTTGACACGACAATTCGTTCTGTACAAATCTTCGATGTTTTTGAGGGCTGGGGAATCGCGCAAGGCCAACACTCAATCGCATGCCAAGTTACAATACAACCAATAGAGAAACCGCTCAGCGAAACAGATCTAACAAAATTGAGTCAAAAGATTGTCGAGGCTGTTAGCGAGCAACTTGGGGGAAAATTAAGAAATGTTTAGCTATAAAAAATCGTGAGTCGGTGAGGGTGTCGTGCTATGGGTTGTGAGTATGTTGTTGATAACCAGGTCACAAAAACACAAATTGAACATAGTTGGAACCTTGGCGTGCGTTTTTCACAAAAAGTTAACCCGTGAATAAACCACCAATGAGTCGACAAATAACATTGCGTCTCCCGCATAAACCAAAGCGTTGATATGTTTGTGTTTTTGTGAATAAGTTGTAATTAACAGTTTTCCTTATGGCATCTATCACAACATAAATATATATAAAAAAATTATTATATTATATGCAGTCACAACAAGTTTGCAGGACGGAATCTTGTCACAAGTAGATCCAAACAAATTTATGCTGAATAATAATTTGAAGAATCCATCAATATTTGGCGCATACAATCAACAACCAACTCTAAGGGATGTTGTTCTGCTAATCCTCATGGTCTTCTTTTCCACTATGGCCTCGCTAATCATATCGTCCATACTTCCGATTTATCTCATAGACGAGCTACATTTTTCTGCTGAGCAGGTTGGATTCGTGGAAGGATGGGCGGTGTGGGCAGCTTTCATGTCTAAAAACATCACGGGAATGCTCTCTGATAAATATCAACGGCGCAAAGTTTTTATAGTCTCTGGAACTTTTTTAAGCATTGTTTCAAAAGGCATTTTTGCGCTTACAACGGGGTTTGTTTCGGTGTTTGCTGTAAAAATTTTAGACAGAATTGCAAAGGGGTTGCGTTCTTGTTTGGTCGACGCAACAATCGCCGACGCCTTTCCTGTCAGCGACAAGTGGTGCTATTTTTTCTACTACATAAAGTATCTTTTTTTTATGGGCGGAGCGATTTGCGGAGGAATTGTTGCGCGATCGCTTTTGTTTGGAACTGGCAATCGTTGCAAATTGGTTTTTTTGTTTGCGTTAATTCCAGCGCTCATCGCGTACGTTTGCTCCACAAAGATATCTTCTGACTGTTGCAAGTCGTCGAAACCAAATCACGCAGACGATGGTGCAGTCGAGAAATGCATTTCAGATGTTTCAACAACAACTGCTTCCAAAAGTTTCATTGGCAGTGCGTTTTCAGCTGCTTTGTTAAAGTTCTACGGAATTATTTTTGTTTTAATGTTTGCAAAATTTAGCGATTCCTTTCTTGTTATGAAGGCCAGATCGCTTGATTTGCAAGTACACGAAGCGCCGCTTTTCGCAATAATATTTAGTATATCGTCATTTTGCGGAACACTTTTTTCTAGTGTATGTGTTTTAAAAATAAACAGGACACGACTACTATATAGTGCGCTGTTTATACAATTCTTTGCGCATGCTACCGCCTTCTTTGCAACGTCTCGCGAAACACTAATGTTGAGCAATGTGTTGTTCGGTTTGCATTTGGGGATAGAGCAGGGAGCATTGCTTGCAATCATTTCAGGATTGTCCAATCAACAAACCAGGGCCACAACCTTTTCTATATACTATGCAGTTACCGCACTTGGGTTGCTATTGAGCAACCTTACAGCTGGTAAACTAAATTTTTTGTTCGAATCACCTTCGGCTGCATTTCTCAGTGGAGCAATATTTTGTTGTTTTTCGTTATTTCTGTTACGTTACTTCATGAGACACAACGGATGAAGCCATTATGTCGCACACTGTTTCCAAAAGAAGCACACGAAAAAAGTGGTCCACGATTATGGACCTGTTCGAAAAACAAAATCCTCGTCCAGCAACTGAACTTTTTTACACCACGGACTTTTCATTCTTGATTGCAGTAATTGCATCTGCGCAAGCAACAGATGTTTCTGTCAACAAAGTGACTACACAAAACATCACAGCCATCGATTCTCCGCAAAAAGTTTGGTCTCTCGGAGAAGATGGTGTGCGCGATATTTTTAAATCCATAAATGCTTATAAAAACAAATCAAAATATATTGTGCAAACTGCTGCAATTTTAATAGAGCAATACAATGCGGAAGTTCCGCTCTCTTTTGAGGAGCTGATAAAACTTCCTGGAGTTGGGCGGAAAACGGCAAACGTTGTTTTAAATACTCTTACTAATGCGTCACGCATTGCCGTTGACACGCACGTTTTACGTGTGTGCTCTAGGTTAGGACTTTCACAAACAGCAAAGCAAAAATCAGATGAGGATTGTGTGAAGCAAGCGGAGATGAAAATGGACCTCTTTCCAAACTCTTCAAAATCAGTTTTTGAGTACGTCGATCCGGTGCTCGAATGCTCACGTACCTCTAAGTACGCTCCGCTTCTGTGCTCCGTGTCTCCTTCCCAAAATTCTGATTTTGAAGGTTTCGAAAGAGGTCCAATGAATCCAGAAAATTGTGAACACGCGCTGTACGCAGTGGTGCCGAAAAGGTATTGGAGTCGCGCTAGTAATTGGCTGATTCTGCACGGCCGATATGTATGCAAAGCGCGGAAGCCTCAGTGTGAATCGTGTGTGTTGCGTGAACTTTGCGCTTCGTACATTGGATCTCTTTCGAAACCTTCAAAATCAGAATTTTAGGAAGGTGACACGAAGCACAGAAGCGGAGCGTACTTAGATGTACGTGAGCATTCGAGCACCGGATCGACGTACCCAAAAACTGATTTTGAAGAGTTTGGAAAGAGGTCCATTCTTCTGGGCGGCTAGGCGTGGTGGCTCTAAGCGTCTTTACCAGGCGTCTTGTCCGCTCCATTTTTGCCGCTTTTGCGCTTAGTGATTTTGTGGTTCTCTTTTTCATTAGTGGCTTTTGCGCTATCTTTTTTTGTTTCTTTCCCGGCAGAGGTGCATTCATACTTTGGGTGAGCTATTGCGCTGCTATTTTCAGAAGAATGAGCTGCCTCTGCCCCCTCTTCGGTAGGAGCAATTTTCGCCTTCTCCGCATCGCCCTTCCTCAGCTTTGCCTCCTCTTTCAGCCTCTGTTTTTCTGTCAGCTTGCAGCAAATTGCCGAGGAGCAACACGTTGCGTACACATGAAAAACCGTCCCAAACGGGTCAACCAACGGATCCACCGCAATAAATAGCGCCACCGCCCCACCCAAAGGAATCCCGAGAGGCGCCAAAATGCCGGCAATGAGCGAATAATAGACAATCCCCTTCGCCCCTGAAGCGGCAAACGACGTTAAAATAGACGCAAACGTAATAAACACGTAACTATACAAAGTAATCGGTTCGCCAAAAATATTCATCACGAAGATGGAGCCGATTACGTAAAAACAAACCGTGGAAAACTGGCAAAGCGGCACCCCAAGCGGGATCGCGAGCTCAACCGTCTGTTTCTCGAACTTTAGCGGTCCACTCATCGCGTCAACCGCCCGAGGAATACAAACCAGGGACGACTGCGTCGAGAACGCCATCAGCAGGGTATTCGCCAAAGATTTCAGTGTCTGAAAATACGTGATACCGCTGGAGCAGCTCCAGAGAATGACGCTGCAAAGGATCGATAACGTCACGATCGCAGACAACATAACGAGAGCTAGCTTGAAAATCGTCTCCAACGTACTCTCCGAAATAGAGGAAAGCTGCGTGCTAAGCAAGCAAAACGACCCCAAAGGCAGGAAAAGCAGCACCTTTTCGTTAATTTTATGCAACACGGCGATGTAGTCAACGAAAGACGCGAGCCTGTTTTTTTTGTCCTCCCTCGAAACAAAACCGCAAGCCAAACTAAATATGATGCAAAAAACAATGATCTGCAGCATGTTGGCGTTGGATAATGCGTTGAAGATGTTGTTAGGAACGGTGTTTATTAAAAAGTTTACCATGCTAATTTGTTTCGTTTTTTCTAGAGGTTCATCCAAAGTTACCTCTCGTATTTGCTCTTCCCCGCTCGCCCTGACAATTTTTATAACACTAGGGTCGGAAGACATGTTTTTCCCGGGCTGGGCGATGCTTCCAACGAGGGCCGCAAACACGCCAGTAAAAACGAGCATGGACGAGAAAACCTTCACTATCCTCAACATGTAAGAATTGGAACTGCTACTTTTCATGAGCTTTGATATTCCGGTTAATATCGTTACTAAAATAATCGGAATAACTGTTACTTGGAGGAGGTTTGTGTATAGCTTGGCGATTGGCTCTAAAAGATGGGCAGCCCACCTGCAATACAGTCCCATACACAGCCCGCCCGCAATACAGGATACGAAGAAAAATGGATTTCCTAAGACTTTAGTAATGATATTTTTGTTCATAATCCTTCTCTTTTATCATTTTGTGGTCATCACAAAAATCCCATCCCAATTCTTCCTAGGAGGATTCTCTTTAAACGCTAAACAACGCTGCAAATACATCTCCGATGGGTAATCTTGTGGGAAATCCTCTTTGAGCCCCTCGAATTGTTTAATGGCCTCCCCCCAGCGATGCTCCAGATACAGGTTAAAGCCGTGCGAAAACCTTTCGCAAAGCTCCACTTCCTCTTTCGTTGGCAAAACCCTGCTGTCCCCAGACATCTGCCCAACCAATTCGTAAATCTTAACCCCCTCCTTTTTTCCTTTGACCGCGACAACGTCCAGTGGCCTGAACAAAAACCGCTCGTTCACGGCCTTATACACGTTGAAGCTAGCCAAAATACTGGTGTGATAGACTTTATTGGCGCCCTCTAGCCTAGAGCCCAAGTTCACGTTATCGCCCATCAATGTGTAGTTGATCTTTTCGTCAGACCCAATATTCCCAACAATAACCTCCGCAGAGTGCAGTCCTATACGCGTGATTAGCGGCGGTTTTTTCTCGAGCTCCCATTTCCTATTCAGCTCATCAAGACGCTTTTGGCAGAGCAGCGCGGCGTGGCACGCGTTAAACACGTGATTGCGGTCAGCATTAGGCGCGTTCCAGAACGCCATGATAGCGTCTCCTATGTATTTGTCTATCGTACCATTACACTCCACTATGATCGCAGACAGCTCATTTAGGTAATCAGACAAGTGCAAAACCAGTTTTTCCGCCACCATTGTTTCCGAAATTGTTGTAAAGCCCTGTATGTCAGAGAAAAACATAGTTACTTCGCACGTTTTTCCCCCAAGCTTCACCTCCGTCCCTTTTTGCATGAGTCTTCGCACAAGCACCTTCGGTACGAATTTCCCGAACGACTGCAAACTCGCTCGCATCGCGGAGATCGCGTCAAGCATCATCTGTATTTCAGCAATATTGCTTTTAATATCTAGTGGCTCGGTTTGGTAAAAGTCCTTCAATCTCTGCGTTTCTTGTGCGATAGCAATGATCGGAGAAGAAATTCGCTTTGATAAATAAAACGTCACAAGAGTTGCAATAATGGCCACAAGTATAATTATAAGCATTTCGCTGGTCTGCATGTCGTCCACGGTTTTAGAAAAGTCTGACTGAGGAACCACAATCCCAATAGACCAATCGATGTTGTTTTCTTCCGAAATTTTCTCAAAGCTGGCCAAGTATTGTTGTCCGCCAAAATGGAATGCAATGCTTTTCCCTTCCTCTGGTTTTTCTTTGTATTTTTGAAAGGCGAGGTTGATTTGCTTGTTTGGAATTTCAGAAATAGAGATCAAAGCCCTGGCGCCAGTTGCCTGCGTTTCGTGCGGAGCGGTAGAGAACGGAGTTGCAACCATTTGCCCAGACTTACTGACAATAAAGGCCAACCCATTCTCCGAGATCTTTTGTGCACGCATAAACTCGGTCAGGCTGTCCAACAACAGATCTACCCCAACAACGCCGCTCAGCTTGATGATCCCGCCTTCGCTCGTTCCGTACATCGGGACAGCGGCGGTTATGCAAAGGCTGCTCGAGCCTGAGAACTCGTAGACATCCGTCCAAACCAAGCCGCCTTTCTGCTCGGACATGCTAAACCACGGGCGCGTTCTTGGATCGAAATTAAACACCTCATTCTTCTCTTCACCGACCTTTTCCCCTTCTTTATTGTAGTAGCCCCAATTCTCCGAAATTGGCGTGCTTAGGCGGTTTTGCGCTTGGACAAGGAAGGTGATGTTGTCTGGGAGTGGTTTATCCGCTTGAGTGATGTAGCGGGCTGTTGACGTTCTGCGCTCAACACCAATGTAATTCCCATTGGCGCAACCAACGAAAACGTTGGAAAAGTGAGGGTATAATTTTAGAAATTCCAAGAGGCAACTGCGGATCTTATCGTCGTAGACGCCGTCTTTTTGTTGAGTGTCAACTAATGTGCTGCAAACCGTAACCACCTTTTGCACGTCATCCAGATAACTCTTCGTTTGCGTTAGAATATTTTGCGAATGAAGGCCCATTGTCTGCTTGGCAAAAGCCAGCGAGACGATGTGATTCGATCTGTATGTAAAAGAGAAGGTGATAATACTTTCAATGATAAACAAAATCATAAAGCTAAAAACAATATCATACCGTAATTTCCTAGCGGAAATAAACTTCATGATATGTTTTAACACTGGAATTTCTTCTATACTCTGCTTAACCATTGTTGACGCTCTCCTAATTGTTCACAGAACTTATTCCTTTTCTTCCTCAACATTACACACAACATTATTGCTAATTAAAACAGAATTAATAAACGATAAGAAATTATGCGCCTTGTTATTAACCCCAATAACAATAAAGTCGTAGCGATCCTTAATAGCGAAGGCGACAAGCTCAATGGCCTGCGCATCGTGCATTCTCTGCTTTATTTCCAATTCATCGCTTATGGTTCCAATAATTTTTCTGCTCTTAATATTATCCAGTATCTCGTCCCACGAAGCGGTGGTCAGTATTGGAATTTTGGGGAATAACTGCCCCCCCCAGTCCACGCACGCGGTTCCGGCCTGGACTTGCAACGTATTCACCATGTTGGCAACTTTCTTTTCTGGCTGTGCCTGCGTGGTTTGTTCCTGAGCTTCCACAGAATCTCCCATCGGAGTTCCATCAAAAATCTTGCTCAGCGTGTTGCGCCCTTGAGATTGGGCTCTGGCGAGAAGGACCTTATTCAATAGCAAGCACTGTCTGATTTTTGCATAAGGTGTTGAAAACAGGATTTTGGCGCCGCGCTCAGGGGTCAAGCTCAGGTTGGAGATAACAACGTCGCTTTTTCCGGTCGTTAAGTCATCAACCAAGGCATCCCAGTCTGCCCCCTCAACGAACACCACTGAAACTCCTAGAGCTTTAGCCAGTTTATGCGCAAGATCAACGTCGAAGCCAGAGAAACGACCGTCTTCTCCTTTTACATGAAAAGGCTTTTGGTCTATTGCGCACATCCCGACACGAAGCACGCCGGATTCAATTATCTTCTGCAAGTCGGATTTAGGAGTGTCGTCTTTGTGGGTTGAGGCGGCTGGTGCTGCGACTGCGGCTTTGGGGACCGGCGCGACTGGATCCGCAACTTTTGGGTCTAGAGTAGCTGGATCCGCAACTTTGGGGGACAATGCGGCTAGGCCCGCAATTTTTAGGCTTTGTTCGGCGACGGTGGCTGCAGGCAGAGGCGGCGGTTGCGGCGGAGCTTCGGTTTTAGAGGTTGGCGTTGCTGGAGCGTCAGCTTTGGGAGTCAAAGATGCTGTGCTAGGGGCTTCGGCTTTTTTTGCGGCGTCTTTCGATTTTGCCGGCGTGGCAGATTGTGGGACGGCTGGCGCGATAGCAGAAGGTACAGCTTGTGCAGTCGCTGGAGTGGTAGACTGCGTTGCAGTTGGAGGAACGGCTGGCGCAGCGGCGGGAGGCACAGCTGGAGCGGCGGCTGAGGATACAGTTGGAGCGGCGGCCGGAGGCACAACAGTTGGAGCGGCAGACTTTATAACGGCTGGTGCTGCTGCAGCTGTTTGTACTAATGTGGGGGGCACTTGTTGTGCTGGAGTGGCGCTCTGCAGACCATCTTTTTTAGGCTCGTTTGATGGATTAGCTGTAGCTGTTCCACCAGATGAGCCGTCTTTTGTCCCTCCCCCTGGAGGAGTCGGCGGATGAGCCGGCTTCGCTTCCAAAGCGGGCTTCACAGCATTAACAGGCAATCCAACATTTGTCGGAGAATTAGCAAAAGAGCGATTTCCCAGATATAGAAGTGCTATACACACCAAGCAAACCGTTGGTGACTTGATACATAGCCGAGTTTGTATGTAGTTTCTACTCAAACTAAACACGCAGGAACAAACCGAAAAATACGTTTATTCTTATTATGTATTTTTAGTGTTAACTTTCTGTAAACAAGGATTGATTGGAAGAAGACTCGACGCGCGGGTGATGAGCTGTGAACGCACGACTCAAGCCGAACATTGTCAGGCAAAGCCGCAGACTTTGTTATGGCTCTATTTCAACGAGCCAGTGCTCGTATCTCCTCGACGGAAAGGTTAGTGATTTCAGCAATATCCGCAACACTCATCCCTTTCTCCAACAGTTTCAGCGCCGTTTTTTTCTTCTCCTCCGCTCTTCCTTCGGCTCTGCCCTTTTCCTCGCCCTCAATTCTCGCATTAGCTTCGCGGCTTCTTCTGTCGTTTTCAGCCTTGACGTGTGCCCTGTAAGCCGCGCGAAATTTCTCATCCAGGCTCATAACCTTCAGTTCCTCGAGCGCCTCATGAACTTCCGGAACTTTCTGCACAAATTCGTCTGGGATTAATTCCGGATTTTTCAGGAAAAACATCCACACAGAAAACATGTCGTTAAGTGACGCCTCTTTTAAATTAAACTTCGGCAGCTCTATAATGAAAATTCTTGATTTCTCGCTTGAAACCGCCTGCCCATCTAAAGAATTCGCCTTGAACGTGTGTACGGATTCGTGCGTATGATACTTTCTATGGGTCTCGTCGTAGTTTGTGAACCAAATCGAAATAATATCAGGACACGAATCATACGACTCACTTTCGTTTAGTTCATCTCTCATCATGCGCGCTTGATGATACATTGCTCGCGTAACAAGATTCCCGTCGCGCCGGCACTGTACCTCGATATCCACAATCGTGTCGTCGTCGGTAATTGCCTCGATATCTAATGTTGTCGACTTTCCGTCTTTCCTCTGCTTTTGATGCTGAGGATTGAGCAACGTAATGCTCTTTATTGCTGGTTTCCCCCTCAAAATTGCATTTAGCAGGCATATCAGCGCCCTCTTATGCTTTTCCACGCCAAACATATTCGCAAAAACGAAATCCGAACTCGGCTTCAGCAAACCTTCTGTCATATTTTTTCGTACAAACGATCCTCTTTCCAGAATTATAGCACGCCAATGCAGAGTCTCACAAAAAGGGTTGCGAGCAGGAACCGCGGAGAGGGACCAAGTCACAAAAGAGTTGATGGCAGGAGCCTCGAAGCGCCGCGCACTTATTGTGCGTGAGCATTCGAGCATCGCGGAGACGAATCATCAAACTTTGTGTGTCTGGGCCCGCTATCCTTTGGAGAGTTTGATCACATGCGCCTTCTTAACTTCGTTTTGCATTTTCGCGATTGCGCGTTTTTCTATTTGCCTAACACCTTCCATAGTTATCTTCAAATCGCGCGCGATGTTTTCCAGGGTTTCCGACGGGACCTTCAAGTGCCTCCGCTTAATCACGTCCACTTCTTTATCTTTAAGCTTCTGAGACACCTTTTTAAAAATTGCCACGCGTTTTTTGAGCTGGTCTTTTTCTAGCGCCTTTCCCTCGAAGTCAGCTCGTTCATCTGGATAAACCTCCAGAAACGAACCCCCCTCTCCTTCCCCGCCGTCTTCGGCGCTTTTATCGATTGAAACATCCGTTTGGAAAGAGGAATTAAAAGCATTCCAGCTCAACGAACACTCCTCCCCGTAACGCGACAACATCTGGACATTCCTTTTAGAGCGCCGCACTATTGATTTCGAGATGATAACGTACTGGCGCAAAAAAGCCTTTATCCAAAAGCTTGCATACGTCGCGAAGCGAAATCCTTTATCAACATCAAACAACTCTAATGCTTTCATTAATCCAAGCGTGCCTTCTGAAATCAACTCATCAACATCAACACTATAAAAGCGTCCGTATTTTATGGCCCAATTCCTGATTAATTGCGAATAACTGAGAATAATTGTGTGACGGGTTGCCTCGCTTTTGTCACTCTGTAACTTTCTGAAGACCTGCTCTTCTTCTTGTTTCGAGTGGAACATTGATGATGCTTCTTTTCTCCCTCTAGGTTCCATGTTAGATCGTCATTAATAAATGCGTTATTAACAAGTTATATTGTATTTTGCGTTAAAATATACTAAAGAATTATTTGTTTTTATTTTTTGGTTGCACTTGAGACGATTCGAACGTCCGACCTTTGCCTCCGGAGGGCAACGCTCTATCCAACTGAGCTACAAGTGCAGAACGTGATTTTCCACGCGTTTAGAAAAGCATTTATGCCCGTCACCGAAATATTGCAAGTTCGTCGAGCTGCTGCTCGAATGCTCACGTACCATAAGTACGCTGCGCTTCTGCGCTGCGTGTCCTCTGCTCGCAAACTTTCGGTGACTGGGGATAGGATACACACATAAAATCGTTAGTGGGCCCGGTAGGACTCGAACCTACGACAACTCCGTTATGAGCGGAGGGTTCTAACCAACTGAACTACAGGCCCATGGTGCTATTCTTTGGGAAAAACGAGTAAAGGTCAAGCAATTTATCGCGTGTCAAAGTTATAAAAAAGCCGTATACAAAAACGTTTTACCGGTCACTTCGACTGAGAACCAGTTGATATAATGATTTAAATTGAGGATTTTCCAAGAGAAACAGAGCGCAGAAGCGGAGTGTACTAAACGTACATGAGTTTCGAACCGGATTTGACGCAAAAAACCAATTTAAATCATTATATATTCATCTCACCTGACTCTCAGGAATTTTTTCTAGGTGAATCGCGGTCTACGAGTCGAAAAAATCCTGGTTTTCAGGTTCGAAATGTATATCAACGGGGTCTTAATACACCGAACAACAACAGCCCTTCCTGTCATCGCTTTCGTCGCTTGGAAGCAAGGGGTCTGAAGACACGAAGGGACCGCGAATCCTGTGTTTGAGTGGCTGTTCTTCATCTGGGTCAAAGCCATTAAAGATTAAGTTAATAAGCTGTAACACATCTTGGATGGCCTCTGGGTTGAAAAAAACGGCTTCCGCAGAGTCAGTTATTTCAATTTTTTTCTGCTGAAGTTCCGCGCCTAACACTTCCCATTCATCTGTGCTGATGAAAGTGTATATTTGTTCGATGCTGCTTCTTTGTGGAGGTGCCTCTGTAAGCAGGTCCAAAATTCTGTCATCGACTATTCGTTTGATATTATCAAGAAACCTTGCCCAAACAGGCGCTCCCCCAAGACATTTGAGCACAAAAGCTAACACAACAAAGTCAATTGGAATATCTTGCGATGCATATACAGTAAAAGCAATTCGAGTAGGGTGCAGTAGCGGCCATCCGTTAAGATAACAATATTTGGCGGCCAAACTGGCGACCTGGCAGGTTAACTGGATGAAGAATACATCTTTAGGGGAAAGGTTAGTCACAGTGTCGCTCATAACTTTTCTAATAACGTTACTGCTTGTAGTGTTCATTATGAGCGACGTCCGCAAATTGCTTGCTTCTAGCTGAGGAAGATTGAAAAGAAGATAAGAGGCGTTATTTTGGTGACGCGCACGTGCTGCGAAAGTCGGACAGATAGCGACAAAATAACTGCACAACACAGCAATTATGCACAGCCACCAATTCTTTTTGCGACTGTGTGCAATGAATGCACGCCTGGAACGACAACACACACGTAACGTAAACATCCTCTGCCTCCAATGTAATTAGATATGGCCACAAAAGAATAGCGGCCTAATTGAGCATCCCCTCTTCCTGCAACTTCGGAAGCATGATCTTATAGAATTGGCTAACGAAATCCCCTGGCTTCCCGGAAATCAAGCGAATAGAGAAGCTCATCTCAACCCCATCCACGTTAACAGCCTTTATTTTTGCGGTCAACGGGTGAAGGCTGTTGTAGTCGATGTAGTGAGAGAATTCGCTGTTGTTCTCCAGCTCGGTAAGCGTCTCGCGCGCAAGCTGCTCGACCTTCTCAACACTCGCGCTTGTGGCGACTTGGAACGACGGCTTGGCGACGGCCCCCTTCACGGAAAAATTCCGTATCGCTCCGATTTTGGAAAAGGGGAAAGCCTCGGTGCTGCCATCTTCGTGCTGTATTTCGATTTGGCGGATGCTCAAAGATTTAATGATCCCCGAAGACCCATCGATACTCACGAAGTTCCCAATAGCGATTTTCCCTTCCATTAATGTCATTGTTCCTCGCGTGATATCAGTGAACACGTCTTTTGCTCCGAGAGATATTCCGAAGCCAAACAGGCTCATAACACACAAAATAGGGCTGATCGAAATGTTGAAAGCTGCTAAACAAAAGCACACTCCGCATATGATGGTGATAAAGCGCGCGATTGATTCTGCAATTGGAAGAAATGTTACGATGAAGTTATAAGAAGTGTCTGTTATTGTTCCGCTTTGCTTTCTCAACACGGCTTTATTGAAGAACCTTTTCCTAACGCCATTCAACGTATTACAAGCAACAAACGTTAAAGCTGCGGCAATTGCGGCAATTAACAAAGATGTCCCGCTAAAGTTAACAGAGCTTACAGCAGCTACCGCATCAGAATATTGAACTACCTCTGGCATGACAAATGCCCCAAATATCAGCCTTCACTAATATCAATGTAAAACAAATGCAAATGAAAGAATAGAGCAAATCGGAAAAATTGGATTTCGCAATAGGTCTATACTCATCTCACCTGACTCTTCGAGCTGAGCAACGGCGGGAGCTCGGCAAAGTCGCTGACTTTGTTGTGGTTCGTATCGACGAACCAGCAAACTTTTTGTGACGGGGTTACTCTAGTTCTTTTGTCTTTCTAAGCACGCTCTCTATATTCCCAGCCATGAAAAATGCCTGTTCTGGAATATGATCGAACGTCCCGCGGCAGACCTCGCTAAACCCCTCTATCGTATCCTGCAGCTCAACAAACTCCCCCGGAATCCCGCTGAACGTCTCCGCCGTCGTGAAGGGCTGAGACAAAAACTTCTGCAAGCGCCTCGCCCTCGCTATCACCACCTTATCCTCGTCAGACAGCTCGTCCATCCCCAAAATCGCGATTAAATCCTGCAAATTCTTGTATGCCTGCAAGATCCTCTGAACCTCGCGAGCCGTGTTGTAGTGCGCCTCCCCAACTGTGTCTGGCTCAAGGATTCTGGAGGTTGAGTCTAGAGGGTCTGCCGCTGGGAATATGCCAAGAGAAGAGATTTGGCGGCTCAAAACGGTCGTGGCGTCTAAGTGGGTGAAAGAGGCCGCCGTCGCCGGATCTGTGAGGTCGTCCGCCGGGATATACACGGCCTGCACGCTGGTTATCGAGCCGCAAGACGTCGTGGTTATGCGCTCCTGCAAGGTCCCCATTTCATATGCCAGGGTCGGCTGGTATCCAACGGCAGAAGGCGTGCGCCCCAACAAAGCCGACACCTCGGCCCCCGCCTGGGTGAACCTGAATATATTGTCTATGAAAAGCAAAACGTCCCTATTTTCAACATCGCGGAAATACTCGGCGACAGTCAGCCCAGTCAGGGCAACGCGCGCGCGCGCTCCGGGGGGCTCGTTCATTTGGCCATAGACAAGGGCGGCCTTTGAGCCGGTTATTTCCTTGGTGTTGACGCCGGATTCGATCATTTCGTTGTAGAGGTCGTTGCCCTCGCGCGTACGCTCGCCAACGCCGGCGAAAACGGAGTAGCCGCCGTGCTTACGCACCACATTGTTTATCAGCTCCATCATGAGCACTGTTTTTCCGACCCCGGCCCCGCCGAACAAGCCGATTTTCCCGCCACGCGGGTATGGCGAGAGGAGATCGATAACCTTGATCCCTGTGACTAAAATGTCGTTAGAGGGTGATTGCTCTGTGAATGGCGGCGGCTCTCTGTGGATTGGGAGGAGGATCTTTGAGCCGATTGGGCCTTTGTTGTCGACTGGCGCCCCAACAACATTCATGATGCGACCGAGGGCTTCTGGACCAACGGGGACGGAGATTGGGCCTTTGGTGTCGAAAACCTCGAGCCCGCGGCACAGGCCGTCCGTGGCGTCCATGGAGATTGTGCGTACGGTGTTTTCGCCGATGTGTTGCGCGACTTCAAGCGTTACGATTCTGTCGCCGGCTTTGACGTGGAGGGCGTTTAGAATACGCGGGAGGCGGCCTTCGTCAAAGTAGACATCAACGACGGCTCCTATTATTTGCGAAATGACACCTTTGTTCCCGTATTCGAATTGAACATCCATTATAATATCTCCTTTTTGCTTGCCTTCTTGACAAACATTACTCTTGTGTCATTGCATTCGTCCCCGCAATAATCTCAATCAATTCGCTGGTTATTCTAGCTTGACGAGTGCGATTATATTTCAATGTCAAAGACTTGATCAATGTTTCAGCATTCTTTTTTGCTCCGTCTGTTGTAGTAATTCTAGCGGCATGCTCTCCAGTTGCTGATTCAGCAAAGGCCCTGCACATTTTGACACACGCCACCGTATGAACCAAAGAAGTAATCGCCGTTATAAAGGACGGCTCGATTTTGGGTTGGGAATCGTGCGGACTGTGTTTGTACTGCTGCTCTGATGTGTCACTCGAGCCGCTAGCAAATGCATCCATGACGGCCTTATCAGAACTACTACTGAAAAACGGAAAAAGCGTGAAACTCCTAGCTTTTTGAACCAGCGCATTCACATAAACTCCGCACACAACGCTAACCGCCCCCCAATCATTCCCCAACAGCCAGCTAACGGCCTGATCCAGCGCAAAAGCGGCGATGTCAGAGCAGTTCGTGTTGTTGTGAAAACCGAGGCCTGGTGAGTCTCCTGTTCGTTTTGGTTCGTTTTTTAGGAAATACTCCGACGCTTTCGTGGTTAACGGGATGAATCTTGCCTCTTGCTCGTTCTTGTGCTTCTGTGCGAAACGCACGGCCTCACGCACGATTGAGAGGTTATACGCACCGCAAAGCCCCTTATTCGCGCCTATAACGAGGATTGCGTGCGGCTTTTTGCTTTTCCGTTTCGTGAAATACCAGGGGAGTTGCTCTGAGATGTTGGCGAGGGTCTGTTGGTCGAGGCCGAACTTCGCTTGCCGAATCGCATTTAAGAGGGACTCCTCGTATTCCCGTATGGCGAACATCGCGTCGAGCGCATGGCGGAGGCGCGCGGTTGCTATTAGCTTCATCGCGGAGGTGAGCTTCTGCGTTGCGCCCACGCTTCTTATTCTGTCCTTGATGTCTTTTAAGCCTGCCATGCCCTATGTTGCGGTGAGCTCACGTCCCTTCGTGAAGGATACCACATGTACGCTACCCAGCCACAAAAAGTTTGTAGGCTCGTCGAGCCGTTGTTCGGCAGGAGCTGATAAATAGAAAAAATTCATGAGGTCGCCATGCAAACCTGTAACTGATATGTTGCTTAAAGAGCGGAAATGCGCTCTAATACACTGAAATTCGTGTTTTTCATGAGAGTTGGAGATATGGCGGTAAGTGTTGACGTGGTGCGGAGTGTGTCGAAGCTTGCTTGCATAAATGTTTTGGAGGAAGAGATTGAGGCGGTAACAAAGGACCTTAACGCGATACTGCATTGGGTCGAGCAGCTTAACGAAGTTGACGTGACGAATTCCGAACCAATGAAAATAACGTCGCACACGCTACCAGAACGAGCAGATGAAATACAGCAAGCCCCAGGTGTCGAAAGTATTTTGGCCAATGCTCCCGATTCAGTGGACTCCTGGTTTGCGGTTCCAAAGATTGTTTGCAGTTAATCCGTAAGTTATGAAAAAAGTTTACGGAGCTGCGCAAACGCTGAGGTTCTACCCAACGCTACTGGACGATGAGCCAAACGACGAGCAGCAAGAGTACAATGCTGAATCACGCTTCGAGCAAGACGTCTGGTCGGTCACAGAGCTGTCAAAGCACGTCAAACAAGTGGTTGAAGACAATTTCCTATTTGTTAAAGTACGCGGTGAGATTTCTGGGCTAAAGCTGCACTCTTCCGGGCACACGTATTTCTCCCTCAAAGACACCGTCGGAGACGCCGTATTAAATGCCGTGTGTTGGCGCGGTACGAGGACACAAGCCAGACTGGAAGAAGGCGCGGAAATCATTGCGGAAGGCCGCATATCGACGTATCCAGGCAGATCGAATTACCAATTAGTTGTTTCTAATGCCGAGCATGCCGGAGAGGGGGCTCTCCTGAAATTGCTATTGGAACGCAAAATCGCCTTCGCCAAAGAGGGCCTCTTCGACAACAAACGCGAGCTGCCGAAATACCCGCGCATTATTGGCGTTGTGACATCCCCAACGGGCTCCGTGATCCGCGACATCATCCACAGAATCTCCGACAGATACCCGTGCATAGTTATTGTGTGGCCGGTGTTGGTGCAAGGAGCAGAGGCGGCAGGCCAGGTTGCGGCCGCGGTGGTCGGGTTGAATTCGTTGGGCAGCGAGGATTTGCCGGACGTGATTATTGTTGCGAGGGGAGGGGGGAGCATCGAGGATTTGCTGCCGTTTAATGAGGAGTGCGTTGTGCGAGCGGTGTTCGCCAGCAGGATCCCGGTGATTTCGGCTGTTGGGCACGAAACTGACACGACATTAATCGATTATGCAGCAGATGTGCGCGCCCCAACCCCAACGGCGGCGGCGGAACTCGCCACTCCTGTGCGTCATCATATTTTGGCGGAGGTGCTCGAGAAGCGGCACAGAATGGCGCGTGCGCTGCTGAAAACAGTGGATACAGCGGGGCTGAGGCTGCGACTCTACAAAATGCCGAATTGGAGGAGCTGGTTTGATCATATTGTGATGCGTGTTGATGATCTCGCGGATCGTGGGCAAATTGCGTTGTTGCACAGGTTGAAAAACGGAGAGGTAAAATTTGGTGAGGTAGCGAAGAGGTTGCAGCCGCCGCAGGGGGCTTACCGTTTGCTCGAGGCACAGCTCAAATTCGCGAGAGTTGGGTTGTCGCGCGCCATGCTACGCAAAATTGAGAGATTGGAGGAGTTTGTGAACAATTGGGCGGGCAGGTTACAGCAAAATTCGTATGCAACAATTTTGAATAAGGGCTTTTGCTTGGTGACTGATGAGGCGGGAAAGGGCTTGCTATCCGCCGGGGATGTGGCTGACTGCGCCCCACAAAAAATCGCCTTGCATTTTAGAGACGGGGTCTTGGTGGCTAGGCCGGATGTTACGAAAACGTGATGAAGCTGTTTTCTTAATTCCACATAACATTGGACCTCTTTCGAAACCTTCAAAATCAGAATTTTGGGAAGGAGATACGGAGCACAGAAGCGGAGCGTACTTAGATGTACGTGAGCATTCGAGCACCGGATCGACGTACCCAAAAACTGATTTTGAAGATTTCGAAAGAGGTCCATTCAAAAACTCGATGAGAATGTCTAGTTTTGCTCTGTGCTGATCTTTTCGCGACTGTGGACATTACCAGTAGCCGGTGACTTTCCACCAAAGTCTGCCAACAAAGTACCAAATGCAAAAATAAAATATTCCTGAAATCGCTCCGACCTTCCACCACAATTTTTGCTCAATATAGCCTGTGTTTAAGGTGAGCGGGCAAGGGGATGAGCCGTATGGAGTCACGTACCCGCAATACGCCGTTATAAAAGCCAGCATCATGCATCCCATCTTCGCGGGAACGCCGCACGCGATCAGAAGTTGTGCGAAAGCCGGAAACATGGCGCAAGCATGCATGATATTTCCCGGAAGAACGTACCTTGCGCAGTAGTAAATCCCAGACACAATGAATAAAGCGATTTGCCAGCTGTACCCCTGCAGTAGGCCGTTAAGAATTTTGGAATAGTACTGAACCAAGCCATACTCAGTTAGCTTCCCCGCGAGCAGGATGAAAATCGCTAGCCAAATTAGGATATTCCAAATATCTTTTGCGCCGCAAATGTCGTCAACCGACAAAACACCTGTAATGAGCAGTGCGCAAAGCCCCCCCAACGCCACAACGGCCGTTGGAAGCCCCAATTTATCCCCAAAAATCCAGAGCAACAGCATACAAATAAAAACGCACAGCGTGATGATCTCTTTTGGTTTCATTGTTGACATTTCGTCGAGGCGCCGCTGCGCAATAGCGACTGCCTGTGGGATTTTTTTGAGTTCTGGTGGGGCGAGGAAATACATCAGCAGGGGGATCGCCAAAATGCATAATCCGCACGGCAAACACGCCATGAAGAACCACTCCCCCCACGAAACACTAACCCCCAGTTTGGCCATCATGTTGAGGGCCACGGGGTTGCTACCTATGGACGTCAAAAACAAGGCGCTCGTCAATTGGTTGGCTTGCATGTTGCATAGATTAAGGAACCTTCCGATCAAGTTTTCGGTTTTGTCTTTTGGCGAGCTTCCGAGCGATTCGCTCACGGAAACGGCTAGCGGGATTGAGACGCAAGCCGCGCGCGCCGTGTTGGAGGGGATCATTGGCGAAAGGGCGACTTCGCTCAAAACTAAGCCGTAAGCTAAGCTAAGCGAATTTTTGCCTGTTTTTTTGAGGAAGAAGCACGCGAGCCTTTCGCCGAGATTTGTTTTAACGAAAGACTTTGCTGCTATTGAGGCAAAGGCAATTAGCCAAAGCACAGACTCCCCGAAGCAGCGAAAGCCCTCGTTGGGCTCCACTAAGCCGGCTATAATGGCTATGAATAAGCCTGATAAAGTCAGGACTACTGTTGGATATGGCTTTAGCAAAATTCCGAAGATGAGCGAGATGAAAATCCCTAGCGTTGGGTAGGCCTTTGGGGACACTCCGTATGGGGTTGGAAGCAAGGAGAATCCCAGGCCGACCAAAATTATTGCTATTAAGGCCAGAGCCTGGCGGAAATGCGCATTGTTGCGTAGGGAATAAAACATGCCGAATATCCCGGGCTCTTTTCTTTCACTCACTATGCCGCCTTTCTTAAAAAATCAACCAGACTGAAATTATAACAAAGGTTTGCTGCTACGTGTTGATAATGTAAAAGTAAAACAATGGACCTCTTTCGAAACCTTCAAAATCAGAATTTTGGGAAGGAGACACGGAGCACAGAAGCGCAGCGTACTTATGGTACGTGAGTATTCGAACATTGCGGCAACGAACCCACAAGCTTTCGAGGGCTGGATATATGATTGTTTTGCGCAACAAACGTTTCGTATAAGGCAATCGCCGTCGCCGTTGTGACGTTTAGCGTTGAAAAGCACGGCGAAGTTGGCAAAAAAGCATTGAAATCGCAAATAGACTCCGTCTTATGCCTCATCCCCTCTCCCTCGCTCCCCATTATCAGGGCGATTTTGCCGGATAGATCGACTTCACGAATCGACTGCGTGGCGTGTTCCGTTAATCCCACGCACCAAAAGCCAAACCCCTTCAAGCTCCTCATCGCGTCCGCCAAGTTTGGGACTACGCAACGAGGAACCGTTTCAATGGCGCCCGAAGCAACCTTCGCCATGGCCCCCGTTTCCTTAGGAGCGTTGCGCGCGGTCATGATGACGGCGTCCACGTTGAAAACGCCGCCAAGCCGAAAAATGCTGCCAATGTTTTGCGGGTCGGTTATGTGATCCAGCACCAAAACAATTTGGTTTGCCTTCTGGGGATTATTCAGGCTTTCGAGTGGTACACACGCTAAGGGTTGCGCCTCAACAACGATTCCTTGGTGAGTGGCGCCAAACCCTGCTTTTAGCGCATCGTACGGTTTTTGCCCTCTCGCTTCTTTTCCTTTTTTTGCGGGGAACGCGGACTTGCCGCCGATTTGATGTGCGGCCGAGGTGGGCCTAGAAGCGGCGCGTCCATCATTATTGGCGAGGATCCTGTCCAGCTCCTCTTTTTCGACGCGCAAAACCCTCCCCGGCCCAAGACGAGAGAGCGCCTGTTTAGCGGCAGCGTCTTTATCGATGTCGTCCAGGGTCTGTTGGGTTATAAAAACCAGCTCTATTTTCCGTTTTGGATTCAAAAGCGCAGCGTAACAAGCGTGCCTGCCGTATAAGAGAACAGTCATCTAACTTAGCCGTCAGCTCAGCCCTTTTCGACTTGGCTGAATTCCAGTTCTATAGGTGTTGGGCGACCAAAAATCGCGATAGACAGCTTGAGCCTTTGTTTTTCTTCATCAACGTTTTCGATCACGCCATTGAATGAGGAAAATGGGCCTTCGCATACCTTCACAACCTCTCCAACCTCGAAGGAAACCACGTTGTGAGGGCGCTCCTCGGCCTCTTTCACCTGTTCCAAAATCCTCATAATCTCGGATTCGGAGACAACCTGCGGATGCTTTGCCCCAAGAAAACCGCTCACCCTCGGCACTCCGCAAATCATGCTCCAAATCTCGTCGTCCATGCGGACCTTCACGAGTATGTAACCTGGGAAGTAGCTCCTGTTCATCGTGATCTTGCTGCCTCGCCTTTGCTTGACGACCTGCTCGCTTGGGACCAAGAATTCCTCGAAAGCATCCAGCATCCCTTTTTTGAGAGCCTGAGCTTTTATCGCTTCCACGACCTTATCCTCAAGACCGGCAAAAACGCTGATCACATACCATTTTGCAGAAGAGTTCTCCATGATAAGTTATCCCATGATAGACTGAATTATGAAAAGTAGCCCCCTATCGATGAGGAAGAGATACGCCGCCATAATGCAAGCGAATATACAAATAACGATAGTTGAGATCGACACCTCTTTTCTTGATGGCCAGACGACCTGGGAAACCTCTTTCACAACTTCAGAGAGGAACTTAGAACTTTTTCTATACCAAGACATACCGTTACGAATTTCTGTGCCCATTATAATACCTCGAAAATAAACAGAAGTGGTAGGTCTCGAACCCACGACCTTCGGTTTTGGAGACCGACGCTCTACCAGCTGAGCTACACTCCTATACTCGCATTATACGCATAAAAAGAGAATTGCGCAACGCGTGAAAAGCCGGACATTTTTTCTCACATGTGTCTGAACAGGGGGGGGCAATTTTACGATCCGTGCCACTTGTCAGATAAGCTGGCCAACTAAAGTTAGGCAGTCTCGATTTACTCCGAGCACTTTAGCTTGCAAAACCTGCCCTATTTCCGAACCACTAAAGGTTTGCGGGCTCACCTTAGCAACTGTAACACAAATTTTGAAAAAATGGTCAGTTGTGCCCAAAAGAAAGCCGTCCTTCCACTTCTCCGCCAAAAAATTAACCTCTTGCCCAACAAAACCTTTCAGCCTGTCAAGCAGAATCTCACGGCCCAGCGAACGCAACACTGCCGCCCGTTCATTTTTCACGTTTTTGGGAACCTTAGGAGTCATTAAAGAAGCCGAGGTTCCTGGCCTATCGGAGTACGGGAAAACGTGTAGCAGCGGGATTTGACACTCGCGAACAAGGTCAACAGTTTGCGAGAACATCTCGTCCGTTTCCGTTGGAAATCCGCAAATTATATCGCAGCCCAGCGATATATCGCGGCGGATGTGGCGAACGGCACGCACCAGCTCCTCCACCATCGCCCTTGTATGTCGCCGTCCCATCCTCCTTAGTATGGTGTCGTCCCCGGATTGCACGCTGAAATGCAGATGCGGGAGGACTCGCGGGTTTTCCAGGGCAACAAAGATATTGTCGTCTATACCAAACCACCGAAAGTTTGCTGGTTCGTCGTTTCGATGCTCGGTTTGAGCGGTACGTCTAACACAGCTCTGCGCCTGTGCTTCGAGGCTCCTGCCATCAATTCTTTCGGTGACTTGGTATATGTTCGCGGGATCCAATGAAGATATCCTCAAGCGAACGCGCTCTGGTAATTCTGCGAGCAACAACAAGATCAGGCGCCCAAGAGTACAGTTATCGTAATTAAAGGAAGAGATATTAATGCCCGTTATTGTAATTTCATTAATGCCGGCCGTGTTGGCGAAAACCTTTGCTTGCTCCAGAATTTGACTGACTGGGAAGCTCACGGATTTTCCCCTGGCGAGGCGCGTGATACAAAACGAGCAATGGTTATCACACCCATTTTGGATTGCCAGAAAGGCGCGCGTGCGTTCGTGAAAGTGCGGAATCAATACGTTGGGCGGCGAATTTATAACGGGCAGTTCGTCGTTTAAAGATTGTGCTTTGGAGGGGGGAGGCGGCAGGACGTTGCTGGAACTGTGAGGCAGCTCAAGAATTTGCAATAACTCCTTGACGCTACTAACAACCGCAAATACTTGTTGCAGGCTACTATATGCCTGTTTGTTCACAACGGCCGCGCACCCCATCACGACGATGCGTACGCTTTGATTTGCT
>JAIRNW010000060.1 GCA_031257795.1 Holosporales bacterium | reverse complement strand
GGAAACTTGAACGATGCTACCTGAGGAAATACGCACAATTTATAGCTTTTTTTAAGATAACGACTGATCGCATTCTACAGTTTTTGTCGGTGGGGTAAAGATGCGTTGGGTGTTAAGATGTTCGTGAACTAATTTAGAACTCAGACGGCTCTCACGGAGCAGTCGCAAAGTATGTGAACACCACCAAAAATGATATTGTCATATTAGCAAAATAGAGTAGACTGATGCGTCCTTTGGCCAATGAGAGAGAAGACAATGCGTGGAGGAGCCCAAAAATTGCTACCTCTTAGAGGAATAACCCCTGGCATCCTCGCCGTTGTGGTAACAACCTTCCTTGTTGCCGTCTCCACAGGTGCCCTCTACAGCCTCTCCCCGTTCTACCTAAAGGCGGTTGGAATAAGCGTTGCCGCAATTGGCGGAATTCAAAGCACTGCTGAGGCTATCGCTCAGGCTTGTAAATTGTTTTCTGGCATTATTGGTGACTACCTTAACCGCAATAAACCGATGCTTTTATTGGGAACATTTCTATCTGCAATTGCAAATCCCATTTTTATTTTCGCGGATGCATTGTGGTTGGCCGTAACATCGAAAATATGCGATAGAATTGGGAATGGGCTGAGCAGCACTCCGCGGGACGTTTATACGGCGCAGCACTCTTCGCCCGAGAATAAGGGGACCTCCATTGCTTTGGTTATGACGTTCAAAACGTTGGGATGTGTGCTGGGGCCGTGGATCGTGATGGCTGTGTTCAATTATGTCGGTTCCGGGGAGATCCCATACAAAAGTATGATAGCATTCTTGTCGTTCCCGAGCTTCTTAGCGATATTCGTCTGCCTCTTCGGAATGAAGGAGGGCAGAAGAGCTAAAATAAAAGGGAAACCAGATGAGAAGGCCGCTCAGCACAAGGCACAAACCGCAAACGAAAAAGGGCGATCCTCAGGTGGAAAAAAGTTTTTCGACATTAAGGCTGTTTCGTCACTTTCTAAAAGTTTTTGGCTCTTTATATTTATTATGTCGATTTTCACGTTCGCCAGGGCGCCTGAGGCATACATGCTGCTTGGTCTACACGAAACAGGGCTGCCACTGTGGTTTTGCTCTGGTGTGATAGGGTTCTTCAATCTGATTTCAACGCTTGTTTCGCTGCCGGCAGGCAGGTTGTCAGACAAATTCGGACGCTCAACTGTGTTGGTTTTTTCTTTTGCAGCTCTCACTGTTTCATTGCTGTGCTTGTCATTCCCATCGAAAATGTTAGGAGTTATTGGTGTGGTTTTTTGGGGTGTGCAGCGCTCGACGTCTCAGATCCTTTCTGTTGCTTGTATTGCAGATATCGTGCCAGCCAGGATATTGGGAACGGCGATAGGCTTGCTCAATTTGTCTGCGAGTGCGGTTGGCATCGCAAACGCATTCGCGTACGGGGCCATTGAGAAAAAGTACGATTTCTACACTGTATATACCATTGCTGCGGTGTGTTCGTTTGTGGCCCTGACGGCGATGTTTGCTTTCTATAAGGCGAATAAGAGCTCATCGACATGTTAAATGGACCTCTTTCGAAACTTTCAAAATCAGTTTTTGGGTACGTCGATCCGGTGCTCGAATGCTCACGTACATCTGAGTACGCTCCGCTTCTGTGCTCCGTGTCTCCTTCCCAAAATTCTGATTTTGAAGGTTTCGAAAGAGGTCCAATCTCAGAACTCGTTGACATAAGATTTAAATTGGTCTTTTCTGCGTCGAATCCGGTTCGAAACTAATGTACGTTTAGTACACTCCGCTTCTGCGCTCCGTTTCTCCTGAAAAATCCTCAATCTAAATCTTATGTCAACGGGTTCTTATGTAAACAGTCTCTGCGATGAACTCACAAACCTTTCTGTGACCGGGTCTAATCGCAATACTCTCCGGCCAGTTCTATATCAGAAGGAGTTCCAACTCCTAACGCCAAACGTTTTGCTAACTCTATTTCCGCCTCTGGATGGCCTTGATACGCCGCCAGTTGGAGATACTCAATAGAAGCATCCTGATCTTCTGGCATTCCATTTCCTTTTGCAGCACACATTGCAAACTTATATTGCGAGTTAGTATGCCCTAGATCTGCCGCTGCTTTGTAATATTGAACAGCAGCTTTCAAATTTGGAGGAGTTTCGTTTTCCGCACATACTGCGCATATATGTAGCGCTTCTGCCCGAGACACTCCATCCGTTGTTTCACACCCCTGCGCCACAGGCAGAGCTTCCCCTGCTGCTAATTTGTAATATTTAGCAGCTGTTTTTGCGTCTTGGGGCATCCCTGTTCCTCGTTTAGCGAACGTTGCGAATCTGAGCAGCGCTTTAGGGAATCCTTGATCTGCCGATAGTTTGTAATATCTAGCAGCAGATACAAGATCTACTGGTATTCCTCTTCCATCCTCCGCGCACCTTGCGAACGCATATTGCGAGATGGCCAGCCCTTGATCTGCTGCCAATTCGTAATACTTAGCGGCAATAATCGGATCTATCGGCATTCCTATTCCGTACTCTGCGCACTTTGCGAGATTGAATTGCGCTTCGGGGAAACCTTGATCGGCCGCTAATCTGTAATATTTAACGGCAAAAGCCGGATCTATCGGCATTCCTATTCCGTACTCTGCGCACAGTCCAAATCTGAATTGCGCTTCAGGGAGCCCTTGACCTGCCGCTAAGCTGTAATATTTAGCTGCCAAAATCAAATCGATTCCAACTCCCAAACCTTGCTCATAACACATTGCTATGGAGCATTGCGCTTCAGGTAGTCCTTGATCTGCCGCGAATCTGTAATATTTAGCAGCCGACCACCAATCAACAGGAACGCCATAACCTGCTGATAATTGCTCGGCAAGAGCATACTGTGCGGCAGATATATTTTGATCTGCAGCCATTTTGAAGTATCTGGCTGCCGATGTCTGGTCAACATGAACTCCACGCCCAGTAAGCAAACGCACTCCATAACGGAATTGTGCTTCAGCAAGCCCCTGATCTGCGGCTAATTTGAAATATTTAACTGCGCTCACAAGATCAACAGTCCCCCCCCTTCCTTCGTCAAGACAGGACGCTAAAACGAACTGTGCCTCAGCAACGCCTTGATCTGCAGCTAGTCTGTAATATTTAACTGCGTTTACAAGATCAACAGTTCCCCCTTTCCCTTGTTCAAGATATAGCGCTAAATTGAACTGTGCTGTCGCAACACCTTGATCTGCGGCTAATTTGAAATATTTAGCTGCAGCCTTAAAATCAACCTCCCCCCCTATTCCTTGATCAAGATATGTGCCCAAATGTGCATGCGCCGTAGCAACACCTTGATCTGCGGCTAATTTGAAATATTTAGCTGCGGCCTTAAAATCAACAGGCACACCAATTCCTTGATCAAGATATATCGCCAAATTATACTGCGCTTCAGCAAAACCTTGATCTGCAGCTAGTTTGTAATATTTAGCTGCCTCTATGAGGTCAATGGGAGTTCCCCTCCCTTTTCCTAAGCACAATGCAACTGAGAATTGGGCCTCACGGAGCCCAAGAGCCGCCGCTTCCCTCATAAGGCTAAAACCTCTTATTGGAGCCCTACTAGAAAATAAAGCAACTGCGCGATAATAAATATCCTTTGCGTGCATAAGCTTTTTTTTAGCAATCTCTGCTTCGCTGGGGTTTAACTGACAATCTATATTTTTCCCATGTGTATTAAAAACAACAGCACGATGATGGTGAGCGATTTTTTTGCCTGCCTCTGGCGATCCAGAAAGAACTGTATTAGAGTCTAGAGCGGCCATTTTGTTTTTTCTTTGGCAAAACCTCTTTTCTTTCGCACTATCTTTCTTAGGGAGCTCACTGCAATATACAGATACGACATGAATAGATGCAAATATAGAAAAGAAAAAAGAAGTTGGTATCTTTAAATGCACAGTAAATCTCTTATAAAACAAAATGCCTGCTCCTCTTTTATAGCACAACCCATTTTAAAAGGATACTTTTATTTTTGAACCGGCTGCTCGACTTTGAACATTTTTTATGTAGAATGTATAGAGATTTACTTAATAGAACGGGTTGTTTATGGCGGATTGGGGCGCGGATCTTGAACAGGTCGAGAAAAAAATGCAAAACACGATTTCCTCTTTGGTGAAGGATTTCGCGGGAATAAGAACAAACAGGGCTTCTGTGGAGCTGATGGATATGGTTAAAGTAGAGGCGTACGGTGGCTTCGTGCCGCTTCTTCAAGTTGGCACGGTTTCCGTTTCAGACTCCAGAACGATAGTTGTGCAGGTTTGGGACAAGAGTTCTGTGAAGGCCGTCGAGAAAGCGATAAGGGAATCTGATCTTGGGCTGAACCCCGCGGTGGACGGTCAAACGATCCGTTTATCATTGCCTCCGCTCAGCGAAGAGCGACGCCAGGAGTTGTCTAAGCTTGCGGCGCGCTGTGCTGAGGAGGCGAAGGTCGCGCTGCGGAACACTCGGAGGGAGGCGATCGAGCAGGTGAAGAAGCAGGAGAAGGCGAAGGAAATCACGGAGGACGATCTGCATCGCATCTCAGACGCTATCCAAAAGGTGACTGATAAATATGTGGAGAATGTGGACGATCTATTAAAGACGAAACAGGCTGACATTATGTCTTTGAATGCAATGCCTAAGTAGTAATCAAGTCATCAGGAGAACTGTGGAGTTGTTGATCCGTTGCGCGGAGCCGCGTGTATCCTGAGTGTTTGTTTTGCCTGGACGACGTAGTATAGTGAATCGTGGTTTTCATAAGGGTTTGCCGTGGTTCAACAGACAGATCCACAAACTTTTTGTGGTTGGACATAAGAATTGAATGCAAATATAGGACGCTATATGTTATCGTGCTGCGTCTGTTGGTTGGGTGTTTTGCTAAGAAGGCGGGGTGCATATGTCAGGCGGATTTAGCCTTAGACCTAAAATAATAGTGGTTGGAGTTGGTGGAGCTGGGTGCAATGCCGTGAATAACATGGTGCGCGCGCAGTTGGAAGGCGTCGAGTTTTTGGTCGCAAACACGGACGCCCAGTCGTTGGATCAATCATTGGTTGAGGAGAACAACCGAATACAGTTGGGGCCAAACATCACAAAAGGCCTCGGCGCCGGTTCCAAGCCCGACGTAGGGAAGGCCGCCGCCGAAGAGTCAGCCTCGGACGTTTTGCCTAAGCTGCAAGGCAGCAATATGGTCTTTATAACGGCTGGAATGGGAGGGGGAACCGGAACCGGCGCTGCCCCAGTTATGGCTAGGATCGCGCGAGAGGCCGGAATTCTGACGGTTGGCGTTATAACGAAACCGTTCTTCTTTGAGGGGGCGCACAGATCGGCGTCCGCAGAAAAAGGGATTGCTGAGCTGCAGAAAAATGTTGATACGCTGATAGTGATCCCGAATCAAAACCTTTTCAGAGTCGCAAACGAGAAAACCACGTTCGCCGACGCTTTCAAAATGGCTGACGAGGTGCTGTATTCGGGCGTTCGCGGCGTGACGGATCTGATGATAATGCCTGGTCTGATAAATTTGGACTTCGCCGATGTGAAGGCCGTTATGGCGGAAATGGGGAATGCCATGATGGGAACTGGGGAGTCGGAAGGAGAGCGGAGGGCGCTCGACGCGGCGGAGGCGGCGATTTCTAACCCACTGCTCGATGACGTTTCTCTTAAGGGGGCTAAGGGCGTTCTGATCAGCATTACTGGTGGTTACGATCTTACGTTGTTTGAGGTTGACGAGGCAGTGAACCGTATTCGCGATGATATTGATGGTGATGCGAATATAATTTTCGGCTCAACATTCGATGAGCGTTTGGATGAGAAGATCCGCGTTTCCGTTGTGGCGACTGGGATCGGGAAGCCGAAGGCGGAACAGAAAGAGGAAAAAGTGGAGGAACCCGAGGTAATGGGGTTTGGCGGCTTGATCCGTAAGACGTTTGGCGGGGGGGCGCAGGGATTTTCAGCACATAATCCGGTGTATTCCGATGTGCGACAGAGTGAGCCTACGCCTCAAGCCGGTGGGGAGCTTCCGTTGTCGCAGCAGCCGCAGCAGCAGGGGCCTGTACATAGGGCTGACGGGAATGTTTTTGTTGGCAATGGTGGGCAGCTGCCGCCTGTTTCAGAGAGGCAATTCGTCTTTGAAGAGGGCTTGACGAAATCTCCTGATAACGTTGAGTTTATTCATCAGGAAATGCCTGGGATGCGTGAGGCGGTGGGCGCACAGGGGCAGCCCCAAACTTCCACTTCGCAGCAGGCTAATGCGCTGCATCCGGCAGTTCAAAGGAAAGTGAAGCTCTCTTTTTTGGAGAGGCTAACGGGGATGCGTACCATGAAATCGCAACAGCAGCAGGCAAGCCGCGTCACCCCGGAAACGGCGAGTGGGTGCGGGCCAGAGGAGAATCTGGGCGACTTGGACATCCCTGCGTTCCTTCGCCGCTCCAAAAGGTAATACGTACTCGGCCGTGAAAAGTTTGCATATAACACTGTCACAAGAAGTTTGTGGGTTCGTCGATCCGTTTCGGCAGGCGCAGTACGTCTAGTACAGCTCTTCGCCTGTGCTACGTGTCTCCTGCCCTCAATTCTTTCGATGACTGGCTATGGTATCCATATTTTTGTGTGCGAGAGGAATGTCTGTTGTGAAATATTATACAACGGCCAGCGGTTGGGAAGTCTTTCATTATGAATGCTGTGAAAGCACCAATAAAGAGGCAAAAAAACTAATCTCTAAAATTGATTCTGGGGAGCTTGGGGAAGAATCAAAAGAAATAAAAAAAGTAATTATCGGCGAACAGCAGTCAGCGGGGTACGGAACAAATGTGCACAAGTGGGCCTCTCCTCCAGGCAATGTTTACATGTCCGTTATCTTGTCGAACCTCAAGCCTACAGAGGCCATATTAGGGAACGATGCCCCATTAAATAAGCTATTCGGCAGGCTCGCAATAACAACAAGTATGCTAATTCTTGAGTCTATACGAAACGCACTTAACGCGAGATTGTGTGATGTGTTAGAGGGGGAGCAGTTTGGGGAAGAAAGGTTATTCAAACAGGCTGACGTGAAAATCAAATGGCCAAACGATCTGTTTTTGGATGGGAGAAAAATAGCAGGCGTTTTGGTGGAGGCAGAAGGAGATTTCGTCATCATTGGTTTGGGAATAAATGTTTTAACGGCACCGGTATTGGAGGGAGAAAGGAAAACCTCTTGTTTGTTCGACTATGCCCAATCACAAAGAAGCGACGAACTCACGAGCTTTTTGTGTATGAGCGTGCGCGAGCTCATTGTGTACGATTTACTGGAGGGTTTTGACAAAATACACACACTGATATTCGAACATTTCCAAAAAATTAAACAAACGTGGGAGAGCGTCAGCTTCGAGATAAACAAAGAGGTCGAGCGCGCGTCTCTCACGGGAATTTTTAGATGGCTCGGGGAAGATGGCGAAATGGTCCTCGAAACAGCAGATAAGCAGCTACATGCCATTTGGAAGTAGCGCGCAAGCTCTAGAACCCGTTGACATAATGATTTAAAACAGAATATAAGGTTCCTCCGCCCATTCCAAGCTACAAAAACTCCGCCGGTCTCCATTAAAAAATTTATTGGCGGATGGGGTGGGATTCGAACCCACGAAAAGGTCGCCCTTTTGCTGGTTTTCAAGACCAGTGCCTTCAACCACTCGGCCACCCATCCACTTCATTGGACCTCTTTCCAAACCCTTCAAAATCAGTTTTTGGGTACGTCGATCCGGTGCTCGAATGCTCACGTACATCTAAGTACGCTCCGCTTCTGTGCTCCGTGTCTCCTTCCCAAAATT
>JAIRNW010000001.1 GCA_031257795.1 Holosporales bacterium | reverse complement strand
TGACTCACATTTTTTGTGCATCGCAAAAAAGGAGGGTAATAGGCGAAGAAATTGGCAATTTTTAGCAATTATCGAAGTGTTGGATGCGACTGTTAGCCAGCAATATCAAGGCTTTTAGGGGGTTGGTGGATAGCTGAGTAGTAACAAAAAAAGGCGAAATCGTGCATTGGCAGCAAAAAGAGTAATAAACGAATGTGTTATTGGTGCGTTAAAACGGTTTCGCATTATTGCCGAAAAATATAGAAACAGAAAAGAACGGGTTGGATTGCGCTTTAACTTGATTGCTGGACTTTATAATTTTAATGATACTATATAATGGGGTTCGAAAGAGGTCTAATTCTTTTTGTAACTGAGTATGAGCAATTTTACACAAATCTGCTGGTTCGTCGGATCGTGCGAACAATAAAGTTTGCAGAGTTGAATACGCGAGTTTTCAGAGTTTGCGTATAATTTTTAACCTTCGACAAGGGAAAAGTTATTAACATTTTGTTCTTTTATTCTTGCAAGAACAATAGGGATGAACTATATATCACGTAGAAAGTTTTTATGTGGAATGGTTATATGGTAGAGTTTGATGTGCTAACAAGAAAAGATCTTATGGAGTTGGCAACACGTTTAGCGTGCTCTTATATGAGTGCGAATTCCGTTAAGGTTGAGGAAGTTGGTTCCTTGGTTAATTTATTTTTTCAATCCTTACTGAGTTTTAACAAAACCTCTTTTGCGACAAAAAACAGGGGCCCGGTTGTTCCAGCGGTTCCAATTGAAGAGTCCGTGTTTGACGATTATATCGTCTGTTTAGAGGATGGAAAGCGTTTGCAAATGCTGAAGAGACACTTGAGCACGGTATACAAGATGTCGCTTGATGAGTACAAAGAGCGCTGGGGACTTGGGCCTGATTATCCTGTGGTTGCCCCTAGCTACGCCCGCCGCCGCAGCTCAATCGCGAGGAACACGGGGCTTGGGAAAACCGGGAGACGCAAGATTCGCGTTGTGGACAGCGCGGCTGGGTCTGCTGCTGTTGCCTAGGACCTGTTGGCGTGATGATTTAAATTAGTCTTTTCTGTGTCGAATCCGGTTCGCAACTCATGTACGTTTAGTACACCACTTCTGCGATCCGTTTCTCCTGAAAAATCCTCAATTTAGATCTTATGTCAGCGGGTTCTTAGAACAAGCGTGTGTGTCTCCATCACAAAAAGAGTTGTGGGCAGGAGGCACGGCGCGCAGAAGCGCAGCGTACTTATAATAGGACGTGAGCATTTGAGTACAGACTCGACGAACCAACGAACTTTTTGTGACAGGTATGATAGCAGATACGTGTTTCTTCTTTGTTGCAATTACGCTCGGTACGCTGTGTTCTTACCAAGACATCAAATGCAGAGGCTTCCCACTTTGGATGGCGTTGGCACTTTTGTTGGTCGGTGTGGGCTGGTGTGTGAAACAGGAATTTTTCCCGATATGCCAGCTCACAATCGGCGTTGGTCTACTTTGCTGCCGAGTGGCGGAGCACCTGCTGCGCAGAAGGCTCATCGGAGGCGGAGACGCCCTGCTGCTGTTGGCGGCAGGCGCGTTTATAACTGTGAACGAGCTTCCGGCTTTCCTGATTTTTTGCGGATTTGGAGGATGTGGGCTGTTTCTGTTGAGGGCGGTGAGCATTTGTCTGAAGAAAAGCGGGTTTTTTTCGAAAACATCAGAAACGTTGCCTTCCAAAATCAAGGAACTTCTCCATGAAGAGGAGAAGAGTTATCCCGTTAATGCCCAAGTGGCAGATATCCCGGAGTCGTCCATCCCATTTGTTCCAATTATTGTAATCTCGCAGTGGCTGACATTTTTCTTATATTGCTATTAAAATGATATAATGGGCGCGACGCTGGAGGTTGAGTTTTTTGTGAGCTAATGGAAGAAGATCATGCCTTTTGGTTAGCCGTTAATAAAGAAACGAAGCCACTGAATAAAAAGCGTACAGTTCCAACGCCACATTCAATCACACAATCCCAAGAACCCTCAGAAAAAATCTCCACACTCAAGGGGGCCAAACTCAGAATAAAAGCGGAGTTGGCAGGAAGCGAATACAAGGCTGGCGTCGTAAAGCGTCTCGCCGAACAAAAGAGAAATTTCGGCGTAGAAAAGCTTCTCTTAAAGAAGATAAAAAAAGTAACAATAGATGGCTGCCTTGATCTGCACGGCAGCACACAGACGCAGGCGGCAAACAGCGTTCACAACTTCCTCTACAAAAACTACTTCCTCCAAAAAACGTGGGTAAAAATCATCACAGGGAAAAGCGGGATTTTGTTTCATTTCGTTCCGATTTTGCTGGAGGCGGAGTGCGCAGTGTTCGTGAGTGGATATGCGCATGCCTCGCAAAACGACGGGGGAAGCGGGGCTCTGTACGTGCGTATTAGAAGGAAAACTCGCTCCACCTGAAAAGCCTGTGGCTGGGTTATAGTCGTTCCTTTCCAGCATAAGCTTTGATATAGTGACGCGGTTACACGGTTTACACAGAAGCAAAATATGGATTCGACTCGTTGCTATAGGAAAGAGACCGTTGTCAAGCGGCCGGCCAACAGAAACAAACCACCGCTGCGAGCTGTTTTCAAAAAATACATGAAGGCAGCTCTCGTACTGGCGGTGCTTGCTGCTACGGTTTGGCTGGCTTTCAAACTTTACCAGTGATCCCAAGTCACAAAAAGTTTGCGAGTTCGTCGCTTCAACGTGCAGATTTTGCAAGAGGCCTAATGGAAAAACACAGCTCACGCGCCATCTTGATTTTTGCCGCCATTTTGTTGTGTTGCCCTTTCTGTGCGCAACGCAGTTTTTGTTCTTCTCCAACAATTGAAGCGGTGCTGCGCAACGTTGGTGCAGAAAAGAAAAAGAGCGCGAAAAAAACAAAGTCCAAGCGGTCATCGAAACGGCGGGCAGCGGAACCTGTAGAGGATCAAGCCGCCGAACAGCCGCTGCCGCCAAGCGCCGCCGCAACAATCGAAGAAGACCCCAACAAGACGGACGATCCGTTTGACGACCAAGCAGACGTAATCTCATCCAACTACAGCATCCCAAATTTGCCGTCAACGCTAGCAAAGCAAGCCATCCTGGTCGACACGAGCAGCGGTGCCATTTTATTCGAGAAAAACGCAGACATGTCTATGGCGCCGTCGTCAATGAGCAAAATCGCGACGGTTTGCTACGTCCTCGGCAAAGTCCGCGCCGGCGAGCTGCAACTCGACACGACCTTCTCAGTCCCGGCCAGCGCCTACAGAAAGGAAGGCTCAACCATGTTCCTGAAACAAGGGCAAGATGTGTCGGTGCACGACTTGTTACTCGGGATTATCATCACCTCAGGCAACGACGCTGCCTCCACCATCGCTATAAGGATCGCGGGCTCGGAAGACGCCTTCTCCGAGGATCTCACGTGCTTTGTGCACAGCATAGGCGCCACCAACTCAACATTCACGAATGCGAGCGGCCTCCCGGATCCCCTACACCAAACAACCGCGAGGGATCTCTACATCATCGCTAAGTATGCGATCGAAGCATTCCCAGAATACTACTCTTGGTATAGTCAGCCATCGTTTTCATTCAACAACGTCACGCAAAAAAACAGAAACACCCTCTTGACGCAGGATATAGGTTGCGACGGCTTGAAGCCCGGGAGAACGCAGGCGGGCGGCTTTGGGACCGTGGCGTCTGCGCATAAAAACGGACGGCGCGTGATTTTGGTTGTTAATGGTTACAAGTCTGAGCGCGATCTTAACAAAGACGCGAAGGCGTTGCTTTTGTGGGGCCTTGGCGAGTTCGAAAATTCGCACTTATTCAAGGCTGGGGCGCCGATAGTGCGGCTTCCTGTTTGGTATGGAAAAGAGAGCTACGTTACTGCTGTTGTTGACAAAGACATCGCGCTCACACTTCCTAAGACTCATTTGAGAGCCGTTAGGGGCGAGCTGTGCTACGACATCCCGCTGGCATCCCCTATACGAAAGGGTGACCAGGTTGGGGAGGTGTTGATCACGTCTAGCGCTTTAACTGAACCGATTGTGATCCCGCTCAGAGCCGCGATTAGCGTGGAGGAGGCGGGATTTTTCAAAAAGGTCGGCGACTCGTTTAGGTATTTGCTGTGGGGAGGGCGAGTTCCTGAAAAGTAACATGTTCAGACACATGAAAGGCGATTTTTAGTTACTACTCAGCTATCCACCAACCCCATAAAAGCCTTGATATTGCTGGCTAACAGTCGCATCCAACACTTCGATAATTGCTAAAAATTGCCAATTTCTTCGCCTATTACCCTCCTTTTTTGCGATGCACAAAAAATGTGAGTCATCATTAACTAGCAATATCAAGGCTTTTGGCTGGCTGACGGATAGGTGAGTAGTAACCGGTTTTCTCCAAGAGGTCAGTCAAGATGGGTATAGTAACCAGATTTCGCATATTCGGCAAATTCCACCAAAAGCCCTTTTATTTCATCCTCAGTCATCGCTCTTCCTTCGTTTGAAAAAGTCTCCTCCAAATAGGGTCTATTCTGTGCTTTGTGTTTCTGCATCAATTTGTGAATCACTTTTGCATCATGACCGCAATCTCCATTTAATCGATTTATGCTGGCAAAATCTGCTAAGACTTTATTGAAAAATTTACGCTCAGACTTGTTAGATGTATCTCTAATTTTCTCGCCGAGTTTATTGTAAATTACTGCCAAGCAACACCTTGCCAAGGAAAAAACAGTATTTACAGTATCTACATCATTCTTAAATTTATCGTTAACGGCGTCATTGGCAATTTCTATATTTGAGCTCTTATCTACAACAATTAAATCCATGACCTTATGCTTATTTTCAGGATTAAGGTTATCCAACAGAGACATCTCTTTAGTACATTTCGTAATCATGTCCATTGTTTCTGGGGTAGAACGGTCTGATACTTCCACAACTCGTTCTGCGCTTCGCAGGTATTTTTCGCTAACTCCTTCCATTTGAATATATTTACTGAACAAATATGCCGGTGGGGTCATATGAGCACTCATAGCCCGCATGGCGTTAAATAATATATTCACAGCAGGTGTTTTAGGATGAATTAATATCGTTAAGACCAGAAAACCACTGTTTCTCATGTACCTTAAACAATTAATAATTTGATCGCTACTCGTTCCAACGTTATCAAGCCTTAAATTTTCTTCCAAAGTTACACTCTCTAGTACCTTTGTCAGGTGTTCATATCTATTTAGTATATTTCCTAACTTCATGTTATACACTGACAATGCCTCCCTAAGTGGCCAGTAGTACGTTTGAGCCAAACTAGCCACATTCCCAGGAGAAACTCTCGCGCCATTTATCGATAACACGCCGTCTTCGCTGCAAGCGATCGTTATATTTCTTGCACTCAAACATTCTCCTAATTCTTTATTTATAAGGTTTCGTACCGCATCGTATTCATTCTTAATAATAAATTGTAAAATTGGATGTTTCGACACTCTTTGGAAAAGATCAAGCGCCTTCACAATAAACAACAACTGACCATCAACAGAGAGTGATGTAATTGCTTCCCTTATCTTGTCCAAATCAACATCAGCGCAACTTTTAACTAACGCTTTGATTTGATCTATAAAACTCTCTTGCAGTCTTCTTAACACAACGGACTTTCCAGCAGCCGGTGTGCCTAAAACTTGAACAACTATTTTGTCATTATCACGCCGTTTTCTAGCAGTTCTAACTTGTGTGGGAGAACTCACGGTTCTGCGTAACGACGGCGTGCCTGAAAGATTAGGCAGGAGTTGCAGGGGATCAGCTGACCCAAACTTGGGCTGTTGAATCTTGTCGCTATTTGTCTCACTACCACCAGGATTTTTGCGGGCTTCGTCTTCGTAAGAAGAGGATTCAGCCGGCCCTATTCCTCTTTGCTTTTCTGGCCGTACCACTTCTGCGCAATTACAATTTGAAACACACAAAAAAAGTAAAAAATATTTAATGTTCATACTCCATTCCCCAAAAAACAGATCAACTCCTCTATAGAGAGTATACAATGGAGTAATAAACAAAAGCAAGAATATTCAATAGTATTGAATGCAAATGAAAAATTGTTTATCAAGAATTGTCTTGAAGAGACAGTAGGCAGATTTGCGAATGTAAGTGGCTCTGTGGCTTAATCCTTTTTAAATGCATTTTCCCTACCATCCAAATAACGGCGTAATATACACAGTTACGAAAAGCTCACTCAATTATGATTTTGTATAAAATATTGAAGGCCCCCCCCTTGCAGCGCATTGTTCGCGCGTTTCGTGCAGTATCCATTCTTTTAGTTGGAATCGTAAGCTTGGATGGCACTCAAGGAGGCAGTCTGCTTATAAACGATTTTGAAAGCGTAAACAACGATATCTCCATAATCCGAAACAAATTGGATGCCTTAATTTGGCAGACATCTTTCGCGGAAGAGGCGCAAGAAGACGACTCAGTTCCTGCCCACGAATCCGCTAGGCGGCTGTTCAATCCAGTGCTGTTCCTAAACACACAAGCCAAACGCCTACTCAGCGACATAGAAGAACTGCAAGATATCTTCGAGTATGGGGAAGGCCCCTCTCTGCAAGATGCGCACAGCATCGCTTTTGTGTGCGAAAATCTCCATCTATTGGATTCCGCCTCGAGCATCGGTTCGATACTAAGCCAGGACGACAATAGTCTGCTGGGCGTAATAAACGCGTGCATAAGGAAAATTGAGCTGGACGAATTCTTTGATGAAATTTCCATTGCAGGAAGTCAACTGATTCCCCAAATCGTCGCGTGCCCCGATAGGTTTCACAGACTCCAAAAAAGCGCGCTCTTAGACATAGTTGGGCAACAATTAAAGCCACGAAAGCTAACATACGAGACCTTGCTGGAGGCCTTTGAATATTTGGACTCCTTCCTGCCGAGTGTCTGGCCGATACTGCCTAAAAGCGTTGCGGTGGAGTGTTGCTCGCTGATCATAGGGGAAAATGGGATAAGGCCCCTCGCCAAAGAACTAACGTCTTGCACTTATGAGCAGGCTTTAAAGATCGTGGGGTTTAGGATTAATTCCTCTAGCAAAGACACTATCTGGGGGAAGATGAATTGCCTTTTCGAAATTATAACAAACACAATTTCCAATATTGTTTCAGCTAAATTTATGCCGTTGTTGCAATGTATAAACGCTCAGCAGGCTTTGATTGACGAAGAACGGTTGGATTTGTTGCATGAAAGGGTGGTGGGCGCGCTTGGTATGATCACGGCAGATGAACATTACAAGCTACCGCTGGAGTATTTCGCTCATGAGTGGTTTGGAGGAGGGATTACAGAGAAAGCCGTGTATTTGTGGCAATTGCCCCAATCTTCTAAGCACGAACTCACAGACTTTTTGCGGCTGAGTATGCTAGAAATCCTTGAAGGAGTGGAGAGCTCCCTGCTGCGCTGCACAACACAGCAGCTTTTAAATTTGCTCCAAGATGAAAAGCCGAGTGTTCATAGTTTGTGTGTTGAAGCGTACAATGTTCTTTCTTCTCTGGATTCTGCTGAAGTCGACGAAATTAAGCAATTGCTTGGCTCTCCTGATGATGCGTTGTCCCCCGACTTTGGCCTATCCTTCGCCTCACAAATGTTAGGGGAATTACCTCTCGAAGAGGAAAATGACGTAGGCGCACAACCATTGGCAGGGCAGCACACAATTTTTGCCTTACTAAACGAGACTGTTAAGGTGCTGCGCGACAGGCCGCTTTTTTTGTCGAACGAGGCTTTTCTGAAGCTTGTGAAGCTCATCAGCGATCCATCCGACACAACCACCCTAAAAACCCAAAGGATGCTGTTCCCCGCGGTTTCGCTTCTTTCCGAAGCCGCACAACAGCAAAAGAGCTACCTTCCCACTTTTTTCGAGTTCATGTCTGAGATAATAGGGGCCGGCCCTGAACAATTGTATTTATATAATTCATTATTTTTCTTGTTGTATTCCATTTTAGAAGTTGTTTGGCCAGATTTTCTCTCTCTTGAATTTGTTGGAAATGAAAGGCTTCTTAAATTGAATGAACAGAGCTCGCAAAGCATTTTTGCGGATTCTGATGGCTTACAAAAAGTTCTATACGAAGGCGTTGCCGATCAATTATTGCGCATAAAAGAGGAAAGCGACGCCCGCGCGCAGGAAGCTGGAAGCGACTGGCTGTACGACGATCAACAGGCTAGCGCAAAGAAAGTTTCGTTCCAAATAGGCGAGATCGGCAGCCACGGTTTTCTGAATGATTTGAAGGAATGTTTCTCGTTTTTGCAGAACACGCCGCAAATATACAACAAGCAACAAGCGATGGTTTTTTACGCGTGTGTGGCTCTGATAAAAAATGCAATTGCTGATTTTCAGAGGATCGAGCAACCCGCCCAAAACGAGATCAACAAATTCTTGATAACGGTTGGGGCGGCGATTCATAAAATGCTCTATTGGAAGCAATGCAAAGGGTGTGAGGGGGGAGCGCGCGTAATGCATTTAGCGTATAATTTAGTGAACACCATTCAAAAAAAACTCCACTCTATTGAATCTGATCTAACCAATACGTTTCAAGAGGATATTTTAAGACAGCTTTCGCGCGCTATACGGAACCTTGATGATTTTTTAACAGCATCCTTAACTGAAGCAGCGCAAGCGGGCGTGGAAAGCTCTTCCCCAAAGTGTTTCGTAGGCGGCCAAAAACTGAGTACAGTCGAAGCATTGCTTAAGGATGTATATTATGCCGCAATGTGCGGGATTGAAGGGACGCAAGGTGAGGACGACAGCTTTCTATCGCAAAACTACGGCAACCTCCCTTTGGCGCCAGCGCTTGGTCGAGTCGGCTGTGCTCTCTTCCCTATGCTATTGTTCGACCTCTCCGTAGCGATCCACAAGTTGGCAGACGTTATAAATATCCCGCCTTCCTACGGCTGGAGCTTCGACGAAATCGCCGAGATTTCCTCCTCGCTGGAGCATTTGTACCCCTTTCTGCAACGTAATCTGACTGACTATTGTCCCAATTGCGCGGATGTTCCGTTGCAGGTCTTTCAAGAAAGCTTAGTTGCCCTGATAAGCAAAGCAGATCTTTTTCATGTGCTTATGAAGGATGATTTTTACTCAAGTTTTGCCGACAATTTGGGCTTAGTGATCGGCACACTGCGGCAAATCAGCTCGATTGCAACAAATACATCATCAAACATTACGTCTTCCATCGCTGCGAAGTTGCAGCTCGTGCCTGCTTTTAGAGAGATCATCACGTCGCTAGCCGGCAAAACGCGCGCGATCTCGAAGGATGTTGAGCAATTTGCCAGCGACCCTGCCTTTTCTGAAAATGTGATTAGTATGCTGAAGAGCATTTTTTCTACGAGCAAAGATATTTGTATGCTGTTTACGCAGCTCGATTCAGTCGTTTTTCTTTTAAGACAAAAGATCTCTCCTGAAGAAATTGACGAGTGGTGTCATGGGAAGCCGGAACAAGCGGAACTCTCCTCTGATGCCATAGCCGCGCTCAACGCATTGTTAGTTCCGATAGGGGCTGGGGAAGGCGTTGCCGTGGATCCATCTGTTGGGAATTTTCAACAAATGTTCTACGAGATGAACGAGTCTTTGCGGGGAATGGCTGATTTTTGGTTGTACTTTTGGCAATTTATTTCTGATACGAGGGGAAACACCACAGACTGGTGGCTCGTGTATAGCTGCGAGGAGATAGCCGGGGCGAGCGCGGCTTTGCGTGATGTGTGCAAAAACGTCAGCCTTCCGAAAAGCATCGCGTCCTCCATTAATCCGATTGATATTGTGAACCTCAGCGATATCGCATGGTACACCAGCACTTTGTATGAGGATATAAAAACTGGGTGTGTTGGGAAGTTCCTTGCCTTAGTTAGCTCGGCAGCCGCGGTGTTCAGCAGGCTTAAAGAGAGCATTGTAAAAATTCCTGAGGATGATATTTTGCATGACCGAGCAAAAACCAATGATTTATTGCTGCGCGTTGCAGATAAGCTTGGAGATTTTTGCGAGCTCATGAAGACAAATCTCAGTGTGAATTATCTTGATCATTATAAGAAAATTACAAATAGCGAGACGTTGTTTGATACTATTGCTACTTTTGATAGTGTTGCGGACAAGTCGCGGATTGTCTGTAAGCATGTTTTGTGCGAGGAGTCTTTGTGGCAGGCAATCGAGTTGATTAATGTGCTAGATAGGATTGTGTCTGAGCACATAGGAACGCTATGTTCGTGTACGCCAGGCACTTGCCCGCACACGTGCTGCGAGGAAAATTCTTTTTATGATTATGACGGCTTGGATTATCATTCATCCCAACGGGACAATCCTGCGCACCACTTGGGATATTACTGTCAGCCTTCTTACACAGTCCTACCATTCGAAAAAAGCGTGCGGTCAGTTGCGGAATCTCTGCAAGCAATTGCCGAATATTGTGAAAACATCGTTGATTCCGAAATTATTTTGCCGATCTGTAATGGCTTAGGAACAACGGCGTTGTCTAGAATCATGAGCTCTTGCCAGGATTTAGCGGTAGTCTCTCAAGAAATAGTGAGCATCTTTAATGATGGAAAATTCTGTTTGTTTAATGATTTTCCAGTAGAAGAGCAAAGTTGTCTTAGTGGAATGTCGGAATTGTTCTCGCTTATTGCCTATTATGTTCAAAAAATAATAGATATTTTTCAAACCAAAGCTTTGTGTTCCCAGGAAAAGTTTGAAGTGTTGGATGGAATATGTGTGTTTTGTGAATATTTTGTGAACACAAGCCTTCAGCAATTATTAGGGGAGATTTGGCGTTGCGGAACAGAACATGAAAAGGTCATCAACGCGCCAAGCGGCGGGACAGCGGAGGCCAACAGCCTTTTGGGTTCTCTTTTATCCATCGGCGATGTTTTGCTTGGAATTAGTGGGGCAGTGCAACAATTGGAGGCCTTTTTCATAACGTCCAAAGCTAAACAGCCATGCATAAGGGATTTGGAGATGCATTTACGTGAGGTTGCGGCGGCTTTAGGCGTGGAAGAAGTTGCTTTGCAGCAAGGCGATAATTTGGCTTGCCTCTCTAAAATGGCGGACGCTGCTCGCGCTCTCAAAGAGATGGTTTCGTTGTACAAAAGCGAATCGATCGTGATTTTACCAACGGCGATCACTTCTGCTCTTAAAGATTTGGGAGAGAAATTGCTCATTCTTTCCGAAAGCTTCTCTAATTTGGGGGACAACGTTTTTGAGGCGACGATCCCGTGCGCTGAAGATTTGCCGCGTGCAAGGGATTTGTTGAAGGATATTAGCTATTCACTTAAAGAAACTGGGATTGCAACACAGCTTTTTGTTGAGCAGGTGGATGAACGGATTTTTGATTTTTGGTATAGAAATTTTATTGAAGAACAAATCAGCCAATTCACCATGCCCAGCTTTGATAGTCCGGTTGAGTGGTTAAAGAGCGCGATCATTCGTAATGACAACTCACTTAGGGACCTAAGCAAAATTGCTAGGGCTTTTGTGCCGGGGTTGAATATAGATTGTTGTGTGAGGACCGGGATTCACGCAAAACCGATGGAAGACCCAGTTGGCATAATGATTTAAATTGGTCTTTTCTGCGTCGAATCCGGTTCGAAACTGGACCTCTTTCGAAACCTTCAAAATCAGAATTTTGGGAAGGAGACACGGAGCACAGAAGCGGAGCGTACTTAGATGTACGTGAGCATTCGAACACCGGATCGGCGTACCCAAAAACTGATTTTGAAGGTTTCGAAAGAGGTCCACTCATGTACGTTTAGAACTCTCCGTTTCTGCGCTCCGCTTCTCCTGAAAAACCCTCAATTTAAATCTTATGTCAACAGGTTCTTAACGTGTGCGCAAAGGGACACAATCGTCTTCCTTACGATCGCTATCAGAATAAGACAAGTGAATATGTTCCATATTATTGTGCTAAGCGTAATTTTTTCCAGCTGCCCAAGCAAAAAGACTAATGGCGAGAAGAGGATTGTTGCCACGATTATTGCAACGAAAAGCGGCGAGATTGCTCTTCTACAATCGAAAAAGTTGATGAATGTTTCGATTTTTGAATCGCGCACTAGGCTGGCGTCGTCATAGTGTGAGTATGTGCGCAAAAGTAAGAAGCAACTAAATGATACTAACAAGAAAACGAACATGTTTTTTATCAAAAACCCAGAAGAGTAGTTGGCGAAGTCATCCTCGAGAAAAAACGCTGTGATTGGAATAGAAAAAAATATGATTAAGCTGTCAAATAGGAACGGAAGAAAAATGTAGCCAGAGCCGCAAAAAGAACTGCGAGGCAGAAATTCGTTGTGCGTGGGCGTGGTTGGACTAAATGTACAGCAATCGAGTGATGGATCGGCTGGCTCACTCCCTTCATTTAATGCCTCATCTGGTGTCGCCCCCGACTCGCTCTTTTGTGCACGGGGACCAAACCTAAACGAACGCAAGTACGAGATCGTGTCGCCGAGCAAAAAAAGCGTTTGTGAAATAACAAAAGCGGCCGCTCTCCATAAAACCGAGAGACACCAAAAGCACGCTGTCTTAAAAACCTGCTTCCACACCACCTTTTCACGCTCCAAGAATTGATTTTGCAAAAAAGTCTGGATCTAAGCTTCCAAGGTCTTCAAGATTTTCTCCGATGCCGATCGCTGATATATTCAACTTGAATGACTTGCATATTTCAATGATGAACCCGGCTTTGGCCATACCATCCAGTTTCGTCACGATCAAATCCGTGATAGGCGCCACTTTTCCAAACATTTCCACTTGAGCCAACGCATTTTGCCCAACAACTCCGTCTAGCACTAACACATATCTACACGCATTGCTAACTTTCTGCACGGTTCTCACGATTTTGGCGAGTTCCTGCATGAGCTGCGTGTTGTTTTGTAGGCGGCCGGCCGTGTCTATGAATAGCACGTCAGTCCCCTTTTCTTTAGCCTCCCGGTATGCGCGGAAGGCCCGTGCGGATGGGTCTTGCTTGCTGCTGGTGGTTGGCGATTTTTCTCCAACGTATGTAAAAATTCCTAACCTATCCGCCCAAACTTGCATCTGCTCCACGGCTGCCGCCCTGAATGTATCGCAAGCTGCCCACTCCACAGACAAGCCACTTTTCAGCAGCGCATGAGACAATTTGGCAATAGTTGTTGTTTTTCCGCTTCCATTCACACCAATCATGACGATCGTGCAGGTTGACGGCTGCGACTGGTGTGTAGGAGCACTTTCTACATGGGGAGGGGTGCTTCCGGCAGTGGAGTTGGCAGGAGCGCTTTCGGCGGAGTCCGGTTGCTGGCTGAGCTCAGACAGAAACTTTTCGTAAAACGGCACGGTGTACGGAGCAAGAATCTCCAGGATTTTAGCCGACAAAAAAGCTTTTGCTTCATCAATACTTGTAACCTTCTTGCTGAGCAAATCTTTGCAAATAAACTCAGCAACTCGAAAGCTGACATCATTTTGAATCAAAACATCCTGAATCTCTTCCACCTGTTCCTGGCTCAGGCTTTTTGTCGTCTGCGAGGAAAACACGCTAGACAGGCCTTCGCCTATCGAGTTAGCCGATTTTTTCAGAGCCTTCGTTAATTTACTAAGCCACGAGGCCGGTTGCATTTATATGTACCTCTCAAAAAATGTCTAGCATGGCCTATTCGTCATCATCATCGTCAAAAGTGTCTTCATCATCGTCGTCGAAGTCTTCGTCTTCTTCATCAAAATCGTCTATTTCATCGTCGTCATCGTCTTCGCCGTCGTCATCGTCTTCGCCGTCGTCATTTTCTTCGTCGAAGTCGCATTCATCCTCGTCATCATCCCAATCGTCGTCTTCGTCCTCGTCTACGTCTTTCGACAACATTTCTTGCAATATCGTTTGCTGAAAGCCATTCACCAAAGCGAATTCACCAACAACCGCTTCCTCCTCAACGCCGGCTAATCTAAGGCGCACCACGGCGCCTTGTTGCGAATCATGCAAACAGACTGGCAGAGCGCTGGTCGCTGCGGAACGAAACTCCACTAATTTTTGAAACTGTATCATGCGTACCTAAAGAAATGAAAACTACCCTTGCAAGATTATATATCAACAAACCTCTAGACAGTAGATTTCATTTATAAATCTTAGAACCCGTTGATATAAGATTTGAATTGAGGATTTTTCAGGAGAAACGGAGCGCAGAGGCGGAGTGTAGAGGCTGAGCGTACTTAGATGTACGTGAGCATTCGAGCACCGGATCGACGTACCCAAAAACTGATTTTGAAGAGTTTGGAAAGAGGTCCATTGAAAAAGCTCCTAACATTGGTGGAAGGCTGATAAAGTCATACTTGATATGAACGCAATGTCTGTGCTTAGAACATGTTAGAAAAACCAAAAGACACAAGGTTTGGCTCTGGGCCGTCGAAAAAGCACCCGCAGTGGGCCCTTCCCAATTTAGACACGTGCACCGTCGGGCGTTCACACCGCGGGCCGGCAGGGCTAAAGCGAATACAAGAAGTCATCGCCCTAACTCGCTCAATACTGCAAATCCCAAGAACACACCACATCGCGCTTGTTAACGGAGGGGGGACAGGGGCCTTCGAGTTTTTGTTGTGGAACCTATTGGAATCTCGCCCAATAGACATATTTTCGGCTGGTTTTTTCGGTAATTTATGGTCTCATGACATTGTCAACGAACTAAAAATAGCTGGCGCTCGTGTCTTCACTGCCGCGCCCGGAGAAAACCCAGACTTCAACCAATATGATCGGTCCCATGACTGCGTTTTCGTCCTTTCCGAAACAACAACCGGCTCCAACGTATCCGACGTCAGATGGCTAGAGCACCGCGAAGGGCTTTCCATCTGTGACGTCACATCAGCCGTGTTTTGCACGAACATCCAGTGGGCCCTCCTGGACGCCGTCGCCTTTCCCTTCCAAAAAGGAGTCGGTGGAGAGGCCGGAATTGGCGCGGTCGTCATGAACGAGCGCTGTCTAGCAAGAGTGCGCCACCCCGCCACCTCACACCCACTTCCGCGCTTGCTACGCTTGCCGAGGAAGGCAGAGGACGGCACGGTGGACATGGACTTCTTCAATGGCTACACGCCAAACACAGTATCTCTTCTTGGCATTGAGGACATACTCTCTGCGTTGACTTGGAGTGAAAAAATCGGAGGGAGGGAGCAACTAATAAAGAGAACCCGCGCAAATTATGAGATTGTGGCGCGTTGGGTCGCAAGAACAGAGTCCGTTAGGTTTCTTGTTCAAGACGAATCGATTAGGAGCAAAAACGTGGCCTGCCTACAAGTTTTGACGCGGAATGGGGCCTGGGACAACCGCGAGGACCTTGCAGATTGGGCAAAACTCCAGAATATTGCGGATTTTTTGCGCGAAAATACAGTGGCCGAGGATATTCTCAACCACAAAAAATCTGTGCCAGCGCTGCGCATTTGGCTTGGGCCAACAATTGAGCCGGACGATATTCAGAAATTATTGCCTTGGATAGAACGTGGGATTGAGCTCTTTTGTCCCGTTTCTCAATAGTTCAGATACGATGCATGATGCTGTGGCCTGAGAACCCGTTGACATAAGATTTAAATTGGACCTCTTTCGAAACCTTCAAAATCAGTTTTTGGGTACGTCGATCCGGTGCTCGAATGCTCACGTACATCTAAGTACGCTCCGCTTCTGTGCTCCGTGTCTCCTTCCCAAAATTCTG
>JAIRNW010000063.1 GCA_031257795.1 Holosporales bacterium | reverse complement strand
GAGCAGTACGTCGAGTACAGCTCTTCGCCTGTGCGTCGCTTCTCCTGCCATCAACTCTTTTTGTGATTGGGTATTTGCATGGTAACAAAAAGTTTGCTGGTTCTGTGTATTTTCACGGTCACAAAAAGTTTGCGCATCTGCTGTGTTCGCTGCGAAGAAAGGTAACGAGAAAAATAGTCTCTCTATTCTTTTTTGTTCGTAGCTCCAGCCTAATTTGAATTCGCATTTGAAAGAGTTGCAGTCACGATCACACAAAGGTGCGCCACTTAGTGCGTCGCTTTGTTCGGTGATACTAAAATTAGTTCGCAGTATTTGATATCCGGTTTTGTTGCACTCGCCTTGCACAACGAAATCGTTATTGAATGAGCTAATAGAGTTATTTGGAAACATACATGAAATTTGAGGGCCGATGTCAACAATACCTTCGTCATGCTGCAGCCATTCTGCTACCAAACAGAATGTGAGCTTGGCTGGATAGCAAGTTTCCAGATGGTGTTGTGTTACGCTGCCCTCAAATACGAATTTGGATATGTCCTGTGGAGAAAAGTTTGCTGGTTCGTTGCTTCGAGGCCCGGTAAAGTTTGCGATTTTAATATGATCAAGACGTTGTTCAGCTGCGAAGCACAACCTTACCAATCCAGCTTTGAACAAAATCGGTTCGCTGCACAAACTCCCAGAGAACAATTGCTCCACGTGACTAAAAGCATTTTGTTTATTGCCCTCTTTGAAGATAGTATGTACGCTTACTGGTAATAGTGCACACAGTCTGGCGCCTTTCCGGGGGAAACATTTTTCAAAATCTTCATTCCAAACGCAATCCAAAAACAATGTTTCTGTAGGGGGTTTTTTTTCTAATTTTAATCTGGTTATGATTAGTAGGTTAGGTTGTTTCGATGAAGGGAATGTTCCCTGAAGTGTCTGGTTTATCGCGAAATGAATATTCATAAAAACCTCAATAAAAAAAGCTATATAATCAGTGCGATGTGGATTCTTCTTGTTGACTTTATCTGCGTTACAAATGACGTTATCACTCAACAACTAGGAACTAACATTCATCCAATACAAATCGCATTTATACGTTTCCTTGTTACCGCCCTTTCCGTCTTACCATTCATGCTCCCGAAGGGGACGCTATATTTTAGAGCGCGCATGCACAATCTCCATTTTTGGAGAGCCCTCTTGGGCACTTTTGCAGTTGGTTTCGGCATTGTTTCGCTGGCGTACTTCCCGATTGCCAGCAATGCCGGCCTCATGTTTTCTGAGCCTATATTTTTCCTGCCGTTAGCGGCGATCTTTTTGAGGGAGAAGGTCGGCGCGGGGAGAGTGTTGTGCTCGCTGTTGGGATTTGCTGGGGTTGTAATTATTTTGCACGAAGATATGAATGTGCTTGGTATAGCGTGTTTGTTTCCGTTGTTAAGCGCTTTTTTGTTTGCGGTTATTTGTGTTATTGCGAAGAAAATGGTTTACGACGAGCATCTCTTAACGCTCTTATTTTATTTCGGTGTTGGCACAACGATTTTTGCGTTAGTTCCAGCGATGTTTGTGTGGAAGGCGGTGTCTTTGTGGCAGATTGTCATGATGATCATATTGGGGATTAACGGGAATTTGGTCCAGGTTTGCATGTTTAAGGCATACGCTATTTCTGATGCGGCTCCGCTGGCGTCGATAAGGTATTTCGAGCTTGTGTTAGCGAATTTGGTTGGGGTTTTGATTTTAAACCAAGCGCTGAATGTGTCGGTTATTATCGGTAGCATTATAATAGTCTCGTGTACGATTTTGAGTACTGTGATTGAGCGAAGAAACAACAGGCCTGCGCGCCATATTAGAACTGCCGATCCCTTCACATTGAATTTTGCCCCCGCAAAAACAAAATACAAAAACCTACTCCCATAAAACTCGAATGTGATTGGCTACAATGCATGGAGTGAACGAACGGGAGCGACGAGACTCGAACTCGCGACCTTCGACGTGACAAGCCGACGCTCTAACCAACTGAGCTACGCCCCCCCCAAATTTTTTTGTATCCGTCCACCAAGAGAGCGTGTTCGTTGCTTCGACGCTCCTACCGAATTCTTTCAGTGACTATACAGCTGGAGAAACTGTATTCTTCATCCTCTCATTCAGACAAGGCGGCAGTCAAGATTTTTATTTTGCTTTTGTATAGAATTAAATCGTACCAAGCGGATGTTTCTGAATTTTGACACGTTAAATAAAGTTGATTTTCACTCCATCTTGCGATACGGTCCGCAAAAGATGGTTTTCAAAATGAAATCTAATTGGAGATGACTTTATGAATGTAATGAAGGTGTTTTTGCATATTGTTGTTGTAATAGCAGTTTGCTCTATAAATGTTGTGGCGACAAGCAGTAGTCCTCCAGGTCATAGGCCAGTCTCGCTAGTAGATGACCTAAAACAAGAACAAATGTCAGAGGGGTATCGAGGTCTATCCAACCGTCCCGTTGTTGGGTTTGCGCCTCCGGGATATGAACCTGCAGATAACGCGACGCGGGTGATGTTTGGTGTCATGGAGGAACAGATTGCTTTGCTTCAAAGCGTAGCTGGCTCTAATAAATACGTAAAATCTATAGGTGCATATTGGGCAACGGCGTCGGCAGATTTCAGAAAATCGTTGGCTGATAAGAACGTGCGAAGAGAAAAAGAGCCGATGTATGCTAATTTGTGTAAAGCCCAAAATTATCGAGAGCTTGTGCAGAAAGCTAGGAGTATACTAACCGATGGAGGAATCAAAATAGAAGATGATGTACTCTTGGGGTTAACAGTAAAAGAACGTACGCGTTTGGAGATGATTTTAGAGCTTGACTCTCTGTTATGTAAGCCAAACACTTTTAGTGCCGATGACTTTAATCGTCTAAAAAATACAATATTCACTGACCTTACGCGCAGCCGATATTCTTGGATAGCCGATAGATTGCAGAAGCAAATAGATAGTGCGGCGGAGGGAATTATCGGACAAGATGCTTCAATCAGTGGAGCGTTTGCTTCGAAACGTGCGGAAAAAGAGGCACTGCTGCAACGGATAACAGAAAAAACGGAGGAGCTACATCGACAAATTAGCGTGGTTCCGAAAGATATAGGCGAAGGGGAGCTACACAACGTGTTGGCAGAGCTGGAAGCGCTGCAGAATGAAATGGGCCAGATGCTAAGAGATGAGGAAGCGGCAATTGAAAAACTGCGGCGTTTTATGATTGGCAGAGCAACATTACAGGCGGCTTGCATAGGTGATTTGCAGGATCGGCTTGCTAGTACAACGGAGAGCTTGACCCAAGAAGCGGAGAGCCTTACTGAACGCCTACAAATGGCGCGAAAAAATCATATACAACAAAGTGGTGATATTCAAAAATTCAAGTTGCAACTTTCCGAGAAAGATTGTGTGATTGCGGATTTGCAGCGGCGACTGGAAGAAGTGACTGCGCAGTTTGATGGAGCCATGAGCGATTTAGCTCAACTTTCCGAGAAAGATCATGTGATTGCGGATTTGCAGCGGCGACTGGAAGAAGTGACTGCGCAGCTTGATGGAGCCATGGACGATTTAGCTCAACTTCCTGAGAAAGATCGTGTGATTGCGTATTTGCAGCGGCGACTGGAAGA
>JAIRNW010000041.1 GCA_031257795.1 Holosporales bacterium | reverse complement strand
AACGAAGGTCTAAAAAATCTTTACTTCAGCGAGGATTGAGAGCAATGAACGGTATATTTGTTGGGACTTGTTTTGTACACCAATTGTGGGAGTTCTTGAGATGCGTTGGGTGTTGAGCTGTGCTGCCAAATAACTTGTACAAAAGAAACAGATGCGTTAGCTTCACCGCGTGCGACGTTTCCTGCTCGCAATTCCTTTGGTGTCTGGATAGCCCTCAAACTTTCGGTGGTTGAGTATATAAACCGTGATACAATACAGGCGGAACGCAATTCTGACCAATATTTGAGCATGGCAGATAATGTTAGTAATGAAACAAAATCAGAGACGCTAAGGGGGATTTTGGAGAGGATCACTTTTACCAACGAGGCAAACAGCTACACTATCGCAAAAGTAAAGGTCCACGGCATCAACGGCCCAGTCACGATAGTTGGCAATATCCAAGCCTCCCCGGGTAGCATGCTTGAGCTGAAGGGCGAGTGGACCGAGCACCCCAAGTTTGGCAAGCAATTCAAGGTCTCGTCGTGCTTGTGCCCCGTTCCGTCGTCCTCTCGCGGCATCGAGAAATACCTCGGCTCCGGCCTCATCAAAGGAATAGGGCCGCATATCGCGCGCAAGATAGTGCGCGAGTTCGGAGAGAAAACACTGGACGTCATAGACGAATCCGCGGATTCCCTCTTGAAGATTCCAGGCCTTGGGGAACACAGGGTGCGCCTGATCGAGGAAGCCTGGCACGAGCAAAAGGAAATACGGTCGATCATGATTTTTTTGCAGGACCACGGGGTCAGCACGACCTTTGCGGCCAAAATCTACAAGAAATACGGGAATAACTCGATTGCCGTGGTTCAAAACAACCCGTACAGGCTCTCTTATGACATTTGGGGCATAGGGTTTGTAACGGCGGATAAAATCGCCAAGCAGATCGGAATAGACGCGGAATCCGTGATGCGAGCGGAGGCCGGCCTTTTGTTCGCTCTACAAGAAATCACAGTTGAGGGGCACACTTTTTATCCCGTTGAAGAGCTGATTCAAAAGGGCAAAGAAATGCTGAACATTAACGTCGACGTCTTGCACGATGCGCTCGGGCGGCTTGTGCGGATGAAGAAAATAGTGATTGAGTCAATCCACGTAAATGGCTGCAAAATTCTGGCAGCTTTTCTGAAAAACTACTATATCGCTGAGTTGCAAATCGCCGAGAAAATCCGCGCTCTCTGTAGCGCTGAACGGCAAAGCGGGTTTTTATTGGAGAAATGGAGGGAGAAGGCCGGGGAGGGACACGAGTCGCCGATCGATTGGGTTCAGCAAAAGCTAGCGATAGAGCTGGCCGCCAAGCAGATTGAGGCTGTTGAGGCGGCTTTAGAGCAGAAAGTCCTCGTGATCACTGGGAGCCCAGGAACTGGAAAGACAACGATTATCCGCGCGATCTTGAATATCCTGTCTTGCTCAACCGACAAAATCCACCTCACCGCCCCAACCGGGCGCGCCGCCAAGCGAATGGCAGAGGCGACGGGGCGCCCCGCAAGAACGATCCACCGTCTGCTGGAGTGTAGTTCCGTTGGGGCGGAGTTTGTGCGCTGTGAAAAGAATCCGCTTGATTGCGATTTTTTGATACTCGACGAAGCGTCCATGGTTGATACGCTTCTGATGCATTCGCTGCTGGCGGCGATCCCACTGCACGCCACGTTGATAATTGTTGGTGATACGCACCAGCTGCCGTCAGTTGGGCCGGGGAACGTGCTGGCTGATATAATAAAGGCCGGAGTTGTTAAGGTTGTAGAGTTGAATGAAATTTTTCGGCAAGCCAGGAAGTCCGCAATCATCGTTAATGCGCACAATATAGTTAATGGAATCACTCCAAACCTGGAGAACTCTGAGGGGACGGACTTTTTCTTTATGCCAGAGGAAGATCAAAATGCGATGTGCCGCAAGATTGTGTATCTGATTGCGAAGCGCATTCCTGAGAAGTTTGCGTACGATCGGATCAACGACATTCAGGTCTTGACGCCGATGCACAAAGGGCTTGTTGGAACGGGGAACCTCAATGAATTGCTGCAACAGACGTTGAACCCGAATGGGAGCGAGATTCAGCGAGGAGGGAAGAGGTTTCGTGTGGGGGATAAGGTTATGCAAATCAAGAACAACTACGACAAAGGCGTTTTCAATGGAGATATCGGCGTCATAAAAGGGATAGACCTGGAGGAACAAGAGGTAATCATTAATATAGACGGAAGTAATGTTCGTTATGACTATCATGATCTGGATGAGCTTGTGTTGTCTTATGCGATTTCCATACATAAGAGCCAGGGCTCTGAATTTCCGGCAGTCATCATTCCGTTGACGCTTGCGCACCATATTATGCTGCAGAGGAATTTGATATACACTGGGATAACCCGCGGTAGGAAGTTGGTTGTGGTGATCGGGAGCAAACAGGCAATGGGAAGGGCCGTGAAAAACAATTGCGTGATGAATAGGAACACTTGCTTGCAGCAGAGGTTGGTTGCTGGTGAGGCAAGAACCGCGCACGACTTGTGATCCAGCCATAAAAAATTTGGGAGTTCGTCGAGTCGACGCCACAGCAAAGTCTGCGACTTTGCAGGGAGCCCGGTACCGCTCGAATGCTCACGTACCATAAGTACGCTGCGCTTCTGCGCTTCGAGGCTCCTGAAAAATCCTCAATTTAAATCTTATGTCAACGGGGTCTTAGAGACGCACTCACCATAGACAGGAAGCGCGAGCGGGTTCCATCTCGCCCGATACGCTCTATAACGCTGTGGAACATCGCCTCTGCCCTATTGCTACTGTATCCCCCAGGAGGAGCAGGAGCCTGAATAATCCGTAAAAATGCGATTATTCGTTTTATTGCGGTCAATTTGTGTTGACAAGCCGCGTAAAAGTACAAATATAACGCGATCGAGACAACATTCGCTGGTGGTGTTTCTGTACGGAACGAACTACCAACTTGAGCGAGGTAGCGCATTAATTGTTCATATTCTAATGGTTGGTCGTGGTCGTTACCAAGATTGCTAAGTATTGTGTTTCCATCTCGTGAAAAGTCTGGACATCCTCCCGCCATCCATTGTTCAACGCCCATTAGGAGAAAGTCCGAGATAATCACAATAGCGTCTGGGCATCCTCGTGACACACTCTGCACAATGAATTGTAATGCACGCGTATCCCCTTGTCTTCGAAGCATTACACCATATCTTAGCAGAGATTCTGGATCAGAAGTTTCAGTTATTGCTTCGATTTCGCTTTGAGACATATCTGGCTGTTCAGGTTCAGTCATATCCACTGTTAATTGTTGAAGACGATTTATCGCGGATGTTATGTCAACACTCGTTCCGTAACCAAAAGCGAGACTCAGCCCTAAAAGGAGCACTGCCTCCTTATCTCCTTGCTCCGCAGATTCACTTAACAGACGAAATGCTTCTGGTGGATTGGAGAGAAACTGTATGCGTTGATCCCCATAAAAGTAAAGCGATCCAAGCATGGATTGTGCCGTAGGATCTCTTTCGTCTGCGTAACGTGTTACAATGTCCAATCCTGAACGGTCGCCATTTGTGATCGACAGCTCTGCAAGAGACAATCCTACCATCACAGAAGGCGATTTTGACCAGGCTAGACACAAACACTCTATAGCGAAGGGGAGGTTTCTGATCTCCAAACGTCCGCATCCGAAACAATGCCCGGCGACTATTAGTATTTTAGGGGGACAGATGACCTTATGCCGGCTAATGACCTCACGAAAACGCGTAGCAATATCACACGAAATTGTGTGGTGCGTTACGAATGCAAATTCTGCCAATACGTCAAGCGATAAGACATCACCTTCTTGTGCTTGATAAAACAACCATTCAAGTGCTTCTGGGGAGATCTCGGAGGGCCTTCCAAGTGTCAAGAGTAGCAAAGCATGTTCACGTCTTAGCCTCGTGGAGTGTGGCGCACCAACAAGCATCAACCTCAACGCAAACTCTTGTAGTGCAGGATCATTTTGTTGCGACAACCACCAGGCAGACGTCTCAAAACATAGCTGCTGCGCAATGCCACTAGGATATACTATCCCGGCTTCTTGAGCTCCTTCCCGTAGCAGTAGCGACGATTCCCCCGGAACAAAGAATCGATTTAGTTGAGCTGTGCGAAGCATACTGCTCAGGCATGGGACATGTGGGATGGTGTTAAATCCGACGTCTTTATCCAACGCGTTTCTATACTGCGTCTGCACTAGCGCTAGTTCGCTAGGGCCAGCCAATAATATTTTTGCTTCAGGACAATATGGACTCAATATCTCTAGATGATTTCGTGAGCTAACTCCACGTTGGGTTGCCATATCTATGAATTTTTGCGCCAAATCTAGTTCTTTGCACCGTGACGACAGAATAGCGGCGCATTCCAGGAACAACGTACTTACTCTGTGCTCCATTATAGCAATAACAAGTGCTCGATGCGGATCAAATTTAAAATAGATTGTCTCATTAAAACTGTCGGCAGTACTTGTCAGCATTTCAGCCAATTCAGGGGTGCTTATAACCAGCCGCATCATACCCACAATATGTTGCGGGGCCTCTTTATCTACTATGAAACTAGCGACAGAATATTCCTTGTTTTTTTTGTCTACTTTCTTTCCCTTTTGTATGTCTAAGTATTGAGCTGCTAGATGCGACAATCTACCAAAATTGTAGTTAACATCAATTGCAACTGCAAGCATAGCAACCAAAGGGGCGCTATCTGCAGGCACACCTACTTGTAAAACCCTTTGCATTAGACGTCTCGCATCAGGCGGAATTGAACCATTATCTTGTGATAAAGCCACTCGTATCATCTGTTCCAACTCAGGCGTCCAATTCGTAAGACCTTGTTGCATAGCCTCTTGCAGCTGAGAGTACAGGGCAGCCAGCGTTGTAACAGGCGCTGGATGTGCAGGGGCTTGGGCAAGGCGACGTGCACTCCATGATGAACTACTGCTCATTGCAACAAGGATCATCGAAATTAAACAGCTGAAACCAGGAATGAAACGCTTACGTCGGTGCGTCTCTGATACATAGCTTGATGAGTTCGTCTCGCACTGTACCCGCCTGTCGTAGTTTTTTCCTACATTTTTTTTGCCGCTATCCACCGTCACCGAAAGATTGCGAGTTCGTCGAACGGTACCACAGCAAAGTTTGCGACTTTGCCGGGAGCTCGAGATTGCTCGGCTCGAGCAGTGCGTAGAGTATAGCTCTTCGCCTATATTATATGTCTCCTGCTCGCAATTCTTTTGGTGACTGGGTATACACGTGATTGATCTAATTTGCATAACTGTCATTCATTGTATTAAACTACTCCAGGCTGTATACTACACCGGTAAGCAAACGCGGTGCAATAGAAAATGTTGGTTCCTGCAAACCAGCATTTGCCGCATTTACCGGAGTTACGCCATCGCAATGCACGTCTGGAACACCTGTTCGTGGCAAAGCACACATATCCCGAAAAGGAAACAAAAGCATCAGAAAAGCGCTGTACATGGCTGCGTTAGAACCCGTTGACATAATGATTTAAATTGGTCTTTTCTGCGTCGAATCCGGTTCGAAACTCATGTACGTTTTCCGCTTCTGCGCTCCGTTTCTCCTGAAAACACTCAATTTAAATCTTATGTCAATGGGTTCTTAGAAATTTTGCTGCATTTGTGTAAGAACTAAATGGCCCTGACTTTTATCTAACAATAAACAGATCTGCTGTACTTAGCTTTTTCAGAAACACATATTGAATCAAGCCACTGCCGGAATCAGAGACTTAGGCACAAGTGCGGCGACCACACGGTTCTCAGAAAAAAGGACAAAAATGCTGGGAAGAGGGATCGAACCCCCGACCTACTGATTACGAATCAGTTGCTCTACCAGCTGAGCTACCCCAGCAAAAAACAAACACACACCACTTGTCTGCGCCTCAAAGCCCTTTGTGATGAAGTATAATCTCAAAACCCCAAAGCCTCAACCCCAACATTACCCCTCATCGCTCGCGTCTGCAAGTGGGAAATAACATCTTTTTTATTTATATTGTTTATAAAAAATTGAAAAGAGATATAGTTTATATGTATAATGTACTTGGCGGCGCTGGCGTTGTGGTGTTCCGCTTTAGTTTTTCCATAGTTTATGGTGGTCGTTTTGTCTCTTTATGAGTACTTGAACCGGAGAATATTGGATTATGGCATCTGATTTTTACAAGCCGAGGAAATTAACCCCAACAATAAGCTTCATGCCTCCGAAAACAATAGCTTTAGTTGGGTTAATGGGATGCGGGAAAACCAGCATTGGCAGACGTTTGGCCAAACGCCTAGAAATGCTCTTCTACGACTCCGATCAAGAAGTTGAAACAGCAGCTGGTTGCTCGATGAAAGAGATTTACTCCGTTTTTGGAGAAGAGGCCCTCAGACGCGGCGAAAGAAGCGTCATCGCGCGTCTTCTGAACCAACCCCCACACGTCCTGGCAACAGGCGGCTCCTCTATCATCGATGAGGAGACGCAGCAGCTACTCAAAGAAAAGGCGATAACGGTGTGGCTGAATGCGGACCTTGAAATGCTGGTAGCGAGGGTGTCCAGGCGCAATGACAGACCGCTAATCCGGGGAGGCAACCAGAAGGAGGTCCTGGAAAAACTGATAGAACAATGTTACCCTGTGTATAGGAGATCAGACATACAATTACAAACTTTCGACGAAGCCGCCAGCACAACCGTGGATCGGGTTATCCTCGCTATTAGCGAGTTTGTGCGCGAGCGTTATCCGAATCATTACGTTTTGAAGTCCATTTAAGTGTTTCAGTTCCTACCGTCGCCCCATTTTATTCACTTGGAGAATTATCATGCTTGATATAAAAATGATTCGCGAGAACCCTAAAATCCTAGATGACGCGCTGCTTGCCCGCGTGAAGGACCCACTGTCCAGCGAGCTTCTGAGCCTAGACAAGGAATACAGGGCAGCCGTCTCCAAAGTACAAGACATCCTGGAAAGGAAAAACCAAAATGCAAAAATCCTGCAAGCCATAAAAACTGGGAATGGCGACGCAAGCAAAGAACCGGAGGTTGTGGCAGAGGGAGTGCGGTTGCGCGAGAGTTTGGTCAAGTGCGAGGCAGAGTGCGAGGAGTTGAGATCCAAGTTCCACATGATGATGCTGGAGATCCCTAACATTCCGGACTTTACCTGCCCTAGGGGCAAGGACGAGCGAAGCAATGTTCCCGTGCGATACTGGGGAAGTAAGCCGTGTTTTAATTTCACCCCGCAAGAACACCATATCCTAGGCAAACAACTCGGTCTCATGAACCCACTTCTCGCGACAAAAATTTCTGGGAGCAGGTTTTCGTTGCTGATCGGGGCGCTCGCGAGGCTAGAGAGGTCCGTCGCCCAGTTTATGTTAGATACCCACACATCAGAGTACGGCTACGAAGAGCTATATCTGCCTCATTTGGTGAACGAGGAGGCCATGTACGGGACGGGACAGCTGCCGAAATTCCGCGAGGATCAGTTTCAAACGACGGACAATCTGTGGCTTATTCCAACGGCGGAGGTCGCCCTGACGAACCTTGTGCGCGAAAAGATTTTATCGGAAAAAGATTTGCCGCTGCGCATTACGGCGTACACGCAATGCTTCCGGTCTGAGGCGGGATCTGCCGGGAAAGACATGCACGGAATATTTAGGCAACGTCAATTCAGTAAGGTTGAGCTCGTTAGCATCACGACACCAGAACAGGAAATAAATGAGCTCGAGAGGATGACGGGAGTTGCCGAGAATATCTTGCAGAAATTGGAGCTCACTTACAGAACCGTTTGTTTGTGTACTGGGGACATGGGCTTTTCATCTCGCAAGACTTACGATATTGAGGTTTGGCTGGCTGGACAAAATAAATTCCGCGAGATCTCCAGTTGTTCGATGTGCGGGGATTTTCAGGCGCGCCGCATGGGGGCGAGGTATAAGGACAGCGAGAATAACGTGAACTTTGTGTGCACGCTGAATGGGTCGGGATTGGCTGTCGGGCGCACTGTTATCGCTATTATGGAGAATTACCAGAGGGCGGACGGCACCATTGCGATCCCTAAAGCGCTACAGAAATATATGAACGCTGAGATTATTACTAAGGCCAGAGAGGGCTTTATATATTCGTAGTTTGCTGTGTTCGGGTTCGAAATTACAAAAAGACTCTGTTGTTTAATTGCTTTGGTTTTTTGTTGTCAAACCGCAACCAGCGCGCAAGAAACAACTTTTGGAAATTTCAAGTTCTGCAGCAAATGTCAGGAATTCATCAAGGCAATTGTACGCGGTGGACGGGCGAGCAAGAATGCCGACTCTAAAGAATTGAAGAGGTCTATTGTTGCGTTACTTAAAGACGCAACAACGTTGCATCAAGTTTTCTTTGTATCGTTTATCCTCGGAATAGTTCGAGAAGGGTTGAATTGCACGGAACTAAGTACTTTGTTCCATCTAAGCACCGCTTCTTTGAAGAATCTCGAGCTCAAAGAAATTTTTAGAGTCTATATTTTAGGGAAAAGCGCAGGAACGTTGGTGAAACAGCGTATCGAGTCGGCGAATGAACAAAACAAAACTGACGACCTCCGCGACTTTTCGTTAATTAAAATCCCGACAACGTCTGTTACCGTTCCTGACGAGGAAATCGCGAAATGCTTTCATCAGGCAATAGAGAAATATTTAGAAAGCAGAAAGGGAGTTGCTGGGCAGTATGAGTCTTTCGTTCGCGAAGTCTTAACTGATTTGAAGAAGGAAAATCCGCAGGGCTTGTCTAAGATTCCACACAAAATCGAAAAATTGAAAGAAATGATTGCAATTGAGCAAATCAGCTTCCTCATAGACCAATTAGTAGAGCACATGACCGAAGCAATGGCCGCGAAGCAGAAGCGCGACAAACCCACAACATCCAGTGGGCTTGGTAAGAAAATTAAACAACTCCTGCTAATGTTCCCGTACCGTTTGCTTGTTCTCGTCGGGCAGAAAATGTTAGCAGGAAACACCGCACACGCCCCAGCAAAGGCAGTTATTGCGTATATCGTATCGTCCTCACTGAATGGAAAAAAACCTCCTCAACTGCAATACCTGCTGCAACATTCAATAGACAACAAACAGGCGGAGGAATTTGAACTGCTTTTGTCTGATGAAAAATAGGTTCTGTTTAAATCTTATGTCAACGTGTTCTCAGTTAAAGAATAATGACAGCTCAGCCAGATCTGCGCCGCTTTCTGCGTACCTCTATCTTGTGTTTTTGCAATTGCAGGCTTTTTATAAAGCCAATCGTCAAAAGCACGTATCTAGCGCCAGTAATTACCGTAAGCACACAAGCTGCCCACAACGCAAGCTCGCCTATCAGCTGCACTAGATGCTGCCCCGGGGCCTGCGCATTGTAGAACAAGCAAGTAATAGCAACCATTTGTACTGCTGTTTTGTATTTAGCAAGCAGCAAAACCGGCAGCTCAAGCCCCATCGCCCCCAAAAACTCTCGCAGCCCAGAAATAATCAGCTCCCTACAAATTATAATTGCGGCCGGGATGAGATCATACCCACCTATCTTCCCGCTTCCCGCAAGCAAAAGCAGGGCAACAGATATCAGCAATTTGTCTGCTAATGGATCGAGGAAAGCCCCGATCTTACTGGTCATGCAAAAGCGACGCGCTATATAGCCGTCCACATAATCCGTTAAACTCGCAGCAATAATGATAAACAAGGCAAGGTAGTTCCCTATTGGCTCGCGTATAAAAAAAGCAATAACCAGCAAAGGAACGGCAGCAACTCGCGAAAATGTCAACAAATTCGGGGTTGTGCAAAATTTTAGATTTTCCTTGTGCAGTTCTTTTCTAAACATAAACCTTCTTTCCTAGGGATGGAACGATCCAACACTTCTCATCGTGACCAGAGCACAGCAAACCAACTGCAGTCCGCAGTCCGCCCCCCCGCAGTCCGGCATACTACAACAAAAATTGTTTTTTAGCAATCTTTCCAATCAGCGAATCAAACAACGGGTGAGGGGACAGTGGTTTTGATTTAAATTCCGGGTGGAACTGTACTCCAACGAACCACGTATGATCCCGGCGCTCCACGATCTCCACGAGCGACCCATCTGGCGACTTTCCAACCATAAAAGTCCCAGTTTGTTCCAATTTTTCTCCGAACCTTCTCGAATTAAACTCGTACCTATGCCTGTGGCGCTCGCTAATAATTGAGACCCCGTACACGTCCTCAACGAGCGACCCCTCAAGCAATTGGCACTTATACGCCCCAAGCCGCATGGTCCCCCCGATGTCGCTCTCTTCAGAGCGTACAACCGTATTCCCGCCATCATCATTCCACTCAGACATCAAACAGATCACAGGGGAACAATCGCGCGTAAACTCCGTTGAATTCGCGTCTTCAATCCCGCCTATATTTCTCATCGCCTCCACGATTGCCAGCTGCATCCCCAAACAAATCCCCAAAAAAGGAACATTATTCTCGCGAGCATATCTTATCGCATTGATCTTGTTTTCTATTCCGCGATTCCCAAATCCCCCCGGGACGATGATCGCCTCCGCCCCCTTCAGGGCCTCAACAATATCGACGGTTGTTTCCGCATTACACCACTTAATGTTGACCTTGGTTTTGTGTTTGCCGCCCGCATGAACCAGCGCCTCTTTCAGCGACTTATACGAATCCTCCATTTCAACGTATTTCCCAACGATAACAACGTTGACCTCCGCAAGCGGGCGCTCTAATGAGGCGTTTAGAACTTGCCACTTCTGCAGCCAATCTTCGGATATTTTGTGCCTTTTGTGGCTGAGCCCAAAATGCAGGCAGACCCTCTCGTCCAGCCCTTCTTTGCTGTAATTCAGCGGAAGCTTATACAGATTCGTTTCGTCCTGCGCGGCAATAACGTCATCTGGTGGAATATTGCAAAAAAGCGAAATTTTCCTTTTCGTGCTCTCTTGCAATGTGAGCTCGGTGCGGCACAAGATCAGGTCCGGCTGAATCCCAGCATGTAGCAGATCCTTCACGGAGTGCTGCGTGGGCTTCGTTTTCTGCTCATTTGTTGCGCGCATGTTGGGAACGTACGTTAGGTGCACGAACATTGTTTGCGGTTGACCAAACTCGTTGCGCAATTGTCGAACGGCCTCAAGGAACGGCCCGCCCTCTATGTCGCCAACGGTTCCGCCAAGCTCAATGATTACGAAATCGAAAAGCCCGCCGTCCTGAGTGATGAAGCGCTTAATCTCGTCTGTAACATGCGGAATAACCTGAACCGTCACGCCGAGATATTCGCCGCGCCGCTCTTTTTGTATTAGATTGGAATACACTACTCCAGCAGTCAGATAATTTTGCTTGCCGGTGTTTTGGCCTGTGTAGCGTTCGTAGTGGCCGAGGTCAAGGTCGGCCTCAGTGCCATCTTCTGTCACGAAAACCTCGCCGTGCTGGTACGGGCTGAGCGTTCCCGGGTCAATATTTATGTAGAGGTCCAATTTTTTGATACAAACTGAGAAGCCGCGCGCCTGCAAAAGGGCCCCCAAACACGCTGCAGACAGGCCCTTCCCAAGCGAAGACATCACCCCCCCGGTAATAAAAATGTAGCGGGGCTCGTCTACGTAAAGGAAGTCGTTCATTCCCCTCCACCATCGCTGTTGGCAGTTGGCTCAGGTTCTGTACTCTGCTCATCTGAGCTGCTGTCAGCCGATGCGTCATTATCCTCATCGCCGTTGTCGGCGTTGTTGCTTTCCGGAGCGTCTTCGACTTCTGCATTAGGCTCAGCTGATTGCATTGCGTTCTTATCTGCGCTGCCGCTATCTGCTGGAGGATGTTCGCCTGCTTTTGTCTTTTCAGCATCCACCTTGCTTGCGTCTACGTCAGCATCAGCCGCTTTATGTTTGGCCTTTTTCGTGCTTGTGAAGAACGAGCCCTCTTCTTTCGACTCGCGATCTGTAAGCACGCCAATTAAAATGCAATTTCCTATGAAGAGCGCGGCCAAAACCGCAGTTGTTCTGGTTAGGACGTTGGCAACGCCGCGAGCAGTGAATAATGACCCCTGCCCGCCGCCTCCTCCGATCCCGAGAGGGCCGGAACTGTCACTCTTTTGCAGCAATATCAGCCCGATCATGGCGATAGTAACAAACACGTGGAGAATCAAAAAAGCAACTATCATAACACCCGCTTGATTAAAAACAAAAAAACCGACTGTGACTTAGCTGTATTCAAAGCCCGTTTACATGAGCTTTAAATCGAGTATTTTTCAAGAAAAACGGAGCACAGAAGCGGAATGTACTAAACGTACATGAGCTTCGAGCACCGGATTTGACGCGAAAAAGACCAATTTAAATCACCATGCCAACAGGCTACTTACTCGCCAAAACCACAACATACTGCTTCCCCTCTAGCTTCGGCGGAACCTCAACCTTGGCTATTTCGGAGAGATTTTCAACTATTTTATTAAGGAAGTCCAACCCGAGATCCTGATGGCTGAATTCACGTCCTCTGAATTTCATCACAAACTTGATTTTATCACCTTGCTCGAGGAACTTCACGGCCGCCCTCAGTTTGACATCAAGGTCGTGTTGATTTATCACCGGACGCAGCTGAAGCTCCTTAATCTCGACGATTTTCTGATGCTTCTTCGCCTCATGCTTCTTCTTTTTCTGCTCGTACAGAAACTTCCCGTAGTTCATGAGCTTGCAAACCGGCGGAACAACCTTTGGGGAAATCTCCACCAAATCCATTCCCTGCCCATTTGCCGCAGCAAGGGCCTCTGCCAGACTAACAACGCCGGCCGCATTGCCAAGCGAGTCTACCAGCCTAACCTCGTGGACCCCAACAATCTCTTCATTCACTCTGAGCGAGTCGGTTTTCTGCTTTTCTCCACACTTTCCGCCTAGAGCATCTCGCGTTTTTATAGCTATAGTCCTTTCCTTTTATTTGCGATCAAAGTTTTTGCAAGTACATTCCTTGTTATAAAAGAATGTACCTAGCCACAAAAAGCGTTGAGAGCAGGAACCTCGAAGCGCAGACGCAGAGCTGTACTTTAACGTACTGCTCAAGCCGAACATCGAAGCAACGAACTCTCAAACTTTTTGTGGCTGGGTATAAAGCCTACTTTTACAATGATCAAAACAACCCTTACACTCAGGATACACAAAAGAGACTGGGGATGGAAGGGAAAAACTTTGCCGCTCGAGCCGAGCAACTTCGGGCTCCAGGCAAAGTCGCAGACTTTGTTGTGGTGCTGTTCGACGAACCAGCAAACTTTCGGTAACTGGGTTACTCTATGACGATGAGCGGTTCATCATATTCTACGGGTTTTTGGTCGTGCACCAAAACTGCCGTAACCACCCCAGCCTTAGTCGCCTTAATAGGATTCAGAACCTTCATCGCCTCAACGATCAGCAGCGTCTGCCCCTGGTTTACAGTGTCCCCAACCCTCACAAAAGGAGCGCTTCCGGGTTCTGGCGCGGTGTAAACAACACCAACCATAGGCGACTTTATGGTTCCTGGGTGCGTCCTATAATCAATTTCCGCCGCAATTGCGGGCGGCGGATGAGCGGGCCCTGAAGAAGCCGCGGCAACGGCAGAAACCTGTCCAGCAACCGGCAGCGCCTCGCAAACCTGCTGCTCGTGAGCCACGCCACGCAAAAGGTCCGACACTGCAGAATAGTCTAACTCAGCAGCATACGGCCCTTTTTTCTCTTCTTTCTTGGCTAAATATACTTTACAACCGCCAACTTCAAATTTAATTTCGCTTAATTGGTTATTTGTAAAAACCTCGGCAAGCTTGTCTAGCAGCGCACACGCCGTACTCAATGAAACGGGCGCCGCACCGCCGCCGTCATCGTCACTATCGCACGACTCCGCAACCTTAAGCGATTCCTCTTCTTCCATTTTCACAAACCCTCTTACTTATACATTTCGAACCTGAAAACCAGGACTTTTCTCGACTCGGATGTCGCAATTCATCTGCGGGAGACACCCGAGAGTCAGGTGAGATAAGTATAGAACCTGTTGGACGTATGTAAACAGATTCTTAGGCCGCCTCCTAATTCGCCTCTTCGCCGGAAAGGGCGCCTTTGTCTGCAACAGTAGCAGCGTCGCCCTCCGCCGCCGGATCAATCCCGACCATACTAATGATTGCCATAGGCGCCCTGTCACCATAGCGAAAACCGTTCCGTACAATCCGCAGGAAGCCGCCGTTTCGAGAGCTAAAGCGCTCTGCGAGGCTTCCAATAACCTTGTCGGCCGCTTCCACGTCTCCGCCGACCTTGCGCAAAACAAGCCTGCGAACATGCAGCTTTTCGGATTCACAGCAGCTTTTGTATCTTTTCCCTAGAGAAATAAGCTTTTCTGCAAGCGGACGCAGCTCTTTTGCTTTTGGCAAGGTCGTGCTGATTTGCTCATGCTTAACCAGCGAACAAATCATATTCTTAAACATCGCCTGGAGATGCTCTGAAGTTCTATTTAATTTTCTGTGTGCTATACCATGCCTCATCATACCCTCCTTATATCCAGCCACAAAAAGTTTGTGGATTCGTTGCATCAACGCCCCGACAAAGTCTGCGACTTTGCCAGGAGCCTTGTGCTGCTCGAATGCTCAGCGCACTTATGGTACGTGAGCATTCGAGACTCGAAGCAACAAACCCACAGTTCACTTGTGTTTAGCTTCAGCCGATCACAAGTGAATTGTGGGCAGGCGCCTCGAAGCGCAGAAGCCCAGCGCACTTATGGTACGTGAGCATTCGAGCATCGAAGCAACGAACCCATAGTTCACTTGTGATCGGCTACATCAACAGCTGTACGGGTCATCCAACCCCTTCGCCAACTCCTCTATATTCTCTGGCGGCCAATTAGGAACTGTCATCCCAAGACCAATCCCCATTTGCGCCAGCACTTCCTTTATCTCATTCAAAGACTTTCTCCCGAAATTCGGCGTCCTCAGCATTTCCGCCTCAGTCTTCTGCACAAGATCACCAATATACGTCAAATTCTCGTTTTTCAAACAATTCGCAGAACGAACCGAGAGCTCGAGCTCCTCAACCTTACGCAGCAGATTCTTGTTGAATGGCAACACAAACTTCTCGGAATTAGCATTCGCAAACCTAGGCTCCTCAAAGTTTATGAACGGCTGCATCTGATCAACCAAAATCCTCGCCGCAAACGCCAGAGCATCGTCCGGCTTAATCGCGCCATTCGTCTCAATATTCATAGTGAGTTTGTCGTAATCGGTCCGCTGCCCAACCCTCGTTTGTTCCACACCGAAAACAACCCTACGCACTGGCGAGAAAAGCGCGTCAAGGGAGATTAGCCCGATCGTACGAGTCTCTTCCGGATCGTATACCGCCTGAACATACCCTCGCCCAACGCTCACAGTCAGCTCCATATTGAGCCTCGCCCCGTCTTCCACTGTACAAATAACAACAGCAGGATCGAGAATCTCCACGCCGGAAACCACCTCAATGTCGGCCGCGGTAACAACCTTCGGGCCAACAACTGAAACATGAACCTTTCTAGGCAACTCAGACACAGATTTTACACCAATCGATTTCAGGTTCAGAACAATATCCGTCACATCCTCTTTCACCCCAGGGATCGTGGAAAACTCGTGCAAAACCCCCTCAATCTTCACAGATGTAAAAGCCGCCCCTTGGAGAGAGGACAACAAAATCCGCCTCATGGCATTCCCTAAAGTCATGCCAAACCCGCGCTCAAGAGGTTCTGCAACGATCACAGCCTCGCGCATACTCGGATCAACATACTGAATGTCCAAAGAAGAGGACTTAATCAGCTCTTGCCAATTTTTTTCAATCACAAAACAACTCCACAAAAAAACACCCGTCCGAAGACTGGTTCCCTACAACAGATCCCCTAAACCTCTCGACATATTGGTCTGCCTTTATCACACCCCTGCGCCGCTCGACATATTGGTCTGCCTTTATCACACCCTGCGCCGCTTCGGAGGCTTACAACCATTATGCGGAATCGGGGTTGTGTCGGAAATGGACGTAACCAACAGCCCAAAAGTCTGAAGCGCACGCAAAGCCGTCTCACGCCCAGCCCCCGGCCCCTTTACCACAACACGCACCGTCTTCACTCCGTGCTCCGCCGCCTTCTTCGCGGCTAACTCGGTGGCAACCTGCGCAGCGTATGGGGTTGACTTTCTGGATCCCTTGAACCCCACCATTCCAGAGGAAGCCGCAGCGATAACATTCCCTGTTGGGTCTGCAACTGTGATCAACGTGTTATTAAATGTAGAATTAATGTACACCACAGCAACAGGAATATTTTTTCTTTCCTTCTTTTTTACTTTTACAGCACTACCACCGGCCATGCAAACTCCTCCTTAAATTAAGTCAAACTCCACGCTCATCCGCCTACTTCTTTGCAATCTTCTTCCCAGCGATTGGAATGGCCTTCCCCTTACGAGTCCTAGCATTCGTATGCGTGCGCTGCCCGCGAACAGGTAGCCCCTTTCTATGACGCAGCCCCCTGTAGCACCCTAGATCCATCAGTCGCTTGACATTCATGGAGACTTCCCTGCGCAAATCTCCCTCAACCTTGTAGCCTTCGCGGTCGATCACCTCGCGGATGCTCAAAACATCAGCATCGCTCAGCTGATGCACACGCAGATTCGGGGAAACCTTAGCTTTCCCCAAAATATCCAAAGCATTCACGGGACCAATGCCGTATATGTAACGCAACGCAACCCCAATCTTTTTTTGAGTCGGAATATTAACTCCAGCAATACGAGCCACTTTTTCTCTCCATTTTTACCAAAAATTACCAATCAAATCTTTCATGCTTCCAGACACCTCGGCAACTTCGCGCGAAGAATCAATTTCGTGCAAAACGCCGAGATCAGCAAACAATTTCAACATAGGATTCGTTATCGTTCTGTAATTATCAAGCCTCTTTTTCATGGCTTCCTCGTTATCGTCATTCCTATGCGTAAACTCCTTTGATCCACAATTGTCGCACACGCCATCAATGCGCGGCTTTTTCGTTTTGCTGTTGTAAATCGTCCCGCACTTTGTGCACGAAAACCTATGCAAAATCCTGTCCATAACAACTTCGTCATCAACATAAAACGAGCACGCGCAAACAGGCCACTGCTTCTCTAAAGAATTGATCAAGAAGTTGGCCTGCTCCGCCGTTCTTGGAAAGCCATCAAACAACAAGCGAGAGGACGCAGTATTGTCGACGAACTTTTTCGCCATCAAATTGACAATTCTGTCTGGTACCAACCTCCCCGCATCGCAAATTTGTGCGATTTCCTTCCCGAGATCAGAGCCGCTCGCAGTCTCTTTACGAAGCTCGTCGCCCGCACAAAAAGACTCCACTTCGTATAGTTCTTTCAGCATCCCTGCCTGGGTTCCCTTTCCACAACCTGGTGGGCCGATGAGAATAACAACACACTTGCTTGAAAGCTCTCCTCCGACCATAACCTAAAATCCTCCCTTTTTCCCGAGTTTCGACTTTTTTATGAGCCCCTCGTATTGGTGCACCATCAAGTAAGATTGAACCTGGCTAATTGTGTCGATCGTCACGCTAACCACGATGAGTATGCTGGTACCGCCGAGGTAAAATGGCAAAGACAGTTTCAACACAACAAACTCCGGAAGTACACAAACAACCGCCAAATAAATCGCGCCAACCACCGTTAAACGCGTGAGCATATAATCTATAAAATCAGCCGTTTGCACTCCCGGCCGAATCCCCGGAATGTAGCTTCCAGCCTTGCGAAGATTATCGGAGGTTTCCTGCGGATTAAACATCAAAGCCGTGTAGAAAAATGCGAAGAAAATGATTAACGCCGAAAAGCAAATAATGTATGGCAGCTGATCTCTCGCAAAAAAGCTTGTTATATGGCGCAGCCAGGATCCCTCGGAAACGTTAACGAAAGTAACGATTGTCGCCGGGAACAACAGCAAAGACGAAGCAAAAATCGGCGGAATCACACCGGCGCTATTCAGCTTCATCGGCAAGTGCGTATTCTGCGCGACAGCCGGCATATTGGCGGCCATTTGCCTTTTCGGGTATTGAATTGGAATTCGTCGCTGGGCTCGTTCCATAAAAACAACAAAGTAAATGAGCAGAATCACTCCAACCAAAACACAAAACAACTCCACAAGAGAAAAGCTCTCCTGTCGGCCTAATTCAAAGGTCCGCACTATTGCTGACGGCAAGTTCGCCACGATACCCGCGTAGATGATCATAGACGTTCCATTGCCCAAGCCACGCGACGTTATCTGATCGCCGACCCAAACTAAAAACATAGTGCTGCCTGTGAGAGTCAGCACAGTCATCACGCGGAAAAACCACCCAGGAATGGTCACTGCCGGCCCTGAGTGTCCCGATAAATGCTCCAATCCTGCCGCCACCCCAAACGCCTGGACTGCCGCCATCATGATTGCGCCGTATCGCGTATACAAGCCTATCTTTTTCCGACCGGCCTCACCCTCTTTCTTTAGGGCCTCAAATGCCGGGAACACCGACGTCATCAGCTGCATGATGATGCTAGCCGAAATGTAAGGCACTATACCGAGCGAGAACATGGTCATACGCCCGACCGCCCCACCGGAAAACATATCCAAAAAGCCCATGATGCCGCCGGAATTTTGCTTCAAAAACTCGGCAATGACGCTTGGGTTTATGCCGGGCAAAGGAACGTAGGTTCCCAGACGACAAACGATAAGAGCAAGCAAAGTAAAGATAATACGCTTCTTTAGGTCTTTTGCCTTTCGAAATAAATCAAAAGACGCGCCAGAAACAAATTGCTCCATATCTGAAGCCATAACACCTCCATCTAAGCCAATCACAGCTGAACTGTGGGTTCGTCGAACGGACCAACAACAAAGTCTGCGACTTTACCTGGAGCCCGAAGCGGCTAGGTTTGAGCAGTACGTGTACGCAGCTCTGCGCCTGTGCTCCGTGCCCACAATTCACTTCTGATTGACTATATCCCAAGCCCTCATCCTTCCGATGACCGGGCATAACCACCGTAATCACCAACGGAAAACGAACAATAACTCAAAAACCACACTGTAGCCAATCACAAGTGAATTGTGGGCAGTAGGCACGGAGCGCAGGCGAAGAGCTGCGTACACGTACTGCTCAAACCGAGCAACGTATCGACGAACCCACAGTTCACTTGTGATTGGCTATTCCAGGGAAACCGCGCCACCAGCCTTCTCAACCAACTCCTTCGCTTTCTTGGAAACCCTAGTAACAACAAAAGACAGCGGAACATTCAGCTCCCCTTTGGCAACCAGGGAAATCCCTTTGAAAGACTTCCCCATCAAGCCCGCTGCCATCAAAAAAGAGGCGTCTACCAACCCATTATTCTCCGCCACTTTTCCAGCAGCGATCACTCCCTTGAGCTTATCAAAATGCAGCTCAAACAAGTCGTTGGAGCTATGGCTCTTAAAGCCGCGCTTCGGGAGGCGGCGATAAATCGGCATCTGCCCTCCCTCAAATCCGTTCAAGGAAACTCCAGCGCGCGCGGTCTGCCCCTTGCCACCGCGGCCAGATGTTTTTCCAAGGCCAGACGCGAGCCCGCGCCCAACAACTTTGCGAACCCTGAGGGCTCCCGGATTATCATGAATTGTGTTTAATTTATAAGACATAATCACTACCGCCGCTATCCATTACCAACAATACGTACCAAATGGCTCAATCTTTTAACCAATCCCGTGATACAAGGGATGTTGGGCAATTCCCTGCGAGAGCCAATTCTGCCCAAGCCCAAAGACTTCAGCTGCACTCTTTGATATTGAGGCCTCCTGATGAAGCTGGAATACTGTTCAACAATGATGCTTCCGCACTCCTGAAGCTCTTTCCCTTTTTTACTAATTGGCATAAAACCACCTTATCCTTGTAAACATGCTTTCAGCTATCAGAGGACATCTCCGCGTCCAATTGCAAAAACTTTTCAGCCTCTTCTGTCTCAATGGATTCGACAGCATCATCATCGCTGCCCTCCACCTCGTGTTTGGCCGCTTTTCTCTTCTTTCCAACGATCGCGTCCCTTCTAGCAATAATATCGCTCACAGAGCGCCCCAGACGAGCCGCAACCGCTCGCGGAGAAGCCACGCTCTCCAGCGCCTTGAAGGTCGCACGAACAACATTGTGGTTGTTTGCGCTGCCGACTGATTTTGCAACAACGTCCTGAATCCCTATCGCCTCGAAGACGGCGCGCATAGGCCCGCCAGCGATCACCCCAGTTCCGGGAACGGCGCTGCGAATGAACACATGCCCTGCCCCCTTGGCGAATGAAGTGTCGTGGTGGATTGTGCGTCCTTCGCGCAGATACACCTTGATCATACTGCGTTTGGCGCGCTCCACGGCCTTGTGCACGGCTTCGGGGACCTCTCGGGCCTTTCCTGTGCCATACCCGACCTGCCCTTTCCCGTCACCAACAACAACTAGGGCGGAAAACCGCAACGTTTTCCCTCCCTTGACGACCTTGGTCACGCGACGGACGCTAATCAATTTTTCAACAAACCGCTGCGCCTCTCCTCGGCCGGTTTTGCGCTCTGTTACGTTTTTTAACATAAGTTCCTTTCTTTTTACGACCCGGTAAAACAATTAAAAGATCAATCCGTGCTCCCTCGCACTATCCGCCAGCGCCTTAATGCGCCCGTGATACAAAAAACCAGACCTATCAAACACAACCGTACTAATGTCCTTTTCCTTTGCTTTCTTAGCAATCAACTCGCCGACAAAAGCCGCCGCAACCTTATTTCCGCCATTCTTTATAGTACCGCGCACCTCTTGGCTCAGCGTTGAAGCGGCAACCAACGTCACTGCCTTAGTATCATCTATGATCTGAGCGTATATGTGGCGGCCGGAGCGATGAACACACAAACGATAGCGCTCGCCGATAACACGCCGAATCTTCGTGCGCTGCCTATTTTTCCTGCGTAAACGCAATTGAGAAGACGACTGCATTACTTCTTCTTACCCTCTTTTCTGATAACAAACTCTCCCGCGCGAATAACCCCTTTGCCGTTGTATGGCTCCGGCGGCCTGTAAGACCTGAGGACCGCGGCAATTTCGCCGGCCTGCTGCTTGGAAGGAGCCATTATCGCTATTGACGTTGGATTCTCGCATTTGATCGATACCCCGTCTGGAATATCGTACACTATATCGTGGCTGTATCCCAGCTGTAGCACGAGCCTGCGCCCTGTGACGGCAGCCTTGTAACCGACTCCTTCAAGAGTCAAAGATACTGTGAAGCCTTCGGTTAGCCCCTTCACTATATTCGATATATTGCGCTGAACTGTACCCCACATGGCTCGCGAGAACTTCGCGTCGTCATTCACCTTTACTTTGATCACGGAATCTGTTTTGGAAACCTCGACGCAAGAAGGGACATCGATGGAAGCCTCGCCTAGTTTTCCTTTGAACATGAAGAGCCGTCCATTCTGGGTAACTGCCAGCCCCTGCGGTATTTTTATTTCGTGTTTTCCTACTCTAGACATAACTCCGCCTTTTCTCTAAAATCTCTCGCAAACTTTTTGTGGCTTTGTATTTAGAACACAGAACATAGAACCTCCCCACCTGCAAATATCTTGCGCGCTTCTCCGTCGGAAATCACACCCTTCGAAGTTGACAAAATACTGATTCCAAGACCGTTGTAAACTGGCTTCAGCTTCCCAACAGAAGAGTAAACTCGTCTTCCAGGCTTAGAAATCCGCCGGATAGACTGAATCGCCGCGCGCCCTTCGCTGTATTTTAAGGTCACGTTCAGAACGTCGAAGCCCTTCTCTTTCTTTTCCCTGGTGTACCCAGCGATGTAGCCGCCCTCGAGCAAAACGCGCAAAACGGCCTCTCTTTCTTTGGAAGCAGGGGATTCAACTATCTTCCGCCGCGCCTTTTGCCCGTTGCGAATTCTGGTTAACAAATCTCCAATTGGATCTAAAATCAGCATTTCTTACCTCTATCCTCTATATCCCCAGCCACCAAAAATCTGCCGGCTCAGGACTCAGTCACCAAAAGAGTTGGGAGCAGGAGCCTCGGAGCGCAGGAGCGTAGCGTACTTATGGCACGCGAGCATTCGAGCACCGAAGCGACGAATTCCCAAACTTTTTTGGTGACTGAGTCCCCTCCTACCAACTCGCTTTGACCACCCCAGGCAATAGGCCCGCCGAAGCGTAATCACGCAACGCGATCCTAGACATCCTGAAAAACCTATAAAAACCACGCGGCCGCCCCGTAACCTCGCAGCGATTCCTATAACGAACCCTAGAAGAATTGCGCGGCATCTCGGCCAGCTTATGCACGGCGGCCAAACGATCGATAAAACCCGTCTCTTTATTGTAAATAAAGGACTTGAGAGCAGCGCGCGTTGCCGCCTTTCCTGCAATCAACCTCTGCCGCCTCTTATTATTTTCAATGGAACTTAACTTAGCCATACAGATCCCCTTTCACACACTCCCTTCATCAACGAATCGGCAAATTCAACATCTGCAGCAGCAACAAAGCTGCCTTATCGTCTCTCGAACTAGTACAAATCACCACGTCCATACCGCGAATTTTATCAACTTTATCGTAATTAATCTCTGGAAAAATAATATGCTCTTTTATTCCGAGAGAATAATTACCGTGTCCGTCGAAACTTTTGGCGGAAAAACCGTGGAAATCCCGCACCCGCGGAAGAGCAATATTCACGAGTCTGTCCAAAAACTCATACATCCTATCTCCGCGCAGCGTCACTCTCGCCCCAACTTCCATGCCTGTTCTCACCTTGAAGGCAGCAATCGATTTCTTGGCCTTTGTTGGGACGGCTCGCTGGCCGGCGATCATTGTGAGCTCCTCAACGGCGACGCCCAGTTTTTTGTTGTCTTGGGCAGCTTCCCCAACGCCCATGTTCAACACGACTTTCGTGACGTAGGGAACCTCAAATTTATTAGCAAAGCCAAGCGCCTTTGCGAGCTTGGGCTTTATCTCGTTGTCGAAGCGTTCCTTCAGACTATTCCTTAATTTTTCCTTCATCTCCCTCTTCACCCTCCGCGTTTGAAGCTATACGACCGCCAAAAGCGCGTGTCACCCCAAAACCAGACAAAAAACCGAGAACACAAAACACCAAGTCGCCAACAGTTTGCTGGTTCTTGGTATATACCCAGTCATCAAAAGATTGCGAGTTCGTCGAGTCGACGCCCCAACAAAGTCTGCGACTTTGCCGGGAGCCCGACGTTGCCCGAATGCTCACGTACCATGCTCGAATGCTCACATCCCACAAGTACGCTGCACTTCTGCGCGACGTGTCTCCTGCTCGCGAACTTTCGATGGCTGTGTATACATCCTTATTTAAAATGTCTTTCCACCGCCACTCCAGTTTTTTTGAAAAAACGCTCGCGCACACCATCTTTCCTAACTCTATAGCCAACTTTTCCGAAGTTACCGGTAGCTGGATCAATCACCGCAACGTTAGACACGTGTATTGGTAGCGTTTTTTTCACGTGCCCCTCCGGAGCCGCCTGACTTGGCCGACAAAAGCGCACAACAGTATTCACGCCCTCAACAACCACCTTCCCCTCGTCTAACAACACGCTCTTCACAACGCCCGTTCTTCCTTTATGGCGCCCAACCATCACTTTCACTTGGTCGCCTCTTTTTATTTTAAATCTAGCCTGAGTCATTATAAAACCTCCGGAGCAAGAGAAACGATTTTCATTTGCCCACAATTACGCAACTCGCGAGGAACTAACCCAAAAATACGGGAACCAATCGGCTCTCCTTGTTTTGTCAGCAACACAGCGGCGTTTGAATCAAACGCGATGAGCGAGCCATCCGACCTTTTGATCGCCTGCTTTGTGCGCACAACAATCGCGCGAAGAACCTCGCCTTGCTTCACTTTTCCGCTAGGAATCGCCTCTTTCACCGAAATCACGATAACATCCCCAACCGAGGCATAGCGCCTCTTAGAGCCGCCGAGAACCTTTATACACATGACTTGCTTGGCCCCGGAATTATCGGCAACTTCAAGCCTTGTTCCAACCTGGATCATAAATTCCCCACTTCTTCCTCGTTGACCTTCCCGACACGCTCAAGCACCAGCCACTTCTTTTTCTTGGAAAATGGCCGAGACTCCACGATATTTACCATGTCCCCAACTTTATAAACATTTTGCTCGTCGTGTGCCAAATACTTTTTGTTACGTCTCGACATCTTTTTGTATATCGGGTGGAAAACGTTACAAGCAACACTCACCGCAACAGTTTTGTCACACTTAGCCCCAACAACCTTTCCCATCAAAACTCTACGAGGCATACTACTCCTTCCCAATCAAATTTATCTGTGCCATACGAGTTTTTATTCTCGCAATACTTCTGCGCACATCGCGAATAATGTGGGGCTTGCCCCCTTGCATAGTTCTCATTTGAATACGCAAATTAAAACGCTCCTTTTGCTTTTCTTTTAGCATCTCGTACAACTCAGGAAGAGTTTTACTTTTTAACACTCCTAATGACACACTCCAAACTCCCCAAAAACAAACAAAAACTAAATTTATACCAATCACCAAAAGAATTGCGAGCAGGAGACACGTAGCACAGGCGCTGAGCAGTACCTAAACGTACTGCTCCTGCCAAAACTGACCGACGAACTCGCAAACTTGTGGGACCTTGGTTATATACCTATACGCTTCACAAATTTAACATCTATAGGCAACTTCTCAGAAGCCAGTTGAAAAGCCTCCTTCGCAACGTCCTCCGCAACTCCATTCAACTCAAACAACACCCTTCCAGGCTTCACTCTGCACACCCAAAACTCCGGCGCGCCTTTCCCGCTTCCCATACGGACCTCTGCCGGTTTCTTGGAAACTGGAACGTCCGGGAAAATACGTATCCACAAGCGCCCTGCCCTCTTCATATGCCGCGTGATAGCACGCCTCGCCGCCTCAATTTGACGCGCGGAAATCCTGGCTGGCTCAAGCGCCTTAAGGCCGTACGTCCCGAAGGAAACCTCCGCCCCTGATGTGGCCAAGCCGTGAATACGCCCTTTAAAAGCTTTTCTAAATTTTGTTTTTTTAGGAAACAACATAATCTATCCCACTTACTCTACAACGGGCGTTTTACTGCCACTATTATCAGCACTGGCCTCCGCAGCAGCCCCCTCAGGAGCTGGCTTCCGCTCGGTAACAATTATACGTCTGCGCGGCTTCTGGTCTGTTCTGGTGTACGATCCTGCTGGACGAACACCGCCTCCTCTATCTCCATCGCGCCTCTGCCGATTCGGACCTGCCCCTGCACCGGCGCCATCGCCCGCTCCGCCGCCTCTGAAGCCTGTTCTTGGTGGACGTTCTCTCAAGGAATTATCCCTGCCGATCGGCCCCGCTGCATTATCTCTTCTGTCCGTACCAGCAAAACCGGAACCGCCGCTTCTTGGACCGCCGCCCTGCTCTGCCCTAGCGCCATCGCCTCGGCCATAGCCCGCGAACCCGCGTCCAGCGCCATCACGCCCAGCGCCATCTCCGCGCCTTGAGCCGAAGCCGCCGCTTCCGCCACCTTGTGGTCCTCGATCGTCAGCAAAGCCACCACCGAACCGCCTTTTCTTAGCCCCGGAATCGTCTGCTCCACCTCTGGTGAAGCGACCTCCGTCCCTTTCCGAACCTCCAGCAGCGCTGCCCTCAGCAGACCTACGCCTCCTGAAATCGCCGCCAGCCGACTCAGCCGCGGCGTTCTTTGCGGCTTCTTCGACTCTGCGCTTCCGCTCGAGCGCCAACTTATCCTGACTTTTTTCCTGAGCATCTTTGCCGTATCCAATCTGCTCGCCCTTATAAACCCAAACCTTAACGCCGCACGTTCCGTATGTCGTTTTGGCCACGCCGAGCCCAAAATCTACATCCGCCTTCAGTGTATGCAAAGGCACTCTCCCCTCACGATACCACTCCATACGCGCGATCTCAGCGCCAGCCAATCGCCCAGAGCAATTCACTCTGATCCCCTGTGCCCCAAGCTTCAAAGCCGACTGCATCGCCCGCTTCATCGCCCTTCTGAAAGACACGCGCTTTTCAATCTGCTGAGCGATGCTCTCCGCGATGAGCCGCGCATCAATCTCTGGTTTGCGCACCTCCACAACGTTTATAACAACCTCGCCTTGGGTTATTTTGCAAACAACTTGCTTCAGCTTTTCTATATCCGAGCCCTTTTTCCCGATCAACACCCAGGGGCGCGCAGCATGTACGGTTAATATAGCCTTCTTATCTGGCCTTTCAATAATGACCCGCGCCACGCCAGCCGCCGCTAATTGGGAAAAAATGTAATTCCTTATCGCAATATCCTGATGAAGATGCGTCGCATAGTCGCGCTTACCAATCCAAACAGAATCCCAGATCCTATTGATCCCAACCCTAATTCCTATAGGATTTACTTTCTGCCCCATACTAATATCTCCCTTTCCCGTCCGATATTTTGATAGTTAAATGACTGAATGGTTTCCTGATGGAATTCCCACGGCCGCGCCCTCTTGCCATAAATCGTCTCAGAGAAAAGCCTTGCCCAACAAAAGCCTCTGCAACAAAAAAACCCTCCACATCAAGGCCGTAATTGTTCTCTAAATTAGCAACTGCAGAACTCAAAAGCTTAAGAACATCCTTCGCCACACGCTTCCGGCATACTCTGAGAAAGCTCGTCGCCCTCATAATATCCAAGCCACGAATCGCGGCGGCCACCAAGTTTAATTTCTGCGGGCTAACACGTATTTTTTTTAAAGTAACTCGCTCTTCCATAACGCCTTCTGATTACCTCTTCTTGCCTTTTTTATCTGCGCCGTGTCCGTAGTAAGTGCGCGTTGGGGCAAATTCTCCAAGCTTGTGACCAACCATGTTCTCTGTAACGAACACTGGGATAAACTTGTGCCCATTGTGTACACCGAACGTGACTCCCACAAATTGCGGAATAATCGTCGAGCGGCGGGACCACGTTTTCACAACATCCCTGCGCCCAGAGGCCAAAACCGCTTCAGCCTTCTTTAATAAGTACTTCTCGAAAAACGGTCCTTTCCATACAGATCTAGACACACACACCTCTTAAAAACAACAACACGGCTAATCACAACTGAACTGTGGGTTCGTCGAACGGCGCCACAACAACGTCTGCAACTTTGACGGGAACCCGAAGCTACTCGAATGCTCACGTACCATAAGTACGCTGCGCTCCGTGTCTCCTGCCCACAATTCACTTGTGATTAGCTGTAACACAACGCCCCTGCGCCAATGTTACACAGCCCATCGATAAAAATCAATACTCAAAATCCACTATACCAAAACATCACTTCTCTGTACTTTTATCACTTTCTTCTTCTAACGATATACTTTCCAGAAGTTTTATTCCTCCTGGTCTTCTTTCCTTTAGTACACAACCCCCAAGGCGTACTTGGATGCACACCACCATTCGCGCGTCCACCGTGTGGGTGGTCCACAGGGTTCATCGCGATACCCCTGGTCTGCGGCCGCTCGCCGAACCAACGAATGCGCCCGGCCTTCGAATAGCTCCTGTTCTGGTGATCGGCGTTTGAGACTTCGCCTATAGTGGCCTTGCACTCCCCGCGAATCAGGTGCACCTCGCCGGACGGCAGGCGCAGGATCACTTTGCCCTCGTCTCGCCCCATTATCTGCACGCTGTTCCCGGCCGATCTCGCGATCTGTCCGCCGCGGCCGACCTTTATCTCCACATTATGAACCACCGTTCCTAGCGGGATGTTTTTCAACAACATGCAATTTCCAGGCTTGACGTCAGTCATTTCATCAGAGATAACCTTGTCGCCGACCTTTAAATTATTTGGCGAAAGAATATAGCTGAAATCGCCGTCTTCGTATTTGATAAGGGCGATGAAGGCGGTCCTGTTTGGATCGTACTCCAACCGGACAACCTCGCCGAAAACCCCTGTTTTATCCCTCAAGAAATCCACGTAGCGGTAGAGCCGCTTGTGCCCCCCACCTCTATGACGACTGGTGATGCGGCCTAAATTGTTACGCCCGCTGTTTTTGCTTAACCCCCACGATAAACCGCGGTACGGCCCACCTTTCCAGAGAGAGGAGCGGTCGATGTTTACCAGCTGCCTTTGCGAAGAAGTGCAAGGATTGTATTGTTTTAATGCCATGATCACACCCCAGAAGTGAAATTAATACTGTGCCCCTTTTCAAGCCTCACAAATGCTCTCTTGAGGTCCGATAAAACTCCAACTCGACCTTTGAAACTCTTGCGTTTTCCTTTGCGAATAAGAGTGTTCACCGCTTTCACTTTAACTTCGAAAATCCTCTCAACTGCGCGCTTTATATCGCTCTTGGATGCTTTTTTATCAACGACAAAAAGGTACTGGTCGTTTTCGCCGATGCGCGTTGATTTTTCCGTTGTTATCGGATAGCGCACAATGTCGTAATCTCGGAATGCAATTCTTTCTTCAGTTTTCATGACAACCTCGCTTGCAACGTCTTCAAAGCTTCAACAGTAACAATAAGGCGATCTTTCTTCATAATATCGTACACATTCAACCCTATCTGAGGGATCGTGCTATATCTTGGACAATTGCTAACAACCGAAGAAAGCTTGCCATCTATTATATCATCAACAAAAAGCGCGGATTGCACGCCGTGGGCTTCGCATAACTTCACAAAATCTTTAGTTTTAGCCGTTGCGAAGTCAAAATTTTGCAAGACAATGAATTCCCCGGATTTCATTTTGTCGGCAATCGCCATACGAAGGCCTAGCTTCCTGACCTTCTTCTGCAAGGAATACTCGTAGTCTCGAGGTGTTGGCCCAAAAACGATACCGCCACCTCGGAACTGAACCGCCCTCTTAGACCCGTGGCGAGCTCCACCAGACCCTTTTTGCTTCACTATCTTTTTCCCGGAACCACTCACAAAGCTGATTGTTTTCGTTGAGTGAGTTCCAGCCCTGCGCTTTGCCAACTGCCAACGCACAACGCGGCTCAAGATGTCCGGGCGAACCGCAATCTCAAAAAGCTTATCCTCAACTTCTATGGCTCCGTTGAGTTCGTATTTTGTGTCTAAAACGTCAAACTTCATTGTTCTTTCCTAGTTTTTTACTAATTTCCAAAGAAAAACTCGCTTACTTATTTTTCTTTGTTCCTTTAATTTTAATAGCATCTCTAACAAAAACGGTGCCCCCCTTGCATCCAGGAACACACCCCTTAACAAACAACAGGCTCCGCTCACTATCAACCGAGAAAACCGTCAGATTCAAAGTCGTCACCCGAACGTTCCCCATGTGCCCGGCCATACGCTTGTTTTTGAAAACTCTCCCCGGCTCAGTGCGGTTTCCCGTGGAACCATGGCTTCTATGACTAATAGAAACGCCGTGTGTAGCCCGCAAACCACCGAATCCGTGGCGCTTCATGGCGCCGGCGAATCCCTTCCCTTTGGAAATTCCTGTGACGTCTATCTGCTGCCCTTCCTTGAAAAAACTCGCGTCGAGAATTGTGCCGATTTCCGGCCGGGTTTCGTTACCTTCTCCATCAACCCTAAATTCCTTAGATATTTTATGTGGAGCAATGCCAAGCCCGGCGTAGTCCTCTCTAAGAGGTTTGCTTAAGCGATTGGCTGAAGTGACCCTGGCCCCCAGCTTGACAGCGTTGTAACCACGCCCAGCCTCCGTAATATTCCCTAAAACGGCGCACTTCTCAACACACAACACCGTTACTGGAACCTGCCGCCCTGATTCGGTGAATATTTGAGTCATCCCAACTTTTTTCGCGATTAGTCCTGTTCTCATAACATCACCTACAACTTAATCTCAACACCAACACCAGCTGCCAAGTCTAGTTTCATAAGGGCGTCGACTGTTTGAGGCAGCCAATCCACAATGTCTATAATCCTCTTGTGCTCACGAAGCTCAAACTGCTCACGAGATTTTTTATCGATATGCGGCGACCTGTTGACGGTAAACCTTTTTATCCGCGTTGGAATCGGAATCGGCCCAAGAACGCGGGCACCAGATCTCTTCGCAGTGTTGACAATCTCTTTCACAGACTGGTCTAATAATCTATGGTCATATGCTCGAAGCTTAATTCTAATAAATTGGCTTTTCACAATAACCCCCACTCTCGTTCATCTATAAAAATATAATTCAGCATTGATATCACTTTATAATTTTCGAAACCACTCCAGCACCAACAGTTCTGCCACCTTCTCTAATAGCGAACCTCAACCCCTCGTCCATCGCTATCGGAGCCAATAATGCGACCTTTATCTTCACATTATCCCCAGGCATAACCATTTCCACCCCTGGATCCAAGGTGACCGACCCAGTAACGTCAGTGGTTCTGAAATAGAATTGAGGGCGATAGTTGGAGAAGAACGGAGTGTGCCGCCCGCCTTCATCTTTTGTTAGAACGTAGACTTCTGCTTCAAATTCGGTGTGCGGAGTGATGGTGCCAGGGGCGGCAAGAACTTGTCCGCGCTCGACCTCTTCTTTCTTTGTTCCACGCAACAGCGCTCCAATGTTATCGCCAGCCTCGCCTTGATCCAGCAGCTTCCGGAACATCTCGACTCCCGTTACCACGGTTTTCGTTGTTGGGCGCAATCCGACGATTTCCACTTCGTTTCCAACCTTCAACACTCCGGCGTCAACCCTACCGGTAACAACCGTTCCGCGGCCAGAAATTGAGAACACATCCTCTATAGACATCAGGAAAGGCTTGTCCTTCGGACGCTCAGGCTGAGGAATATATGAATCAATTTCATCCATCAATTTCAAAATCGCATTTTTTCCGAGCTCAGGGTTTTTGTCCTCAAGTGCGCACATAGCAGATCCGCGCACGATCGGAATCCTGTCACCTGGAAAATTGTAAGACGACAACAGTTCGCGAATTTCCATTTCCACCAAGTCGGCCAGGTCATTATCGTCAACCTGGTCCATTTTGTTCATGAAAACGACAATCGCAGGAACACCAACCTGACGAGCAAGCAAAATATGCTCTCTAGTTTGAGGCATCGCACCGTCTGCGGCGGACACCACCAAAACGGCACCGTCCATCTGTGCCGCACCGGTTATCATGTTCTTGACGTAGTCGGCGTGCCCTGGGCAGTCAACGTGCGCATAGTGACGAAGATCAGTCTCATACTCAACGTGCGCCGTGACGATCGTGATTCCTCTCGCTTTTTCTTCAGGAGCTTTATCAATCTCGTCGTAAGCTGTGTAAGATGCCTGACCTTTTTCTGCGAGCACTTTCGTTATTGCCGCAGTAAGGGAAGTTTTCCCATGATCAACGTGCCCTATTGTGCCTATGTTACAATGTGGCTTATTTCTCTCGAACTTTGCTTTTGACATAATTTACCTCCTGAAAAACAAAAAACCATCACACACGCTTTGCCTTTATTTCATCGGCAATGTGCTGAGGAACTTGCTCGTAATGATCAAATTCCATACTAAATTGAGCCCTACCTTGAGACATAGATCTCAAAGAGTTCACATAACCAAACATATTAGCAAGCGGAACCAATGCGTGGATGACCCTAGCATTCGCGCGCTGATCCATACCGGACACCTGCCCTCGCCTGCTATTCAAATCACCAATCACGTCTCCCATGTAATCATCCGGAGTTACCACTTCAACCTTCATAATCGGCTCGAGCAACTTAGGAGCACACCTACCAATCCCCTCGCGATACGCCGCTCTAGCCGCAATTTCGAAAGCCAAAACGCTAGAGTCGACGTCGTGAAAGGCGCCGTCAATCAAAACGGCTTTGAAATCGACCATTGGGAAGCCAGCAATCACACCGGCGCCCAGAGAAGACTCAAAACCCTTCTCAACTCCAGGAATATACTCCTTTGGAATGACTCCGCCAATAATCTTGCTCTCAAAAACAAAACCGGAGCCAGGAGGTAATGGCTCAAAAACGACTTTGATCCTGGCGAACTGCCCAGCGCCGCCGGATTGTTTTTTATGTGTGTAGTCGATCTCGCCAACTTTAGTAATGGTTTCTCTATATGCAACTTGCGGGGCACCAACGTTCGCATTCACCCCATACTCGCGCTTCAGGATGTCAACTTTTATTTCTAGGTGCAGCTCGCCCATGCCTTTTAACACGGTCTGCCCGGTTTCATGGTCGGTACAAACTCTAAAGGATGGATCCTCAGAGGCCAAACGCGACAACGCAATGCCCATTTTCTCTTGGTCGGCCTTAGTTTGAGGTTCAATTGCAATTTCGATCACGGGGTCTGGGAATTCCAGCTTTTCTAGGATGATTGGCTTGCTAGTAGAGCACAAAGTATCGCCGGTGCCCGTATTTTTTAATCCGCAAAGAGCCACGATATCCCCGGCTCGTGCGATTTTTATGTCTTCGCGGTTATTTGCGTGCATCAGAAGCATGCGCCCTACCCTCTCGTTCTTGTCACGAGACGAATTCAGCACGCCTGAGCCAGACTCCAAAATGCCGGAATACACTCTAACGAATGTGATCGAACCAACAAAAGGGTCCGTCGCGATTTTGAAAGCAAGGCCGGAAAAGGGTTCTTTTTCGTCTAGTTTTCGAGAAATCTCAGCCCCCGTGTCCATATCGGTTCCGTACACGACTTTCAGGTCAGCCGGGGAAGGCAGGTAGTCGATCACGGCATCAAGCAATTTCTGCACGCCCTTGTTTTTAAAGGCAGATCCGCAGAAAACCGGAACAAACTTTCCTTCAATAACCCCTTTTCTTATGCAAGCTTTGATTTGGTCGATGGAAAGAGTTTCTCCGTTCAGGTACGCCTCCATGACGGCGTCATCCATCTCGGCAACTGTGTCGAGCATCTTGTGGTACAGCTCGTTGGCCTCTGCCTTGAGCTCTGAAGGAATCTCTATCTCCTTCATAAGAGCGCCATTCTCATCGCCCTCCCACACAACGCCACTTTGGTTGACAATATCAACAACACCCTTGAAATCCGCCTCAACACCTATCGGCATTTGCAGGACCAGAGGTTTGGCGCCAAGGCGGTCGATTATCATCTCAACACATCTATCAAAATTTGCGCCGATACGATCCATCTTGTTGACGAAGCAGATCCTAGGCACTCCGTATTTATCGGCCTGTCTCCACACCGTCTCAGACTGTGGCTCGACGCCGGCAACGCCGTCAAAAACGGTTACAGCCCCGTCCAGCACGCGCAGGCTTCTCTCCACCTCAACAGTGAAGTCCACGTGCCCCGGTGTGTCTATCAAATTAATTCTGTGGTCGCGCCAGAAGCACGTTGTTGCGGCGGAGGTAATGGTTATCCCCCTCTCCTGCTCCTGCTCCATCCAGTCCATGGTAGCGGCGCCGTCGTGCACTTCTCCGATTTTATGGGATTTCCCGGTATAAAAAAGAACGCGCTCTGTTGTCGTGGTCTTTCCGGCGTCTATATGCGCCATTATACCGATATTCCTGTACCTACAAAGAGGAACTACCTGCCCGTGATCGTGATCTCCCATAACTTCCCCCGTTACCACCTATAGTGTGCAAAAACTTTATTGGCCTCAGCCATTTTGTGAGTCGTTTCGCGCTTCTTAACCGCCTCTCCCTTTTCATTGGCAGCATCCAGCAGCTCCGCGGCCATGCGGTCGACCATAGTGTGCTCAGAACGCTTGCGCGCAGCAGCAATAATCCAGCGAATAGACAAAGCCTGCGCTCTTTCTGGGCGAACCTCTGTTGGGACGGGATACGTCGCGCCGCCAACCCTTCTTGAGCGCACCTCAACCCCCGGCCTCACAACGTCAAGCGCCTGATGAAAAATTTCGAGCCCGCTTTTTCCGCCTTTCCCGTGGATTTTATCGAGGGCTTCGTACAGGATACGCTCGGCAACAGATTTTCTGCCCTCGAACATAAGGTTGTTTATGAATTTTGTGAGAACAACATCTCCAAACTTAGGATCTGGAAAAATCTCTCTTTTAGCTGCCGAATGCCTTCTTGACATAGATACCGCTCCATTGCGAAAGAAAACTAAGAATCTGTCGTCATAATGATTTAAATTTGATCTTTTTTACATCAAATCCGGCGCTCGAATGCTCACGTACGTAAGTACACGCCGCTCCTGCGCTCCGCTTTTCCTTAAAAAGCCTCAATTTAAACCCCCATGCCAACACGTTCTAACAAAAAAAAGGCAACCCGAAAACAACGAGCTGCCACGCATTAAACTATTTTGGACGCTTTGCTCCGTATCTAGACCGAGCTTGCTTCCTATTTTTTACCCCCTGTGTGTCGAGCGTACCGCGTATAATGTGGTAGCGCACACCAGGCAAGTCCTTAACCCTGCCACCACGAATCAGAACAACAGAGTGTTCCTGTAAGTTGTGACCTTCACCCGGGATGTACCCGGTAACCTCAAAACCGTTGTTTAACTTAATACGAGCAACCTTACGCATAGCAGAGTTTGGCTTTCTCGGTGTTGTTGTGAACACACGAGTGCACACACCGCGCCGCTGCGGGCACCCCATAAGCGCGGGGGCCTTATTTCTGGCCTCGCGAGGGGTCCTTGGATGTCGAATCAATTGATTTATAGTAGGCATATAAACTACACTCTCTCATAGCCTGTTGGCATAATGATTTAAATTCGAAGCTCATGCACGTTCAGTACACCACGCCTCTGCGCTCCGTCTCCCCTGAAAAACAATTAATTTAAATCTCATATAAACAGGGTATTAAGCCAAAAAGGAAAACACGTAATAAAAACAACTCGGTCGAACACTTTGAAATCTACTAAAACAAACATCTTTTGTCAACTCCCTATTTGCTGCTGTGTTCAGGGCGATTTTACAGCAGTTATCCACAATCACGAAAAGGTTTGTTGGTTCGTCGAACTATGGCTGAATACGGTTGGTTGAGCTAAAATTTACAGTGGTGAATCTAGTTATGGAAACGTCTCAAAATTCGCAACCCCTTTTGAAAAAAAAGATTTTTTAAATCTTAGTTTTTTCTTCTCGGTCCATTGGACCTCTTTCCAAACTCTTCAAAATCAGTTTTTGGGAACGTCGATCCGGTTCGAAACTCACGTACATCTAAGTACGCTCCGCTTCTGTGCTCCGTGTCTCCTTCCCAAAATTCTGATTTTGAAGGTTTCGAAAGAGGTCCATTTTTTCTCGTGTTCGTCCGACACAGACAGCCCAACCGAATCTCTGGGCTGATCTTGAGCGGCACGCGCGTCCTGCGAGTATGTCTAGAAGCTATTCTCCCAATTCTTGTGGCTGTTGGAATATGCCATTATTTGTCTTACTCTCCCTGGGATTTCTGCGGGATTCAGTTGCATGGGAAGGAACGTGTTCAACGCGCCCTTTCCGCAACTTGGTACGTTTCTCAGCAATAGCCTTAGATAAAAGTGCCTGTGCCTCCGCGTTTCCCTGCTTGACGGCGTACTGTAATGCTGTTAGGCCCTTACTGTCTTTAAGGTTTAGGTCAACACCAGAAATTTCCAGCAAAAGCTCAATGGCCTTTAAATTCCCTAGCTGAATTGCGTGGTGTAACACCGTCAAGCCATCTTCGTTTTTCGCATTTACGTTGATACCGGAATTCAACAGCCTCGCCAAAAGATCTGAGTCATCAACACTGTTTATAAAGCCATGTGCCCAGGAAAAATCAGGCGCCTTCCTCTCTGAATCAATCATTGCGTCAATAGCTGTTTTCCCATCTGAATCTGTTACTCCAAGATCACACCCACGACATTCTAATAAACACATAACAGCGTCAAAATTCCGCAACTGTATCGCGTAATGTAAGGCTGGCAACCCACCATCATTTTTTTCATTCACATCGATCTCGGGTGATTTCAGAAGCATAAATGAAAAATGGTGCCCTTTTTCTATAATGTAATGGGCCCATGGTGTTCCGGAACTAGATCTTCGATTTTGCTCGAGATACCCTGTATTTAATAAGCATTTGAAGAGCTCTAGGTTTCTTTGTATGGCGTACTCGAAAGCTGACACAAATTTTGTTTTATCAGAAAAAAGCATCTCTACAAGAGGTTTATACTTAGGCAGTAAGGACAATATGTTTGGGTCTGTGTAATTTATTTTTTTAATACCATAAGTTAGCAAGAGGGGTAAGAAAAGGGCCCCCTTGCTAAGGTCCTCATACGAGGCGGAAAATAGCAATGATCTTGCAGGGCCGAAGTCGCTAACAGTGGCATTGTAATCAATAAATCGCTCATATGCTCGTAAAAGGAGAGAAAACACAAGGAAATCTGCTTCTTTCATCGAGCACACCAGCGCTTGATTCACAAAGGTTCTTAGCGTGGCATTGTTAGCTTTCAGTCCCCTAAGCAAAAATTCTATCTTCATATCACTCTCCACCCCACCAATAACCCAACAAAGGATGTCACAACGGCTTTTGTCGCTTACATCCGGACTTCTTAACACACTCATCAAGAATTCACAGGAATCGTGCTTTGATATTAATCGCAGGGTTGTAGCTCTCTTAGCAAGACTGTCAACGAAGTTTCGACTTTTTAAAAGTGCCAGGAAAAGTCGACGGGACTGTACTCCGCTAAAAGACTCTATGAGTTTCAGCAGCGGAATCCAATACTTATACACACCTATCCTGAATGTATGGGAATTTCCAAGGTCTGGAAATTATCATTTATTCGTGATCGCATAGTATCTGCGATTAGTACCCAAGTATTCGAAAAGAATCCGCATATGGCC
>JAIRNW010000027.1 GCA_031257795.1 Holosporales bacterium | reverse complement strand
TGGAAACTTGAACGATGCTACCTGAGGAAATACGCACAATTTATAGCTTTTTTTAAGATAACGACTGATCGCATTCTACAGTTTTTGTCAGTGGGGTAAAGATGCGTTGGGTGTTAAGGGTTGAGACAGTATAATGTTGACTTTTCCTCTAGTTTTTTATACATATTATAATGGTTAGGTTGCATGATTTGATGGTGAGTTTTATGGCTAGGCGTTGTGGAGTTAGCGGAAAAGGTGTGCTGTCTGGAAACAATGTTAGTCACGCCCATAATAAAACGCGTCGTCGTTTCTTGCCAAACATGCAGAATGTGTCTTTTACCAGCGACCTCCTAGATAGGCGAGTTCGCTTGAGGCTGGCGGTGAACGGGATCCGCACGATCGAGAAAAACGGTGGTCTGGACGTGTTTTTGTTGAACACACCAAGCAACCGCCTGGGCCCTAAGGAGCAGACCCTGAAGAGGATGCTGGTGCGTAAACAGGCCGAAGCAAAAAAAACGCAAGATGTTGCTAGCGTCAGTGGGGAGAGTTGCTGAAGCCGAGTGAAAGGAAAAACGTTGTTTTAATCGAGAGCGGCGAAGGCCGTGTGCCAGCGCAGCGACCGGAAGACGGTGGTGCCGTTGTTGGCATAGACCTTGGGACGACGAATTCTGTTGTTGCAGTTAACGGGCGCGTTCTTCCGCTCGGAGATCGACTGTGTGAGTGCGGCTGTTGCCAGCAGTGCGATGTGGACGACCGGCCGTGCAAGTGCGGCGGTTGCCAGTCGTGTGCGGGGAACTGTCAGACGCGCTGTGACTATAACGACCAGACGGAATGTGTGATACGCAGCTCTGTGTTCGTGGCTGGCCGGGAATTTCGTGGGTTCAAACGCCATCTTGAAGAGCCGGGTGTGCCGTTTGCGGAGGCTCGATTCGACGAACTAGTAAACTTTTCGTGCTCGGGGATAGATGGCCCCGCACAGCTCCCATCCGCCGTGGAATTAACAACAATACTACTGCGCAATATAAAAAACAAAGCCGAGCACTACTTGCACAAGCCAATAACGGCGGCGGTAATCACCGTTCCCGCGAGCTTTTCAAACATAGCCCGAAACGCAACAAAGCGCGCGGCCAAACAAGCCGGAATAAACGTGATTCGCCTGCTTAATGAACCAACAGCAGCCGCCCTCGCGTACGGCCTAGACTCCAGCGACGGCATTTTTTTGATTTACGATTTCGGCGGCGGAACATTCGACTCAACCATCCTGCGAATAGAGCACGGCGTTTTCCAGTGTCTGGCAACCAGCGGCAGCCTGCACCTCGGTGGGGACGATATCGACGAAGCCATCCTGCATTTTTGTGGTCTCGCAAACGACAGTGCGAACAAAGAACAAGCGCGCAAAATGAAGGAAAGCGGCGGCGTAATAAGCGCGATTGCGGGCGCTCCCGGCACAAAAACAATCGACGATATCGCGCAACCGTTCGTGGACAAAACCATCGCGATCATATTGAACATGATGCGCGAACTCAGCTTTTCTGTAGCTGAAATCGACGGAATCGTGCTTGTTGGAGGAACCTCTAAATTAAACTGCGTATACACCAGCCTCGCCGCAATCTTCACAGAAACCAAGATAAAAAGATCCGTAAACCCGTACACAGTTGTTGCCGTAGGCGCCGCCCTACACGCCACAACTATAGCAAGCCGCAGCTTTTCCACTAGACCACTGCTGCTGGACATCGTCCCCACAACATTAGGAATAGAAACGGCGATGGGGTGTGTGGAAGCGATTATTCCGAAATACACGCCAACACCAACTTCCGTTAAGATGCAATTCTCGACATTATGTGATAATCAGACGGATATCCTGATTCATGTTGTGCAGGGGGACCAAATTCTGGTTTCTAATTGCGTGTCGCTGGGGCGCTTTGTTTTGAAAGGCCTCCCACCACTGCCGAAAGGCGTGCTCAAAATTCAGGTAACCTTCAGCATCGACGACGACGGCATACTAACGGTTGAAGCTGATGAGGAGAGCAGCGGAGTTCGCCAAGAGCTAGTGGTAGACTCGTGCTCGAATCTTTTCTGTACACCAAAACACGAAGAGCTCGCGGACTTGCCGCCTCGTGACTGCGGCAAACCCAGTTTCAGCAGCAACCTTCGCGCAAAATGCGTCCTATTCTTGTTGTTCGCAGGGAGCATCCTCGCATCACACGTTCACGCACACAGTAGAGTCCACGCGTACGTTGTGGCCAATGTCAAAACCGGGAAAATCCTCGCCCAAAAAAACGCCAATGTCCAGTGTCACCCAGCCTCCCTAACAAAAAAGATGACACTATTCCTGATTTTTTCCGCTCTCAAAAGGGGGATAATCACATTCGACACTAAATTCCCGGTCTCGCCACGCGCCTCAAGTCAAATGTCATCCAAGCTGAATCTAAAGGCCGGCAGCATGGTAACCGTGAGAACCATTATCGAGGCGCTGATCGTGAAGTCCGCAAACGACGCCGCCGTGGTTGCCGCGGAGGGGCTGAGCGGGACGGTTGAGGCGTTCGCAATAGCGATGAATAGGGCCGCGAAGTCTTTGGGGATGCACAACACCTACTTCTGCAACCCGTCCGGAGTTCCCGACGTCCGCCAAAAAACGACGGCCCGGGATATGGCGATACTTGCGCGGGCCCTTTTCGAAAAATTCCCTGATTTTTGCGATTTTTTCAAATTAAGGTCGTTTTCGTATAAGCAAAACAAGTATTTCACTCACAATCACATTTTGAACACGTTTCAGGGGAGCAATGGCCTGAAAACCGGCTATATCGACGCCTCCGGCTATAATCTCAGCACATCGGCCATTCGCTACGACTCGGCTGGAAGACAATATCACCTTTTAGTTGTGATTATCGGGCAAAAGTCCAAAACACTGCGCGATAAAGAGGCGATCGATTTGCTTGAGCGCTTTTTCATCGAAATGGGGGCGCTGTTTTATGATGCGGCGAATGGGCCGATCAATTGCTTTGTTGGAGCTTCTGGACAAAGGAGGAGGACAACGAATCCGACGGAGACTCGGAATCGTAAGATTGTGCGGGCTCAAATTCGTACAAAAAACGGACTGGATGTTTTGTTGAAAAAATATTTGAACAAAAGAGCGGGGCTTAACAGCCGTAAAAAATTCGCGTAGCCGCCGAATGCAACGCCGCCGAATGCAACGCCGCCGAACTAAACGCGTAGCCGCCGAATGCAACGCCGCCGAACTAAACGTGTAGCCGCCGAATTAAACGCAACGCCGTAAATTTCTCGTGATTGGACGCAAACTGAGCTCACTGATTAATCTTAACAAAGTTCCCGCCGCTCCCTTCAAAAAGCAGGCTAATTTTCAGGCCGCGTTTTTTGCCACCGACATCGAAATATACATTGCCGGTATCGTCATCTCCGTACCTCTGAGTGAGCTCATTTGCGTCAAAAGAAAAGACACCCCCTCCAACGTGTTTCAGCCTCATATTGCGGCCCATATACTTTAGACACAAATTTTTCTCGTCTTCCACAACTTCGGCCTCGCCGTACAATTGGTTTTTGTATTTCCCAACAAGCTCCCTATTACTTGGCGGAGGCCCTAAAACATACTGGTCAAAGCGCTCCGCTAAAAATCTTCTCAAGCGAACTTTAGAGTCCAATAGGCGCTTGTTCCAGTCTGTTCTTTTTAAGCCCAAGGCTATGTCAAGGAATGTGTCCACTATAGCTTCCGGCAACAAACTCGTGTTGATGGAGCCATAATTGCTCAGTACGACGAGCCCAACCTTGTGCTCCGGCACGAAAGCCCACAAAGACCTCCAGCCAGCGCCTGCTCCCTCGTGCACGACAACCTTTGTGTACCCGTCCTGACTTACTTCGTGGCCTGCAATGGATTCGTCTGCTCCCCTCACAGCCGGCCCCCCATACTCAAACCCAAAGGCCCCCTGTCCGTAAAAAAAACTACCAGGCTTCATGTTGGGGATTGGGAAGTGCGAGTCTTTGTTTTTTATGTCAGGGATCGGGGTTTGTGGGAAAAACATAGTTTTATACGCGCGTTCTGAGAAAAGTCTGACGGGCTCTTCCGTTAGCGTGCACACCCCCTCATTGCAAAAAGCGCTCAAAAGCTTCACGTAATCCGCTGTTGAGGAGTTAACTCCAGACGTTCCCGGGAAAACATACGGCTCAGACTCTGACTCAACGCTGACTTTGCGTGGCCCGCCAAGGTTGATATGCCCCGCGGCAAGCCTTGCAGGATCGTGCGGATCGCTTGCCGACTTACCGGGCAGAAAACGCTTTAACATAGACAAAAAGCCTTTTGGATGCGGACCAACAGAAGAGTCTTTCATTCCGAGCTTGTCGAAAATCCGCTCCTGAAAAACATCGGCAAGCGGCTTTTTCAGAACAGCTTCAATCAACAGGCCAGTGATGCCAACAAACATATTTTGGTAAGCATATTTCTCGCCAGGTTCCGCCACAACGCTTATTTGCTGCAATTTTTCTATGATTTCTTTTTGCGAAAACCCAAGGTGCCACAACGTGTCAGCGGAAAACTTAGGAATCCCTATGCAATGCGACACCAAATGCCGCACCTTTGCTTTTTGAGTGGCCTTTTCGCTTGAAAGCTTGAACCACGGCAATATTTTGGTGACTGGATCGTCAAGCGACACAAGGCCTTCGTCAACGAGCTGCTGCAAAATAATAACAGTCATGATCTTGGATAAAGACATGACGCAAAAGATGGTGTGTTCGGAGACGTTGTTTTTGCTTGTTTCAGACGTCGACTTTATTGAATTATCTTGAACTCCGTCGTTAATGAAAAAGACTTGTCCGTCAATGTAAATGCCAACGGAGACCCCGGGGACGTTCCAAGATTTTCTCACCTGCTTTACATATTCTCGGAACTCTTCTATTACTTCATCTATACCGTGAGGCTTTTTGTGCGGAACGTTGTTTGTAGCCTTCGTTTCCTTTGTTTGGGCGACTGAAGTCGAACTAGCGCCACTTGCTAATACCCCTGGCGCGGAATGCGGCCAAAGAAGGGAAAGCAACAACGCAATATAAAGACACAAATTGATTCGCCGCTTCAAATTATCCCATTTAACCATATAGTCACCTATAAGCACTGATAGTATTCATTCTACAATAACCACTGAAATTTCACAACATATATTCAACACAAAAACGCCACTCTTGGAAATCAGCCATACTATGCACCTATATATATCCCCAAAGCCACCGCCGCGCGCACCAGCTCGCTCTCCTTTTCCACAATTTTCGTTTTCCCGACAACGTCGCCAAGTGCAACGCCAATAATCTCGCCGTTCACCGTACACAAAACGCGCCCGAACTCCCCTCTCCTTATGAAATCCACCGCAGCCACCCCTAACTTAGCGGCAAGCAAGCGATCTCCGGCGCGCGGTCCGCCTCCTCTTTGCACATGCCCCAAAGTCACAGAGCGCACTTCCGCCGGGAGCCTGCTCTTCAAGCAAAAGGCGATATGCTCGCCAACGCCGTAATAGCGGGTTTGCTCGTCGGCCCCGATTGTGCGCACTTTGGCCTCTCCCTGCGGTGTCTTCACTGATTCCGCCACAACGACGATCGCGTACTTTTTCCAATTTTGCAAAATCGCCTTGATATGGGCCGCAAGCGCCTCGATGTCGTAGGGAATCTCCGGAATTAAGATGGCGTCAGCACCAGCGGCGATCCCACTTTTGAGCGCGATGTGCCCGGCGTCTTTCCCCATCACTTCCACGACGATGACCCTGTCGTGGCTTTCCGCGGTGGTTTGCAGCTTGTCTATTGCCTCAACAATCACGTCGAGCGCAGTTTCGTGGCCGATGGCGAGGTCGGTGTACGGGACGTCGTTGTCTATGGTTTTCGGGATGGCGATAATGTTCGGGCGACGCTCGGGTTGCGATGCGGGAGATCCATAATCGCTGATTTCCGCGAGTTGCGCGAAGCTTCCGTCCCCTCCAACAACTATCAGGGCATCTAGCCCGAGGGCGTTATAGCCGGCAACGAAGGCTTCCTGTAAGTCTGCTAAAGCCTTTCCGTCGCCGGCCGCCTTGGACAGACTTGCATTTTTATTGCTTCCCAAGAAAATCCCGCCGGATGTTTGCCACAAATTGTTACAAACCTCGGGGGTCAAGTCCATCGTCTGCATCGGACGAGACCAGATCCCTGGGAAACCGCGCTTGATCCCGATAACGCGCCAGTTGTACGATTTCACGGCGTGAAGGACGATCGCACGGACCAGCGCATTTAGACCTGCGCAGTCGCCGCCGCTAACCAATACCCCAATTATCCCCGGCTCCAGAAAGGTTGTGGGTTCGTCGGTCCGGTGCTCGGCTCGAGCAGTACGTTGTTGAGTACAGCTCTTCGCCTGCGCTACGTGTCTACTGCCCACAACTCTTTCTGGAGCCGGGGATGTGTCGGATGGGGGAAAGTTCGTGGGTTCGTCGATCCGTTCCCTAATTTGACTTGGAAAAACCTCATTTTTTAAATCCGATTTACTTGCGTTTATCAACAGCACCTCTTGTTGTTCAGTGTAACTTGCAGCGAGTGTAATAGATGTAGATTGAGAATGGAACGGATTATATCCCCAAGTGCAAAAAATTTGTTACTACTCAGCTATCCACCAACCCCCTAAAAGCCTTGATATTGCTGGCTAACAGTCGCATCCAACGCTTCGATAATTGCTAAAAATGGCCAATTTCTTCGCCTATTACCCTCCTT
>JAIRNW010000025.1 GCA_031257795.1 Holosporales bacterium | reverse complement strand
TTTCTTCGCCTATTACCCTCCTTTTTTGCGATGCACAAAAAATGTGAGTCATCATTAACTAGCAATATCAAGGCTTTTGGCTGGCTGACGGATAGGTGAGTAGTAACCAATAAACATCTTATTAACGAACCGAGCAAACTTTTTATACATCGTAAAAACACTGTATAAATCATGTGATTAGATGTGCTACACCAACCTCATCTGATTCTCAGGTGTTTCCCGCAGATGGATTGCGGCATACGAGTCGAGGGAAATCCTGGTTTTCAGGTTCGAAATGTATATATGCTTGGTGCATGGTTTAACAAATATGAGGAATATGAATAAATTATTTAAATTAGCAGGAGTTACGTTGCTGCTGGGATATCCCAACCAAAACGCAGTGTTTGCTAGCACTACGCCGCAACAGCTAGAGTCACGGCGACGATTTTCTGACCAAGAAAATGCGAAGCTTATTTGGTTGGTCGAACTGTATGGTTCCGGTAATTGGAACGTAATAGCCGACTATTTCAATAAATATTTTCCAGCAAGACCTGCTGTGCAATTACGTGCACATTAGCATCACTGTTTTTCCATGATAAACAACCGTCGGTTCGAGCCTTGGGAAGACAACATAATTAGGATGGGAGTTCAAAACATTTGGTATCATTGGAATTTAATTGCAAAGAGACTACCACGGAGAACTGCTACTCAGTGTAAAAACAGGTGGTTTAGCCACCTCAAGAATAACATCCGTTGACATAAGATTTAAATTGGACCTCTTTCGAAACCTTCAAAATCAGAATTTTGGGAAGGAGACACGGAGCACAGAAGCGGAGCGTACTTAGACGTACGTGAGCATTCGAGCACCGGATCGACGTCCCCACAGCTCTTTTTGTGACCGGGTATGGTTGCAGAAAACAAAAAATAAAAAAAGCATTTACACAGCACAAACCAATTCCATACCATCAGTGAAGGGGGAGGAACATTTAGTGTGGAGCCATGCTTTCTATTATCATTCTTGCAGTTGTTTGCGCATATATCTTTGTAATTTACTTCTTATATTTTAGAAAACAGTTCGTTTTACAAACCGAAACTGAAGATGTTCCAGCAACCGCAATCGAACTTCTGAAAAACACGGAGAAACCTTGGTGCTTACTGTTGCTGAACGATGAAATTCGCGAACAAGCCGTAAGGGTTAGTGTCTTAGATCCAGCGCTCGCTGCGGCGAATCAAGTGTCAAAGAATAACAGCAATTTAATCGATTCTGCGGCTTGCGCTGCGGCTGGAGGTTCAAGCGGAGGCTGCACGCAACGCCTAGAGAGCGGGAGCGCAACTATCTGTAACCTAGGAGGTGAACGCGCTACCCGGCTAGAAGCCGCTCCCCACTTTAAAGCATGGAGGAATGAATGTGTAAGCGAAAGTAAGCCCGATGGCACAGAAAACGTGATCTTCTCTGATAGTTTCGAAAGAATGATTAACCGCAGGTCGCACATCAGCTCACCAATAACGTTCGACAAAATCACTAAGGCCTTTGAGGGGGATCACGATGCTTTCAGGAAAGGGATAAGGCATCTCGTTCGGTTTGGAGGGAGTTTCTCGTACTATATAGAAGAGCAAAATGGGAAGCATTATGTTGTGGAGGGAAGCGTTGTGACGTGCAATGCCAGAACCGCGGAGGAATCTAGGCTCACACTGACTCCGCGGCTGCAACCACTGGATAATGAGAATTCTATCAAACAAAAAACGCACTTGTTGTCATTCTTACCGCGTCTGAAAGACGCACAAAAAGGATGTCCCTTTGGCAATGGCACCTCAATTGGAAAGCCTCGCTCAGCGATTTTTCTGATGATTTCCGACAACTCAAAATCTGTGAAAACAGAACAAGACCTGCAACAAACATCAGAAAAATTGAAAAACTTGCAGCTTATATTGGACAGCGTTCCGGTTCCAATCTGGGGGAAGGGTAAAAAAGGGAAGGTCCTCCTTGAGAATAAAGCTTTTTCTAAATTTTGGGAGAAACTAGCTATAAACAATCGCGGCTTCAGAAATGGTGATGAGGTGCCGGTTATAAATTTGAAAAATGAAAGGGAGATTTTCAGGATTGAAGAAAAATGTGTGGCGAATCCTGGGAAGGGGGCCAAAGTTGGTGAGGTTGAGAATGTGGAAGACGCTTTTGTTGGCGGCATATATAATAGCGAAACAGTCATTACAGAAAAAAGCTCTCCTTCGCCTCGCCTTCACACCGTTGGCATTGCGCAAGATATTTCCGTCTATAAGGACCTTATTGAAAAAAATTGCAAAGCGGAAAGCGAGTATTTTGAATTGCTTAACGCCTTAGAAACTCCACTCCTTATAATAGAAGGAACTACAATTAAAGCGTACAACTCAGCTTTCCTGCAGTTTTTCAATATTGCGGCTGATTTTTTTAAAGAAAACACAACGTACGATGAGGTACTAGATCTTCTGGCCGAACTCAGGAAACTCCCGGAAGACACCAGTTTGGCAGAATTTAAAAAATTGTTTAAAGGCTGGCTCGAGGAAGAGACCGAAAACGCAAATATGTGCCACTTGCCCGACGGAACCGTTTTAAGCGTAACCGTCCACAAATACGGACCAGTCATCGAACCCGCAAACTTTCGAGGGCTGGGTATACTTGTCATGTTTAAGGATATTTCAAAAGAAATGAACGCCGAGCGCGAACACAAACTGCTCGAATCAGTCTATAGCGAAATCATCACCCGAGCGCGCGAAGCCATTCTGATTATAGGAACAGACCGCAAAATAAAACAACACAGCAAGAGCGTTCGCGAAGTGTTAGACGAAGGAGCCGCCGACACAAATTTGGTCGGAACCCCAATCAGGGACTTTTTCGATTCGCTCGCGATAAAACAGGATAGATCGCAAACGCAACCAAACCATTTCCTACTTGCAATCGAAACACGAAACGCAAGAACCGGCTACATGCAAAAAGAAAAAGGAGAGATAATCGCTGTCGATTACTCTCCTTTGCCAAACGGCTGGCATCTCCTGACCTTAGCGAAGTGCCTCAATGCCACGACAGCGAGATGTCTGTGCTCAAATCACTTGTCAGCAGTAACGCCATAAACCCGCTAACGCGCAATATCTCTTAGGCTTTACCTGTCTGCCGCAAAAACTCAGAAGTCTTATCGAAAGCGGCCTTATTTTCCGGGGTACTCTTTACTGCTTCGAAAGCCGCATTTCCCCGACTAAAAGTAGACTGCCCAAAATGCGGGATCTTGCCACTAATCCAGCCAGCCGTATTGCCGAGCGCATTCCAACACTCTCCAGGAGCACTCTTGAGGCCCTCAACACCTACAAACTTATAAATAAGCCATGAAACAACAGATACCACACCTAAGCCCAAAGCCACTTTCCACCACGAGACCCCTCGAGACTCCTCATCCGCCTCTTCGCCAAACTGGCTGAACAGCCTCGACACCTCCTCTAAAGTCGGACTGGCTACACCACCTTGCCGAGCTGAAGACTGCTCAGTGGCCGGAGTCTCCAAGCCTTTCTCAACAGCCGCATGGTGGACCGCTACCGGCTGCGCGGAAGCTACACGTGGGCCCGCCTCAGGGGCCGGAACAGCCGCCTGTGGGGCCGCTGCCGACTGAGCAGGAGCTACACGTGGGCTCGTCTCAGGGGCCGAAACAACCGCCTGAGGGGCCGCTGCCGGCTGCGCGAGAGCTACACGTGGGTTCGTCCTAGGGGCCTGAACAGCCGCCTGAGGGGCCGCTGCCGACTGCACAGGAGCTACATTGGGACTCGTACGACGTGCCTCACCTGTAGGCCGCTTCGCACCAAGGTCCTGACTCGCTCCCTGCTGAGCTGTGCCCGCACTGCTGAGCGTTAGCGGCGCAACTGGAACATGATCCTGCGTCGAAGGCCAAGTAGATTGATCCGCACCCGCTCCGCCGAGATCCGTACGAGCAACACCACTCTGACATGGGAAACAAAAAACCGCCGAACTAATTAAAACAAACCTAGAAATTGTACCACGCATAAGTTAAAAACTCCTAAACAAAGACAAACAAGCACGATTGGCTCAACATACACACATTAAATAGGCCCGTCAAGAAGAAAAAAAACATTTTTGGTTACTACTCAGCTATCCACCAACCCCCTAAAAGCCTTGATATTGCTGGCTAACAGTCGCATCCAACGCTTCGATAATTGCTAAAAATGGCCAATTTCTTCGCCTATTACCCTCCTT
>JAIRNW010000024.1 GCA_031257795.1 Holosporales bacterium | reverse complement strand
TGGGTTGCGCGCCACTCTCCGCGCTTTTCCACACAAACTTTTTTGTTGCTTGATAAAAACAAAAAAAAGATGGACAAGCAAACAACAGCATGGTATGAAACACACTGTGGTTTGTTTTGGTAAAAGAGAGAGGAAAACATGACAAGTTTCGCAAAATTGGTTGGTGGTATACAAAAGAGATTGAATAACCGCACCGCGTTGTCTACCCTTATACGAGAGAGTGGCTAAATGGTAAGTTATGTTACAAAAGATCCGTAGTAAATCTGGCAGTCTTGTTATTAAGGCGATCCTCGTTCTTATCGGCGCAAGTTTCGTTGTGATGGGGATTGGGGATATTGTGCGCATGATGTTCTCCACGCCGCCTGTTGCCAAGGTTGGTGGCACAAAAATTCGTTTTCAGGATTTTTATTCGCAATACCAGACATCCCTCAGCAATTCGCTGCGTAGAGGGAAGGAAGTTCCAAAAGACAAGCGGGAACAGCTAGCTAGAGAAGTTCTTTATAACCTGATTGAAAACACCGCGCTGTTGAACGAGATTTCGTCCTTGAAAATTATGTCCTCGCGCGCGGCCGTGTTGGAATCGCTAAAAACTATTCCGATTTTTTTTACTGATGGTGTTTTCGATCCAGAGCGCTTCAGTAATGTTCTTTCTCAATTCGGCATGAGGCCGGCGCTCTTCATTAAAGATTCGGAGGCGCGTCTGCGCGAGCAGCAGATCTTCGCCCCAACAGCTGTTGGGATACAACTAAACAAAACATACTCGAAGATATTGAAGGATGTTTTGGAGAGTAAGCGGGATTTTGAGGTTGCGTTTATTCCGGAAGATGCCGTTAAAATTACGCCTCCAACCGAACAAGCGCTGCAGGCTTACGTTGCGGAACACCCCGACAAATATTTGGTTCCAGAAGTTAGGCGCGCGGAGATTTATATTTTCAAACACGACGAGCTCACCAAGAAGATCGAGGTGAGCCAGGCAGAGGTCGAAGAGGCGTTAAGAGAGATGTTGGCAGCTATGGTAACGCCGGAAAAGCGTGTGATTAGCACCATAACCTGTTCCACAGAAGGGGAGGCTGAGGACGTGAGAGCGTCGCTGCTTCAACACACGAAAAATGACGAGCTGAAAAAGCAATATCCGAACACCAAATTCGAGGAGATAGGGACGAAGGAGAAGGGGGAGATCGCAGAGGATATCCGCGATTCGATTTTCTCGCTTGGGGAGGGTGAGGCGTTTGGGCCGTTTGCCATGAAGGGGTCCAAGTTCGTGATCTATGTTGTTGATAAAATTATTCCAGCCTACGCGCCAGACGAAAGCGACTCTGAAGCGATGAACAAATTGCGGGAAGACGCCAAGCTTGAAGTGCAAAAGGGGAAGCTTGTTGCGGTGCTGGAGAATATTAAAAATCAAATTGATGATGCTTTGTCAGCTGGGGAATCTAGGGAAAAGATTCAGCAGGAGCTTCCTGTGAGTGTTGTTGAGGTGGCTTTCTCCTCGAACAATGAGAAAAAACGGGAAGAAATTGCCGAATTGGTTGAGAAAGCCGGAATTTCGGAGATGGCGGCGGACACATTTAGGAATATTGTTCTTGATATGGGAGAAGGGGAGGACAATTCGGTGGACGCCAATGGGGCATCTGCGGCTATCAGATTGGCGGAGATTGTTCCGGCACACCCTTCAGAACTTGATTCTATACGCGAAACGGCGCAGAAAGATCTTATGAAGGCAAAGATGGTAAAAGAGGAAAACATTTGGCTCCAAAATCATTTTTTAAAAGCAACTGACGATCCGGCAAAGTGGGGTGAGGCTATCAAAAAAGGGAAATGCAAAACAAAGGTTATAACGATCCAGACGTCTAATCTTTTCCGTGGGGGGGCAGGGAATGCCTTGTTCTCAGATGTCGATCAAAGCCGCTTGATGCTGTTGAAGACTGGCCAGGTGACGCAGTTTCAAACGGTTGACGGACGCACTGTGGTCGTGAGGGCTGGGGCGATAGAAAAGGATATGAAGGCCGTTTTTGATGGAGAGCGCACGGAATTGATGGAAAAGGTGCTCCCCCCAATTGTTGAGATCGCGGATGAGGCGAGGGAGCAGCTCAAGCAAAGCATCTGTTCTGGCCAGGATGTCACAATTAACGAAAAATCGCTCGGCAAGATCACAAAGACAGAAGAGTAACGGGTTATATGGCCAATCACGACTGAACTGTGAGTTCGTCGAGCCGGACCCCCGCAAAGTCTGCGACTTTGGCCAGGAACCCGATGCGGTTCGAATGCTCACGTCCCATTAAGCATGCAGCGCCTCCGCGCTTCGATGCCACTGCCCAGGGCTGTTTAGTTCCCACACAAATGTATTGTCTGTCGATTTATACTAAATTCTTTCGCAGTTTTCTACACTGAGCCTGTTTTTTTGCAGAGACTCAAAGCTTGTCGACGAAAATCAGAACCATATGCTACGGCGCCACCCACGGAAAGTGTTAACAAAATATGATCACTTTTAGCAAAAAACTGGCAATTTTTCATCGGATGCATATGTTGACGGATTTTCAAAGCATTTAGTTACATACAGACATTAATTATGGTTACTACTCAGCTATCCACCAACCCCCTAAAAGCCTTGATATTGCTGGCTAACAGTCGCATCCAACGCTTCGATAATTGCTAAAAATGGCCAATTTCTTCGCCTATTACCCTCCTT
>JAIRNW010000023.1 GCA_031257795.1 Holosporales bacterium | reverse complement strand
AAGGAGGGTAATAGGCGAAGAAATTGGCCATTTTTAGCAATTATCGAAGCGTTGGATGCGACTGTTAGCCAGCAATATCAAGGCTTTTAGGGGGTTGGTGGATAGCTGAGTAGTAACGGATTTCTGCCAGTTTTACCGGAGAACTAAATGGCCCTGTTATGTCAACGGGTTCTTAAACTCGATCAAAGATCTCCCTTGAAACGCTTTGAAAATCTTTTCTCCCTGTACCATGCGTTTGCGCTGCTGTAGGGCCTCCTCGACCTCAGCTCTGTCGATATTCTCTTCACTTTTCGGATGTTCCTTTCCTAGCACCATACAAATATCCAGCGATTCTCCCGTAAAAAGCGGAGGTGTGCATGTATTTATCTTCGCATCCCTTATGATATCCGGCAGCGCTATCTCCTCCCTCAGCACAGTTACAACCTTATAACCAAAATCGCTGGCGATCCCACGGAACTCCTCTTCAGAGACACAGTCCCCAAGCGTGGCGAGCCTACGCTGCACCACCTCCACCTCGCCCCTACTCATTGAAGGGTTAAAGGGGATCGACACCGCAACGATTTTCAGCTTCTTTTCGCTATCCGGGGCCATTCCAGGGCTCTTTTTATTGTTCAGCATCAGAATCTTATAGCTTCCGTCGGGCATCAACAGCGGCTTGGAAATCTCCCCAATTTTGAGCCGCTTCACAGCCTCTCTCGTTGGCTGATCCATCTGCCCTTCAGTACTCCAGCCGACTTTTCCTCCCTCATCGGCAGAAGCCCCCTGAGAAAATTGCTGGGCCATGATACGAAAAGCCGCAAACGACGGCATTTTCTTGGTCATCTCCATAAGTTCGTTGTAAACACGATTCGCCGCAGCTAGTGCAGAAGTTGAAGGGGTAGGGGAGGGCGCGGATTTACCAGGCGAAGTTTTTGCGGATTTGTTTTGCTGAGTTGCTGATCTTTTTTGTCCGCTTTTCGGCTGTTTATCTGTCTCAACTGCAACCCCTTCTTGGCAAAAGACTATCTCAGAGAGGAAATACTGAACCTCAGTTTTATTCGCTTTTAGCTTTTTTATGGCATCCTCGAGCTCAGTCTCAGAAACGCGAGTCAACTCTTTTTGGGCCCCTCCCATGACGATGTAAGAGTGAATAAGATGCTTGCGTATCATTTTCATGAAGGAATTATAAGCGCCGCGCTCTTTCAAATGTTGAATGAACTGGACTTTTGTTAGGCCGTGATTAGCGGCGGACTCTTCAACAAAATGATTTCCGGCGTCCTCTTGGATATTAAACTTGAAGCGCTCGCCGAGCTGCTCATAAAGCGTTTCGTCTATGAGGCGCTGGATGACTTGCCCGCGCAAATGCTGAAGCTGCTCCACATTTTGGTTGAGCAAGAAAGCCAGCAGGTTGAGGCGTTCTTGTATGTCAATGTTCGTTATGACGTCTTTATTGACGCGGACTTCGATTACTGCGGGAGTGCGGGCGGTTTGTTCTTTTTGAGGAGTTTTTTTCTGGTTTTTTTTGCTAACAACATGTGTTTTTTTGTGGACAACAGAAGACTTTTTGGCGCGCGAAAAAAGAGGAGAGGCATTGGCGAAAGATATTAGCGAAGCAACAAACAGTGCCACGCTTCGATGCTTGGCTTCAGTGGTACGCATCGTAAGGCTACTGCTCCAAATTCTTTTTATGACTTGGCCCATATACCCAGTCGCAGCCATCAGGCGATTTTTGTCCATAATTTTTAACCAATTCGCGAAAAACTCAGTACACATGCAGTATAGTACTAATGACCTTAGCCGCAAAAAGAATTGTATACCTAGCCACACAAATCCTGTGAGTTCGTCGCTTCGGCGTTCGGCTTGAGCAGTACGTTTAAGTATAGCTCCGCGCCTGCGCTTCGAGGTTTCTGCCCATAATTCACTTGTGATTGGCTATACCACGGTTACCGGAAGGCCGACACCACAAAAACATAATCGTTATTATGGAAAACATGAGCGAAAAATCATTGTGCTGACCGAGCCATAATTGTGCCTGCAAACTTGTGATCGAGGAATACAAAACTCAAAAGTCCTCCAGCTGTCACTAGGCTTTGTGTTAGACTTTAGTTTGGTTGCTGTAGCTTTATCCCAAGTCATCGAAAGTTTTCTGGTTCGTCGAACGGCGCCTCAACAAAGTCTGCGACTTTGCCGGGAGCCCGAAGCTTCGGCAGGAGCAGTACGTTGAGTACAGCTCTACACCTGTGCTTCGATGATTCTGCCCTCAATTCTTTCGGTGGCTGGGTATACTTTTTTGCGGTTGTTTCGATTGTTTCAGCAAAAAAAAATAGTGAGGTTTATTTGTCGTGGTTTGTCGGTGGCTGGACGGGCTATGGAACGGCTATTGCTGGTTTGCGTGGCCTTGCTGTTTCTGTGTTTCTGTGCACTAAAGCTTGACATCGTACAGCATACGGCGAACATCCTGGTGAACAATCGGCTGAAGAAATCGGGCTGGGAAATGCAGATAGGGAGGATTTCTGGACTTTTCCCGATTTCGTTTGATGTTGATAGCGTTTCGTTTACAAAGGTGGATCCCAAAGTTGATCCTCCGGAAAATAAAGATCCAGAAGTACAACTAAGCGGAATTAAAGCAAAGCTAAATTGGAAAAACTTTCGTTTTAACGTTGTTTGCGAAAGGTCTGCGATCTCACAATCACTCGGCAATCAAAAGAGTAGTGAGCAGGAATCTCGCGCAGGCGCGGAATATGTGGCACATCAGGTAATAGATAGCGCAAAACAAACCAGAAAAATGATTTTTCTGCAGCCTGTGGTCGTTGCCACTGAAGATGTGGTGCTGAATAAACTTCCGTTAGCTCTATTTTGGCTTGACCAGTATGCCCAGCCACAAAAAAAATTGAGAGCAGAAAATTCTCCGAACGGGAGCAGAGCCATATTTGAACGTAATCTTCTTTCTTTTTTGAGTACACTTATCGTTAAAGAATGGAAATTTGGAAATGCGCGCGGGACGATTTCGGCGGATTTCCGTAGGAAACGTCCCGGAGCCATTATCGACGTCAAAGCACAGTTTGAAAGGACGAAAATCTCGTTTTTGGTGAACAATATTAATCGTGGAGGTGATAATGGATACGTTGTTGGGGCAAAGATTGCTGTTGAAAATAAAAATGGTCCTGAAACTATTAATGTAAATACAAGTGGCGAGTTTACAATAAATCGAAAAGTATTGGCCGCACAATTACAGATTTCGTACGATAAAGTTCCAATCGAAAAGCTTTCCTCAAAAAACAAAGTTTCCAAAAGCTGTCTTGTTAAAGTGCACGTAAATAACGCTGAAGTGGCGAATTTTGAGGCCATGAATCCTGCAATAGCCGCAAAGCCCGTTATAACCATTGAGGCGAGTGGCAATTTTGGCAACGAGCTGGAGTCATTCATCATTAATGGAATCCTCAACACAGACGGCAATGCTCAGGTTAAGGTACAGAAAGGATCAAATGCGAATTTTTTGTGGCTGTGGATGGATTTTCTGCCGGATTCTGCAAAGTTTTCGCTAACATCTGATGATTTCAATGCAGATGGCGTTATATATGATGGTGGAAATATTACTGTGGAAAATTTCTCTGGATCATTTAAAAATACCAGTTTTAATTTAAAAAAGAGCTTGCAGATAAATGTGTTTGAAAAAACATTCTCTGCTGCAACCTTTGAGGTTGGAAAACACAGGGTAAATACTTCTTCTGGTTCTTTGAAGGAAGATGGAGGCACCTTTTCTATGACTCCAGTGCTTCTATTCTCAGAGAAAGCTGGAAGCATTTTTTATTTCGGAACTTACAAGATTTCAGGAACAACTCATTTTAACGATAGTAAGTTTGAAAATATTGTAGTCTCATTTAAGTCATTCTTTGATAAAAAACAAATACAAAAATGGCAAGAAAAGAGCCGCGTTCAGAATGTGGATTTGCTGGTTAATGGGGAGATTCAAATCAATAAGAAGGACGTGTTTTTGCAAGCTAACGTTAGCACTGATAACATCGAAAAGGTTCCTGTCAGCGACTTACCGTGCTCATGCCAGAGAAATCAGGAGAATAATGGCAAATCGACGGGTGGTGGCCACTCAAATGTGAAAAACTCCGCTCAAAAGAAGTTGTGCTGCTTCATAAACGCGCGGAACGATAGCAGTGCCTTTGTCTCCAATCCAAACAAGAAAGAGCTTAAAATCTCCTGCCACTTCACGCCGCTATCCGCGAATGTTCTAAATGTTTTCCAAGCTTTTATCGATCTGTATGAAAAATCCACCAACACCAACTTAAATATTTCAACAACCGAGCCAAAAATAATAAGCACCAAAAACCTCGTTTCCGTGGACGGAGAGATTAAGGGGCAGTTTTCTATCGCTCCATTAGTCGTTTTCCTCGGGACGAACGATGTTTTGAATGGCGTTTTAAAGGTTAATCTAAAAGTTTCAAATTTCTTAAAAAAACCAGATTTTTCCGGTTCAATAAAAATGACGGGCGGCTGCTATGAAAACACTAACAATGAGGTTGTTATAAAGGACGTGATGCTTGATGCCGTTGGCTTTAAGGATACTATCAAGGTTAAGGCTATGCGCTTCACAGACGGAACCAAAACCGGGGGACAGTCCGCGGCGGTCGCTCGCAACCTGTACGACATCAATTCTCCGCCGCAAGGAACAGGCTCCGCGCATGGGGCCATCCTGCTTTTTTCAAAGGACCTCTGTTTTGATCCGCAATTCAACCTCAAAATAAAATGCAATTTTTTCCAGGGAACGTACAGCGAAGTGGTCAAAGCCAGGGTTACCGGGAACTTAAACCTAGTCGGCCCGTTAAGCGGCGCTTCGCAAAAGCCAATGATAACCGGGCGCGCCGTTGTTTCTCCTATTGTTGTTAACATTGCGGCGGCTCAAGCAGCGCCCGTGCAAGAGGCGAAAATAAAGATGAATCTGGTTGGAGGAAGTAAAAGCAACAAGGACGCAAACAAATCGGACGCGGAAGAAAAAGGCGCAACCAGCGGCGTCCCTAGTGACAGATTCAAGCTTAAGATCGCCTTGGATTCTGGAAGCGGGGTTGTGGTGCAGGGAGATAACGGACTGCGGTGTTTTCTTAAAGGGGAGCTTTACGCTGAAGGCGCGTTGCGCAGCCCGTATTTGGTTGGAGAGCTGAAGCTAGATGAGCAAAAGGAAAATGTGTACAACCTGTTTGGGCGGAAGGTGAAGGTGCAGGCTGGGAAAATTTCGTACTCGCCCTCCCCTATCAACGAACCTTTCCTCGACGCCACCGCGCACACCTCGATAAATCAAACAAGTATATTTATCAATATTTCCGGCCTACCTTCGAACATCAAAACCGACTTGCGCTCGGTTCCGTCTTTGTCGGAAGAGGAGATTTTGTCTTTGCTTTTGTTCAAGCAACAGATTGAGGGGTTGTCAATTGCTAACCAAAAGCGCGTTAAGGCGTTTGCATCGCAAATGCTGCAGAACAACCCACTAAAATTCATAGACAAAATCCGCAACGCATTTAATTTGGATTCCGTGGAAGTCGTTGAACACCAGGATTTGTCTAGCGGGCAGACAAAACAGTCGGTCCGCATCGGAAAGCAGATAAAAAACGTCAGCATTGCTGTTGATAAAGGGATCTCTTCCGGGATGGATGGGAAGGTGTCGGTGTTCTCCGATATCACGCCGCAGATCTGTATCGAGGCGAATGCAGGGACGGACAAGAAGGATATGGGGGTGGGGGTGCAATGGAAAAAACGATACTGAGAACCTGTTGATCAATACTTTCTTGCAGGCATGCACTAATACTTTCCTTTACTTTTTGTTAAATTAAATTCCGTACGCTTCATTAGAAACGGCTTAGAAATGTGAATACATAGACATGCCTCTAATGGCGAGATCGATTCTCCGTTTCCTAAAGCTTGCCCAGCTAGTGCTGATTTCGTGTTGCGCATCAATTAATGGAACGGCCAGCACTTATACAGTACAAGACTTGTTGGATAAATTGGGAACAAACGTAGATGTTGGAAAGGCCAACAACCCTAGCTCTAGTAGTACATTATCACAAGATATTCTCACTAATACTTGCTGGTTATACAAAAACAACAACGCCGCCCAACCCACTATTATAATAAGAGATGATGATAATGCGCGAGGGGGCGCCTTCAATGCGATAAGGGATAACGAATTCACTTTTTCCGCATACGGTAAATGCAAAAAGCTGTGGAACGTGTTAAACAGCATAGGACAATCATTAGGGTACACGTTTTCGGACACCGTATTTAATACAATTAATGCATACTTCGACGGTCTTTTATCGTACGGTAGTAAGACTCTCGTACTTGGAACGCTAGCTAGTACGGATGGAACCTATTTAGGCGGTTTCAACTCGGCGCTTGCGACGCTGCGGAGTAGCATTGCGTCGTTGGAGATATGTTCTGGTGATGGATCATCCGGATCTGCCCTAACTCTTGGTGGGCGGAATGATCCGAGCGCTGATTCGATTTGCCACAGGTTAAATGTACTATACCGAACTACGCATCCTGAGGCGACGACACACCCCATTTCAAAAATTTTACACGACATAGCGGAATCCAGCTCATACGGACTTGATTTAATTCTTAAGCTTTGGACGACTACTACTGATCCTATAACAGCAGGAGACGATGGTGTGACGCTAGAGGCAAAATTGTCGAAGGCTCTTTCAGATAATTTATTAAAGAATGTATTGACGACCGCCTTTTATAATGATGGTTCTACTTACCCTCCAGTTGGCTCCTTTTCTGACCAGCTTGCTTTCTTATGGTCCACTAATTCGCTGCAAAGATTTGATGATTTTCAAAAAATAATAGTAGGTGAAGGCTTTTCAGCATCAATGCAGTCACTCATTATGGAGCTTAAATCGGCAATTGAGGCAATACCAGATCGGTATGGTGGCAAACCTTTAGAGCTGAGCCAGCTAGAAACACTATATGGATACCTTTTCCCAGCAAATCCCGTTTCCGATGCAATAGGCTCCATCTCTACAGGAACTGACTCCAGCGGGTTCACTAATGCAGCCACATATAACATAGGAAATGATGCAACCCTACAGGAATGTTTTCTTGCCCTCGCATCTGGTACTCTTGATTCCAACTCAACAAGTGCAATAAAAGAAAAAACAGCGACTATATTAAACAACCTAGTAACCGCCATAAAAGATTTCGAGCCATTAAATAAATACGCAGATTGTTATAAAGAACTGTATTTGTTTAACGGTTATCTTGAAGAAATTCTTGAGGAAAATGAAGATTTTACAGAGTGGTTGTCCAGCGCAAATTGCGAGACTCTAGATTTTACTATCGAAATTCAAATTTCATCCATAACCGCAAACTCAAGCATGCCTTTGAAAGACATAGTGGGTGCAATAAACAGCGCCCTCGGAGATAGTTTAGGCCCAATAAGCTATACAACACCGACAGGAGAGATAACCTTTGCCAGCATATTGGCCATAACCGAAAAAATCAGCAGGAACGTTGAACGAGTGGCAAATTTTGGCCCGCTAAGCGAAAACATTGCTAGTGAATACGACGACTTAGAGGACGTTCTAACAGATGCTATAACGCTTGTTGAAAAGATTATTTCCAATCTAGGAAAAGAAGAGATGATCGGCGACGAAGAAAAAAATTACATAGATGAATGGGAAGGCTATTTTGCCTCAATAAAAGAGTCCATAGAACAATTGCTGTCTCGGATTCATCTTGTAGAAATCTTGAAATACCTAGAACCTTTAGCTGTTGATATACAAGACTACGGGGAAAGCTGGATCACAAGCCAAGTAGGCGATCAAAATGCCCAAAACCTATACGCTGAAGAAAAAATGACAAAAATATTGGGCGTTATCGCCGCAATAGGCTACGAGGCTGATGCGGCTACCTCCACCACAATAAGCTCGGCTGATGTCACAGCAATGCTCGCGGCAATTTGTACATCATTGGGGATTACACCAAATACCGCGCTGCTCACATTCCCATACAGCACCTCTAATCAAATACACTCGCGCTTTAACGATTCAATGAATTCCTTGATCAATAAATTGCAAGATATACAAAAGCGAATCAAAAGCGATGGTGAAATGGAAAAGTATGCAGTTTTCCAGAAAGAAGGATTAGAAGAGTGTTTCGACGAAATAAGTGCCAACACGGACCTCCTCGCCACCGGCGAAGCCGCAATTGGCAACATCCCAACAATTTTGCACTACATTTTTTCTCTTCTCTACAAATGGTCGAAAGCAAAAGCCTTAGCAACTAGTAGCGGATTGTGCGCCAATAAGCTTAATAAGCTCAATGAAGGGGTGTCCTCTTTTGTAAATAAATATAAAGGGGAGATGGAGAAGTGTAGAGATTTCCCGTTTAATGACATCGATATTACTGTAGATGAGGATGAAATCGCTTCGACTGGTGATTTAAACCAACAATACCTTAAAATGCCACTAGAAGACTTGATTGAGATTTTTGTGGAGAAAATACTAAAGAACATAAAACTTTTTACGAAGAGCATATACGATTTTGGGATGGACTTAAACTTTCGGATTCCAGAGCTGTGTCAGATACTTCTGACGACTGGCGTAGAGTTGAAGAATTTTGACAAGAAATTAGTGGATGTGCTTATTATGGGGGATAATAGTGTGTATCGCAAGCTGATTGGTCACCTCAATAATGATCAAAAAAACTCCATTTTTAAATTACTAAGCGAAATCTCCCAAACACTCCCATCCGGCCTCACCACCTCCGGCCGCTACCCCCCCTACAGAAACCTCGTTAACCACCTACCCCACCCAAGCCTAGCATCAGCCTACGATTTTGTGCATGATCGGGGTATAAAGTCAGGAAATGAAATGGAGAAACAAGCCCGAGCAAATGCGTTCGTAAGGGGGGCAACCGCTGTGCGTAGCTATATAATGGACGGTATGCAGCAATCCGATTCTCTTACTGATTTCAATAGCAAATATTCAGCTTTGAAAGAAGTAATGGATATTCTTGAAAGCACTGAAATATCTCAGGCATATAACGACATAGCCGATCAGAAGAACGATGAAATAATGTTTGCCGTTCAGGAGTTCGACGACATAATGCTTGTCGCAGAAAACATGTATGCTGGGCTTGTAAAGAATTTAATAGATAAAGTTAAACAAAACGCACAAGAGAGCACAATCGAGGACATTCGAAGTAAAGCGCAAGAATACGGCGCGAAGAATCTATTCAACACAGCGCACCTATGGGAAGACCTTGAGGCGTTCGCTGAAGAAGCCATTAATTCCCATAGACTTTGTTCGACATGCGCGGAATCGAAAGCAAGCCTTTGGAAGGTTTATGAGCGAATATCTACCGACGACGTAGTAGAACAAATAAAAGCAGGGATCAATGCCCCAATCGGCGAGGACGGCTTCGATTTGAGTGGCGTGCTGAGTGGAATGGCAGAAACCCTTTCTCTACCTGCCGACTACGCCACCGACTTGACCTGGCCTCCTGCACCATACAGCAATCTCTCGTTCGCAGACCTGGCGGAACTTATCATTGTGAAGAGCGTCAAGCAATACATGAATGATGTTGCTGAGGCAATACGCTATTTGGCTTTCAACGCCACGGCGCCGCCAACTCTCTGGTGGAAGAAACTTTTTAATGGATATACAAGCGAAAACGATAAAGCAACCATCGAAGACATAATCTCCGCGTTTAAAGCGGAATTCGATTACCTATTCGATGAAACGCACGAACAATATTCGTTTTTCACATTGCTGTTAGATGAGGCCGCCCAAGGGATTTACAAGGAGCTCGATAATCTGGAAAAAGCTTGCGCCGAACAGCAAGAGCAGCAACAAAAAGAGCGGCAAATTGCTTTTCTTGCAGATGTCTACGAGCGCATAGCAAGCACGATGCCGTTACGGTCTCTTGATTGTTTTGATACCACGCACAAATACGTTCTCGAAGTCATTGCCCAAACGAAGTTTCCTACCTCGCTAGAAGAGCCTACAGAGACCACCTCGCCAGAGCAGCACCCTATATTTCCGGAAGTAAAAGAAGCCTACAAAAGGATTACCTCTTTATATAAGGCTGAGGGGCAAAACTTTATCACCAGAATTAAAGAAAAATTAGCTACAGCTGAAGCCTCAACCCACGCGACGGGCTGTTGTAGCAGCCTAAGCCTAGAAGATATGGAGGAGCTAATCCGCGAAATTTTTGGAATTACGGAACAAACCTCAAGTTTTTCTGAAAACTACGATTCTTTTGAAGCTTCCGACGGTCCATCGTTCATAGAACAGGTCAGGCAAGCCGCCTACATTTATAGGGAACAAGATCTATTCGACACCGCTGTTTTCTGGAATGATCTGTGTGAGTTCGCGGATAACATGCTGAAAACATGCCAAATTTGCGAGCTGTGCACGGCATTAAAGGATAAATTGCGCAAACTACACAATGGTATTCTGGCAATCGTATCTCAGAAGATCGGGCTTTTCAAAACGTCACGTGATGTTCCTCTGAAAACTGGAGAAGGCTTTCTCGACGTGAATGACGAACTTCAGAAAATTGCAAATGCCATTTATGCCCAATTACAAAACGACGCCACTACAGCGGGAACAGAACTCCAAAAGCTTCCAGAGAACACAGAGTCCCCAGAGCAACTAGCAGAAGTTGTTACTGTAAGGCTAGCAAAGTACATGCAAGACCTCATGGAAAGTATATATTTTCTGGCCCTTAGCCCGGCAACTCCTCCGCCTTCTCTTTATATAAAAGCGCTAGATTTGCCTGATGCGGCATATAACGTTACGGGCAATGATTTTTCGCTGCCTGCAACGCAACTGCATACCGACGAAATGTACGAAAGCTTGATGGAAGTATTTCCTGCTATGCACGATAAGTATTCCTTTTTTCCGGAACTTTTGAAAGCACTCACAGAAGAGATAGACAGGGCCATCTCGTCTTTGCAAAAAAGGCTTGGTGAGATTTACGAAGAAACCATTGCGCAAAGTAAGATTCAAAGGGCGCTCCCAATATTTGAGTTCATTGAGAAATGCCGTTCTCGCCTGCAGGTTATCAATGAGCCAATCGACTACACCAAATTATTGAATCTGTTTGGATGGTGGTATAGGCGGATAAAGGGGAAGATCACGGCGCTTGCCTTGCCAAAAACGGAACACATCCTTGCCGAAGTACAAGACGCATACCGCAGTTTGGTGCAGGAACTGATTGTCATTCTAAGCAAAAGCACTGAAGTAGAACAAATCATTCAAGACTCCTACAAGTATATTAAGGACGATTTTTTTGGCACTGGTGTGTTTTGGCAGCAAATATTACAAAATGCACTAGAGCAAGAGCACAAATACGACGACGGTTTCATTTCTGGTGTCTATAAAGTCGCACTTGTGTTGTTCCACGCTGACCAGCATTGCGCGAATATCATCGCCGGCAGACCAGCAGTAGGCGATCTATCGTCAGTAAAGGGGAAGATCGTGGACATTCAAAGTGATTTTTCTAATATGAATTCAACTGATGTGGTAACAGCTGCTTGTAATGTCGGAAAGGAGCTCGGCGTGACTGATGACGAAGTTGAGTACTGTACCAAAACTGTCGCAAAACTCGACAAAGACAAGCACAACGACGACCGTTTCTACTACGCCCTGTTAACGCGCATTCGGAACCTGCTAGGGCAGATAGCTGAGCGCATCATAGCCGCGCGCGATGTGCGTGACGTGAAGGCCGATAACCTCAGCCTCGCAAACATTAGTGCATTGGAAGCTATTGGTGGACAGCTGCTAGACCTAAGCAATCTAACCGGCTTAGAAAACAACAGCAAAATCTCGGAGGGCGAGTATGCTCTTGTGCGTGATGATGTAAAGCAAGCTTTATACGAAGTCGGCAAACAACTGCTGCACGTGAGGGATATAGCCGTTGCCGGAAGTGGAGATCAAACGCGCAGCAATACTTTAAAGAGACTCTCTAGACTCATCTCAAAAATATGCAAGGATACCAGCGCAGAAAACAACCCGTACTGCGGTGGAGAATCAACATACGTAAACAAAATCCTAAAAACCAACGAAATACTGAGAAATTATGTCGACTCGGCAGGAGATGATTATGTCGACTCAGAAAGTGGCAGCACCATTGGTGAATTGGAGGAGCTATGGGAAGTTGATGGAAACGTTCCTCCTCAAGCTGAAATTTTGCCGCACGAAGAGCGGGGCAACGTAGAAGCGCTTGTCATTGATGCACTTGGCGAATTACTAGATACCCTGGAAGAGTTCGCGCTAAAAGCGGAAGAGCTCGCGTTGAATCCGGAAGAAACCAATTACGTACACAAAAACGTCTCTGTTCGCCCTTCTTTCATGGAAATTATTGAGTTTTTGCAAAAAATAGCCGATCAAAGCGGCGCCACGGTTCTTGACCAAAATGCCATTAATCTACTGGACGACATTGCTCGCGTAGTCACTCGGATTTTCCAAATTTCAGCGAACTGCCGCGATAAAAGCGTCGAAAACTTCTTTGACAACGTGTTGACCCCGATGTACACCATTTTGCAAAACCTATCAGCCATTGAATCTGCTGCCCAAGAGGCGTACGAAAACAGAGGCATGCGAGCAACACAACCATCTCCAACTCCAGAGCTCGGCCCAATAGCAGCAGTGTTAAACTCCCCGACAAGTCTGTTGGATAAAATAACGGTTATTGCAGAGAGATTTGGGGCAACAACGCCAATGCCATACCCTACCCCACGCGAGCTGTTCTGGAAAGGCGATGAAAAAAATTGTGCATCCGCAGACGAAGCCGCCGAGATCTACTTAACGCGCTACAAAACGTTGCTTGAAGACATCGTGCGCAAACTAAATAACATCGCCGGCGTTTTCGAGAAAGATTACAATGCAACGATAGACATGAGGTATAAAAGGGGGATATTACTTCTCGCTGAAGACATGCTAAAGCAATTCTCTCCTATTCAATTATCTCAGGAATCACTGCCCTCCCCTACCCCTCTAACAACGTTGTTCGAAGCGATGTACTACGATATGAGGCGACCACTCAGCTCTTGCCCAGAGGATTGCTACCAATTATTTCCGTCCAACTGGAGCAGCGATTCGCAAATCGGCAAAAATAAGGAATATGCGGATATAGCTGAGGATTTCCGTGCAGCTGTGCAAAACATTGCGGACTCGTTGCATGGGAAAATTGAGGAACGGGACGCCACGGAGACCCGGGCGGCGGCGAAGATCCTGGCGGAGATGTATGCGTTTCTTAGCGGCGTGCAAGAGCAGGATTTGAGTGCGTTGGTTAATGAGAGCTCCACATGGCCGCTAACGCAGCAAGAAACTATTCGTATTGAATTAGAGAAAATCTTGGGTGCTCTGCAAATAACGGAAGACCAACAACACGCAGATAAAAATTTGGCAACGCTTCTCGATATCGTTGTCACAAAACTTAAGGATGAAATTTTCCCGGAGCTCAAGCAAATTTTTGCGGGAGAGAATGCCAACATCGCCCCTGAGCAATTCATAGAAAGCATGCAGTATGACATAACCCAGCTGTTGGTGGATTCGGAGATTGCGCAAGATTTTCTCAGAGGAATCGACTCGCTTATCGCCAAATATCTTGTTTACTTCAAAAAGACCGCTCACCCAGCGAATATCAATGCCGCCCAAATATTCATACGAATCCAGGAAATCCTCGCGGCAACCGTTCCGTTGCTGAAGGCGGGGCACGACCCGTATGTTGGCTATTTTATGAAAGAGATTGATTTGGTGCACAGAGAGAATGTTGCCGCAATTGAGGCGATCGGCCAAAGATTGAGCGAACTTATCAGCGAGCTTTCTTTAGACACGAGACAATACGTGCCCGACTCGGCTCAGTTGCTTTTCCGCATAGAAAGAAACATATCTAAAGCTTCAATCTATTTGCAGAAAATCGTGGATCTCTCGGCAAACACGGATAAAATAAATTCATTACTAGGAAATATAAAGAGTATTGAATCAGTCTTGAGTGAAATTAAAGGAATTTTTAGCAACCCACTGGAAAGTTGTCTCACAAACCTAGACACAAAAACGGGAAACATCCTCAATACATTGGGCACGATTTACGGGGCTCTTGCTACTCCGCCGATTGGAGGCTTCACAACAGATCAAGCGGCGGAAGAAAAAAGCGCCTGCCTCAAAATCTCGAGCCAGCTTGTTCCAGAGCTAGCGATTATAAGCGTTTCAAATAGAGTAAACGAGATAATGCAGTCTGTGCGCGAAGCTTGCGATATTTTGAGCCATTGTGTTCCAGATTATGAAGAAGAAGTGGAGGAAGTGCTCGAAAACATAATCTTTGATTTTCTTGATATCAGGGAAAATATAATGCCGTTTTTTTCTGCACAAACCCAGACACTCGGCGCTTCTGCAGAGGACACGCAGTATGTTTATCATCAAGAATACTCGCTGGAAGACTTGACAAACGCGCTGAATACTTCGTCACTCGAAAAATTAGCTCAAACGTACGCCATCTCGCGCCACAAAAAACGTTGCACCAGGGCGCACAGCGTCGTGGTAACCCTGGAAAAGCTGGAGAAAACGCTTGAGGCGTGTTGTGGGAGTATTAAGCCTTATGTGCTAACTTCTGGTTCCGATACCGGAGAAATTAGCCTTGGAACGATAAACACCATTCTAACGGCTGCGTTACAGTTCATTGAAAAGGCAACAGCGTGTGCGATCAATTTTGCAAACATAGACACGAATCAAGATGCCCTCGATCAGCTCTTGCAGCATGTTGACGGCATTGCCGACAAGATCTGTGCCCAACTTGGAATAACTCTGCCTCCATTACAAACCATGCCCCTCATCATCTCAGAGAAGCAGTACGCCGCGTATGAAATGGAATTTCTAAACTCGATAGAGCGCTGTTCCAAGATTATCAAAATCTTTTATAAAGAATTCTTTGCAAAATACTTTACTCTATCCCCTCTCGTGTTTGAGGTCGGATATAAAATGCAAGACTTCGCAGAACACATAGTTTCTCTTTTGAGAGACCGTGACGCCGCCTTTTCTAACACAACGGCTTTCGCACCACCTAACTACTCCGCCTCAAGCGCCGCCATCAATTCTTTAGAGGAGCTAGTCTCCGAAGCAGACACCTTTTACCAAAACAAAGGCATATCTGATCACGGAGAAAGAATCACTGAAGGACTATATGCAATCGCCACGAGTCTTGAAGATTGTATGAAAGGCCTTCCAGTCGTGGGCGATGATACTGGTTTATATAGTAACAAGCAAGGAGAACTAAAAGACATCATCAACGGGCTCATCAATACCATTAACACAGATCTAAAAGGTGCCATTGACGCCCTTTCCTCAGCGGAAGCAGTGCCCGCTGAAGCCGATCAATGGCTTTTGATTTCGCGATCGGAAGACGTACAAACTTTACTTGCAAACGTTGCTAGTGTTATTGACCGTTGTGTGGGAGGAGGGACTCAATACACACAGAGTGAGAAAAAAACAACGGCCTTCACCTCGAAATTAGACAGCCATCGGAAAAGCTCTTCCCATAAAATGGCGAGTGTCTACTTAACCAAAATTGTGCGGTGCACGCAGAAATTGGATGAATATTTCTCTGAAATTGCCGTTCTATCTAAGATAGACCAAGATCGCCATCAAATATATTCACCAGCTTTAATTAGTTCGTTGGAAAATCTGAAATCAGCGATAGGAGTGATCTGCGCCGAGATCGTGAAGTTAGCCGATAACAATCAAGGCGCCATATCGCGCGCGGCTCAGCAAGACATGATCTATATTTTGGGGAATATAGAGAAAAATCTAACAAGCAGCATAGACAAAGTAGAGACCATTAAAGAAAATATAGAAGATAGATTCTGGAATGAACTTTGCGCCTCATTTAATTCATTTGTGAACGTTCTTCAAAGCAAAAATTACACACTCTCACAAATACAGGATTTCATTGAGGGTGTGACGAAAAACGATTACCCAGAATCGCTAGGCGATCTGCATTACGACACCGAGAATTTGAACGCCCTTGTGACGAAAATAAAAGATGACATTGAACATGAGCTATCAGGCCTCTCTAAAATTAACAAGAAAGTTTCCGAGTACGACAACGACACGCTTTACGACCAATACTCCACCTATTTTGCAGGCGCAAAAGAATTGTCTAACTGGAAATCAGAAGCCCAAAGCTTCATCAAGCCAGAAGAAAACGGGGCTTTAAAACCAGACTCTTTGGCAGGTGAGTGGGATGAAGACAAAAAGCTCGTCCAATCTTCAGCACAGTACGGCATCAATGGCTTACAAGTGCTGTACAACGATTTTGCCGAAACGATTGTAAAACTAAGCGAGACGATAAAAGCGATACGTGAAGCGGCAGAACAGACGGAATCGTTTATCCTGAAAAAAGGCAAGGACCAATATATGAATACTCTTATAGAAGCAATAAAGAATAGCCTGAGAGCCTTAAGCGAGTCCGTAAACAATTTGTTCGCGACGCAATTTACTCCGTTCTTCGATTTTATTAACTCGACTGCAAGAAAACGTGGAAAATCGGAACTCACCAAATTCCAATTAGTAGACAATGACTATACGTTTGCTAATTTTCTACGCAGCCAATCATCTGAAATGTATATTGAGATACAACAAATCTGCGGTTTATTCGATGGAGCTAACTGTTGCTTTATGACTGCCCTCACAAATATCGAATTGGCTTCGAAACTCAATCAGTTGGCAAACGTTATGCGTTATTTAAAAACAACCCCTTGGCCGAATAAAGATATAAACTCAATACTGTATTCTGTAATTAGTCGACTTAGCCAGGGTGAAATTTCTGGAATTTCTAAGTTATGGGAGGACTTCAAGAGCTGTTACACAGGCACCACTGGAGATAGCAGAACTGATAGTGGCCCATATTGTTCTTCAAACGAACTTATGACAGCAATAAAGAAAATTACTAATATAATCACAGATATCATCAGCTCAATTGATGGGGCAAGCATTTCACCGGGACACTATGAAAGTACAACTATGGAGGCCGAGAAAAACAAGTATTTAATGAGCCTCATACACGAACACGATGTGGAGGCCGATAAAGTTTCGGAAAATGTTGTAATTTACTGCAGATTACTTCCTTCAATAAACGATTGCATCCTCAAAGCCATCGGGAACATATTAACGGAGATGCGGGATCTGGCCCATTTTGTGATCGGGAATGGGCTGAAGTCCTATGTGGAAGAAAACTGCAGCAACAGCGCGAGCGAAATCATTGAGATGCTGCAGAATGTGGCACAGAACGACTTTTTTGAGTGGGAAGGCCCCGCCGGTCTGTTTTGTTCACAATGCCAAGAGAACTGGGAGGACGAATATGATGAAATGTTCTTCGAATCAGAAACATACACATCGTTTCAAACTTTCTTTGAAAACGCATTTTCGGAGGTACGCGAGCTGTACCGCGCGTTTGCCCATATGATGTCTGCTGCAAAATCGTTTCACTGCACAAAGGCGGATATAAGTGCGCTGAGGAAAATATTGAGCGGAGTGACGGCGATTTCTGAGGCACTCGACATTTTTAAAGACGTGAACGATGTATCCAAAGTGAATATAATTAAGGAAGAAGACGACCTTAGTAAACTCATGCTTTGCATAAAGGCGCTAGAGGAACCGCTTGCTCAAATGGCGAAGCATGCACAATATGATGATGAAACACTACATCTCGCTGAAATCGCCGATATACTAGAGGAATATGGTTTTGTGAAGAGTGTCAGCCAGGATTGGCTTCCTCATGACAAATACACTTTCGCCAACTATGTGCAGGAAATTCAAGCCAGAGTTAGGATAATCCTAGACATAACGCGCTATAACAACTTTAAACTGGAAGAAAATTTAAATGATTTGAACCATGTGTTTTATAGCCAGAACAACTTGAGCCTGATACAGGAAATTTTCTATTCCTTGCAAAATATTGCTGCAACATTCGAGGATTTTCAGTGGAATGAGCAAATGTCCGCGTTTTCACAAGGCGCTGCAGGGCACGTTACAACGAATTTCAGAGAAAGCTTTCTTGGGCTATCAGAATCATTCCTTACGATGTTCGAGATTTTGTCGAGAACTGGACAGTCCCAAACGATAGGCACGATAGCTCAGCTAAATAATGTAGAGACCAGCATTAGAGAAATCACCAGCGCAATTAATAATGAAAATTGCATAAACTTCCTTTCCCGCGATATTGATTTTGCCGAGAACACTGATCCGTACGAAACAACACTTTCGGACTTGGCAGAAAAACTTGATGGTATCAAAACGGACGAAATCAAAAATTTCTATGAACAAAGCACGCCAAACTATGGGTTACTGACCACAACGTTGTCAAATGACCTTATCCCACATATCTCGGCGTGTGGCGAGTCTATGTCCTCTCTTCCGGGAACTATTTCGCAAACTGGTTTATCCAGTCCAATCGACAATGCCGATGTTTTGCTCAACCGCATTAATCAACATCTCGCGAATCAAGCCGCTGCAATTGATAAAGTGGCGAAGATCATAAAGGAAACCGATGCTTTCAATTTTCATCAAGAAATTATTGACGCGGGATTGAAGGTGTTCAACTCTGTGGAAAGCTTATATGCCCGCATTAGCACGCTTGTTGCGGCAGTGGAGGAATCGTCGATTCACTCGGCCCAGGAAAGCTCATTTTTTGTTGCGGATTTGGTGGAGAGCGTGCACGTACTCAGTACGAGTATCGCCAATATTATAAACACAGTACAAGAAAAGGAAATGTCGCGCGAGGCGGAGTTTGCCAATAAAGTCGCGGCAAGGCTGGAGTATTTGGCTGATATTCTTGATGGTGCGCTTTTATCCAACGTACCACTAGCCACTGCGAAGGTCTTGGCGGCTAAGCTTGTTCCTTGTCTGCAAAAAAGCCTTTACGTGTGCCAAAGCGCAGACAACCCGCGCCCAACCTCTATGCATTCAAAGGAAATGTCTGAGTGGAGAGGAAACTACCTTGCTGAGCTTGATTCAATCGTTCAAGTGGTTAGGGCGCATGTTGGAGGTTCTTCGCAATACCAGTATTTCGACATCGCTACTCCGCTTGATGGCCCACAAGTGGAAGCGGCCGAGCACCGCGCTGAAACTGTAATCAATCGTATTTCTGACTCATTACGCGAGCTTACTGGGATTTGGGCGGCCATTCCTCGCCGATTCGAGGCAGCGTTTGTGGCGTGTTGCCAGGAAATCATCGAACTCCTTGGGCATAACACAGGCGATCTGAGCGCGATGCAGGCAGCGATCGAAGATTTGGTGAATAGCTTGAAAAACCCAACCTGCTGCGAAGAAATTGCAGAAAAAATGGAAGAAATCAGCCATAACATTAGATCACGGCAATACATTTTGGAACAAATGATGAAGCAAAGCTTTGTCGCGCCAAATGCTTTTGATGCGTCGCTTGTGGCTGTTTGGAAGCAAATGCAGAGCGCGATTGACGATGTTATCGATAAAATGAACAGGAACCTGACATACGGTTATTTGGACAATTTGGGGGCAAACCTAACGTATAGTTGTTTGGACGGAAACTACGCAGCGCTGCTAGATTCCTGTATCACATTACTTGGCAATATAAAAACCTTTGCGGGGCAGTTTTTCAACTGCATAAACGAACCTTCTGGAACGCGCGCAGTCTCAGGAAACGGATTTACCGGCTGCGTCTCCAGGGAAATCCTGGCTTACCGCATTGCGAACTCCTTGCAGGAAACCATAAATGCGTGTGACTTGGTGGCCGTGAAAACGCGGCCCAAAATCAATGAAGAGGCGCCTTTCTATCCTCATTTGGTATGGGTGATCGCGGAGCTGTGCGAGAAAGTGACGCCGCTCACGCGCGATTTCTGCCTTTTGGCTGTGCCTGAGAGAGAGGAGGATTGCCAAAGCTGCAGTAATTTCATTCACACGCAGGTACAACACTCTCTGCAACATAGCATTGCGGGAATACTAGGAAAGCTTCATGAAATCAACACCATCCTGGAAGAGGCGCAATATTCTGCATTCTCGGCTGCTGCTCATAAGATTTTCAAAAACACGGTGTACTTACACCATTTTCTCGAAAACATTCATTCGATAAATGTTGAGCAAGCAAATATGGAAAACATTAAGCAGGCGCTGTTGCGGAGCGGCGCGGCTTGGCAAACGTTTATGTGGGGCGAAAAGACACGTGAAAACCTGCTGCTTTTCATGAGGGAAATGGAGCAAAACCTATCAGCAATAATAAGCACGCTCCCAACATGTGACGCCGCTTTGGCGGAGATTGCCCAGATTCCGGACACCGTGCATTGTTTACAGAGCGTGGAGCAAAACACGCTTGCTTTGATCAATCTAATAGTAAAGGGGAGAACTCCGCAGGAAATTGTTGACCGTGCGATAGACGCGATGGAGCAGCCGCAAAGAACTCCGGCGCAAAATAAAGCCACGGGCGCTTTGTTGGAGTGTGTTAGCGATTATTATTCGCTGCTCATCGTGCAGGATATTTCGTCTTTGCAAGACTTGAATCAGGCGCAGCGGCAGTTCATTCAAGCGCTGATTCCTTCGGCTGAGTTTAATAAGGCAATACAGCAAGTTGGCAAAATATACGCACACCATGATGAGTGCGAGCGATATATTGAGCTGGCCACAAACGCGCTGCAAAGCTATGCGGACGCACGCTATAACATTAGTTCAATTGCCTCAACTGCCCCCCTCCCCTTCCCTAATGCCGGCGACATCAGCAAAGTAATAGAGGAGATAGAGAACATCACGGAGTGCATAAAAAAGATAGAGCTGTACAGCGAGCAGATGAGTGTACAATTGCGGTCGTCGCCATACAGCGTCTGCTTCACAGAGGTCGACGAAGGTCACTATTTGCTAGATGCGGTGGAGAAGATCGCGGAGAATATGGCTGATATTGAAACGGCCACGGCTAATATCGCGGCCCTCTTGAACGCCACAACGGGAGAATACCAAGATCTCGAGTCTTTGCATGAGCAAATAGACGACGCAACGAACTTTATTGCGAGGGATGATATATTTAATGTGTGGAAGAAGCTGCAAGATTGCCTCAACGTAAACGGAGAAACGTTCCGGCAAACGCTGGCAACGCTGAAGGTTCTTGCACCTTCTTCTCCGCTAAAAAACGATTACCATCACGGCAAGACGCGTGCCTTTGCTGATACGGTCTCTGAAATCTACAACGCACTATTCGAAGACATGCATTTCTCCTCGCTCGCCTTAGAAGCGTACGACCAAAAAATAATAAACCAAATTTCAAGTTCGCTAAAACAGACTGCCGATTTGGTTCCACAGCTAAATGGCTTGTGGAAAATGATGTTCAGAAACGCGATCATAAACAGCTCGATGCATTGTCTGGAGAGAATCGCTCACGAAGTTGAAAAAATAAAAGGCTACACAGAATCTTCTGCAGACGAGGATCGAGACGTATTGTTCTTGAATTCAGAAATGACGAGGCGAAGCATTTCCCACATAATCGAGACTTTGGGCGATTACGCCTCCAACGTAACTGAAGTGGGAGAGTTTTATACGGAAGAGGAGGATTTCCAGCACGTTGCGGCCCAACTGCCATCAGTTGGGGCAACCAAAATCCAGTTAACAGATTCCTCGCTCGCCTTACAAACCGCGCTCGACACGTTTTCCTCTGCTATTGCGTCTTGGGAGGCTTTGCTTGCTTCAGAAGACGGTACGAATTGGAACGAGCGCTGTTACGATGACAGGGTTATAAGCGCGCTTCAAGACATCTCAGGCGCCACAAAAGAAATTGCGAATAATCTCGGCTTTTTGACGTGGTTCTTGCCTGGCAACTCCCCATCGTCCATTTCTGCCTATTTTAACTTTTTAAGTTCAAATATAGATGGCGCAATCATCCCGCTATTGGCCGACCCAACGTGCTGCGTTAGGTGGAACGACGTGCTGTATTCGATTTTTTCTGCAACGGAATTTTTGTCCAACTTAACGAAGGACGTAACGAATGTTGTGAACGCCTCGCTCCCTCTTTTTGATAATTTGGTAAGCGTGGAAAGCCAAAATGATTACGAACAATACGAGCAAGCCGTGCTGAGCGGAAGGGAGATGGTAACGCAGCTTCTACAGAAAATTGCGCAAGATCTGAACGCGCTGTCGGCCGCAGTCGATAATGTGACTCCTCTGCCCGACCAACACTGCAACGTGGGCAACGTCGCAACTCAGCTGAAGGAATGCGAGGATTGCTTCTCTGAGATGGCGGCCACAGCGGCGGAAGCGTTGCTATTAGTTGGGAATAAAAGCACCGCTCACGAGCAGACAGTTCTAGCGGACCTTCCGCAATGCAAGAAAACGACAATGCTTCTGCAGAAAATATGCTCGGAATTGGATGATATGATTAATTACTTCACGAAGTTCGACGACTACGCGGAAAGGTCGGATCTTTACGAGTATGATCTTGCATTGAATAATGCCTTGGAAACAGTATTGTTCGCGCTAGTACGAAGTGTGGATTCACTTGAAAAGTTCGCGAGCGAAAAAGTGAATGAGATATGCCGGAACTGCAACGATGGGCTTACAAGGGGAGAGGAGCATGAGATAGAAAGAGACGAGATCCTGCGGGAAATGGGACAATCGATAATAGACTTGGAAAGGTCGATATTCAAAATCACCCAGCAAATTAATGGAAGGAAAACGAAAAAACAAACGAAGATATTCCATTCTATTGTGAACAATATCGAGCTGTTTGCGAATGTGACGCGGGACTTCCTCGAGGTGAAAGTGGCTCACGAAGAAGTTGGCGCTATTCAATTGTTTACAAACTTTATAAAGCACACGCAGGCTCTGTATGATCAGATCCACGGAATACTGGGCAATATGCCGGAGGCTGGCGAGGCGGATGACGAATATTTGCGGCAAATGATTGCTTTAAACGAAGTGCTAACAGCTTGGAATAATCAATTGATTTCCGATTTGAGCACTATGACGGGCCTCGAGGAGCAAGCTAACCGCAAAAAGGATGAGCCATCAATCAGGTACACCCCTGAAGTCCGTCAGATCGATTCGGCTAGGTTGCTAGACATAATACAAGGGTTGATCAGTGCATTCGTGGAGGCAAAAGGCTCGGAGCAATACATCCATCTAAATTGCTCGAACGCCTGGATGGAAAACTTGCTGAGCCTCGCCAACGTCGTTGACTTGATGCAAACCCGCCAAAACAGCGCCTTCGCCGTGCACCTCTACCACGCCACGTCGGAATTACTATCGAGAGAAACGGACTTTATTTCGTTCTTAGAGGAGACCCCAAAGTATTCCGCTCTTCAAAAAGAGTTGTTTCAAATAGACGGCGCGATTAGGAGCATTTCGCACGAAATAAGCAATAGGAAACAGGATTTCATCAATAACCTCACCGACACATATCTTGACTTTCTACGAGGAATGTATGAGCTCTCGTCCCTGATCAACAAAGCGACAAGCGAAGGCTTCGGGCAAGACGCCATCCTCGCCGCCAGCGCAACCTACACGCTCACTGAGAACATTCCGAGCTTCACGGAGCAACCCGACCTGCAAAACCTAAGCCCTATCATCAACGGCATTTTCCAAAATAACATCGGCCTGCTGAATGCGTTTTCGCAAGGAACCGTTCTCCCGCAGCCAACCGCCCCTCCACTTCCGAAGTTCGTTAATAGCACGGAGGCCTTGCTCCAAAGGATAAACCAAAGCACGCGCGCCTTTGCGGATTTGCTCAAAGAGATTCCGGAGATTTCTGCGAATTGCCCAGTGCGCGATGTTCATAAGGAGACTTTTAAGGCCATAAATTCTCTGGCAGAAACAATAACAAACTACGCAACCACAATGAGTCGACCAAGTGAGCTCAATGAGCGTGTGCACGAATCATTTGAAATCGAATATATAAAGGACGATGTGGAGCGGAATCTGTTGGCCGCTGCGGAGAACATTCTTGCTGAAAAAGAAATACTGAAAGACGCATGTTGTTCGAGAACGGCCTTCAGCATTTTTGAAATCGGCGAGCGAATACATTTGTTGAGCAAATCAATTGCAAATTATGGCGGGATAACCGAGCTCTTCAGCGGGGAATCGCAGAACAACAAGAGCCTCGTTGTCACTTCGCAAAAAATTGTGGACAAAATCAAAGAAAATAAACTGAACGAAATCGATAAAGTTTTTGCGGAAATCATGGCTCACGCGCCGGACACAGACGAGGATATACCAAGTCATCGAAAGAATTGCGAGCAGGAGACACGTAGCACAGGCGAAGAGCTGTACTCAAGTACGGCTCCTGACGAAACGGATCGACGAACTCACAAACTTTCGAGGGCTTGGTATACGTGCGAATGTAGGGCTGCGGGAATGAATCATTGGCTTGGCGCGTGGATTGAGTGCCTCGATATGCTAAATGATGTGTTTGCCGCGCAGGCGGAAGGAACAGAGCCGCAAACCATCCTCCTCGCTCCACAGAGCCCACAACTCTTCCGCTGCAATACCATGCCGTTTGTTATTTGGCAAACAATCAATCAAATATGCATACTGAATGATGTTTTCTTGCCGAAAGTGAAGGCCATCGAAAACTGCAAGATCATATACGAGGACGTCCGCCCTATATATTCTTTGATGTCGTTGATTATCGAGGCAATACTATCCTTAAGGAAGCTCACTCTTGAACAAGGTTTCCCAAGGGAAGAAGAAAGCACGCCTAAAGGAAACGACAGCAAACCTAAAGAGGAGGGAAACTTCCCTATCGATCCGGACGGCTCAACGAACCAGCAGACTTCCGAAGAGTTAGCCCCCGCAGAGGAAACCAAAACACCGCAGGAAGAATCTCCTAATCCGTTTTGCCGACGCTGCACCTCGTATGTTGCAGAAAATCTGGAGTTACTCGCATTTTTAAACAGCGTCCTAGACTCGACCTGTGAAGAGCTAAAACGCGTGCAAAAAGTACTGCACGAGTATTGTTATTTTGGAAGCGTGCGTGAAATAGCAAAGTATAACAACAATATTGCATTTTTGGCGCAAATATTTAATGTTTTGTCGAAATACACGCTTGAAAACTGGAATTTGCTGCAAATTCTTCCGTTCGACGATATTTTGGGCCTATATGGCGCCCCACTTTACACGTCGCAAGATGGCGATGGAGCCGTTTTCACCAACACACTCGAAAAAATAGAAAACCTACCGGGCATATTAAAGCAGTGGAAGGAGCAGCAAAGCGAGCCAATGTTCGTTACTTCCGCGCCAATTGACATAGATGAATTTTGCAAAATGGATGATTTTGAAAAATATGTCATCGAACTTAACACGAAATTGTCCAGCGCGATAAACATACTTGTGAGCACTATCACAGATGAGGAAATCGTCGTGCCCGCCCAGCGACAATTCGCTCTTCCGCAGAAAGCCGATATATCCGAGGAACTAGCGGTAAAAACATTGAAGGAAACCATAACAAGCCACGGCTACCTCGCGGAAGAGCTGCGCGCCTTTTTCGCTGAGGTTTACGCGAACCAGCTTACGTCGTCGCAAAAAGTACTAAATAAAATTTTTACTCTCTCTCGTCTTTTCAATCAAATTTCAAAACATTTCATAGAGATATACGCAAAAATGCGCGATGACTTCTTCTGTAACAAATTTGATTTCGAGGCGGATTTTGCCCCTAACGTCCTGTGCCTATCCGGTCATTACCTGGATCTAGCAGACATATTTTGGGAGGCCAGAGAAAGAATCGCAAAAGATTGCTGCGCATCGTCCTTTAAAATTATTAGCGAAATACAGAAAAGCATTTATATATTCTCCTCATTTTTAGGGAACCTCTTGCAAAAAGAGAGCCTAACCTCAAACGGAACGGATTTAATAATAGAAATTTCGGATATTCTGGCAGCCGTGCTGAAAAACGACGCCCTCCAGCGCCAGCTTAGCAAGATAAAGCAGCAACAAACCAGCGCGTTAGCGATCAAACGCGTCTGCAGAATGCACGGCCTCAACGGCGCCTTCAGCGAATTGCTAGATACAGTTAATGAGGCCGTTTATGATATGCAAAGCCTTTGTCAGAGGAATTCTATTAGCGTAATCCAAAACCCAGAGCTTGATGATGATTCGTATTCGTGTGCTGATTTCGAGAAGATCTTGATAAAAATTTCGCAAAGAATCGACGAGCTAACCGAAATGCTCAGCAGCGCCCCATTCTCATTCGGCTACGAACCGCTTAGCTCTAACTATGCGATCAACAATTTGGAGAACGTATATAACAGCTGTCTTGTGGTTCATGATCTGATCTTGGCAATCAGGATGGATGATGCTACAGACGCGGAGACAATACGTAAAAAGCATTTATGCCCTGTGTGTTCGCAAAGCGGAATCAACTCGGGGTTGGCGATGATAGCGGAGTCTTTTACGGGGCTTGGTGGCGTCATTTTAAACATGAAAGAACAAATAAAAAGCAAGGTGTGCTGCCAAGAAATGCTGATCCAGTTTGAACAAACAGCTCACATAATACAAACACTTAATGAAAACCTCGCAATCGCTAGCGCCGCAATAGCAAACAGTGGCGCAATTTACTTGGACTCCGATTTCGTTGAGCCGGCGAAATTTGCTGAGGAAATGTCTCTGGCTGTGAGCGAAGCGCAAAAGGACATCCGCAGCTTGATCTCCACACGCGCCACATTGCTGGAAGCCTCGGAGGAAAACGTTTGCTTCTCTTCGGCTTTAACAAAAAAAATAAGTCGCCTAAACGAGACATTGCGCGGCCCTCTCTTCGCGGCGGCCGCCAAATTTATGGAACACCTCGGAATCGCGCCGCTGACTCCGTCTGCGAAGCTTATGCCATACACAGAGCGCTCGCCAGCCGACATCATGCGCAGCATAGGTACGGCGCTGAACGGAATCGCGGACTCCGTCAGCCAGCTAACATGCAACGCGGTGGAACAGCGGCTCTCTACGCGGTCCACACTGGCATCGCTTGAAGAGCACGTTGCCTCGAATCCGTCAGTCTTCCTGACCAGAACGATCTGCCATACAGCGTCTCTTGTTTCGCAATTAAACGAAATTTCAGCGGATATTTGGGCGCTGGCTTATGAATCGAAGGCGAAACCGATTTGTTTGTCGCGCACGGCGGATGACCCGGAGAGCGTGGAGGAGGCGAATTTGGCTGTTGAGAGAGTCGCCGAGTCGCTGCACGCCCTCCTCTCCGCCTTGCTGCGCCAGAAAAATGTGGACCGAGTGATAGCGATCAATCGTATCTTTGTGCTGTTCAAATTGTTTGCGACGTTAACTGAGGGATTGACTTGTCTGCCCTTTCAAAGCGTCGGCTCGACGGAGAACCTGCAGACTTTTGGGGACTGGGGGGATGTTGCTGAGCTTGGGCGATTGTTCCAGACGTGGGCAATGCAGTTCTCTGTTATAAGCGAATCGCTGCGCGATATTCAGTCAGCCGCCGTAAACTTTGTAGGAATAGAAGCAATTGAAGAGGCATTGCGCGCGTTGTGCGTTGCAACAAATAATTTCCAAAAGGAACATATCTCCAACTTTGATATTCCTATTGGTCTAATCAGTGAACCGATAGACATGCAAAATATTCAGATAGAGACATTCCTGCAGGGGAATAGCATCCTCGCCGAGAATCTTGCATATTTGAAGGACGGAGCAACTTTCCATGGTCTCCTCGCTAAAAACACGCTGCAACCGCCGATTAATCAAGCGTGCGTTTCATTAGAGGAGATATATTTTGGGATACAACGATTGTTAGGGGCGCTTGCGGCGGACGAGCCAACAACCGTGGACCTTTCAGGAGTCGGCATTAGGGACATCCCGGCGTTCTCTGCTGAGCTTGAAGAATCAAACAGCAAAGTTATTGGTAGTTTTGAGCCATTGGCCGGCTCCTTCTTCTCCCCGCAGTACGTGAATAAATTAGAGAAAATCGGCGAGATTGCAAAATACATACATGCGTACTCTGAATTTTTCAGAAATGTGGAAAGAGAGTGGGAGTCAGCGGAGGCGGAGTATGAGGGAGGGAAAAACTCGTTCAGCAGAGAAGAGTATGACCGTGCGTTTGCCGCGTTTTTGCTCAGCATAAGAGAGCTGGAAAAAACGGCGGAGCAAATTAAAGACGCCGTTTCGCAGGCAGAAACTTTCGAGGAAGCCACTGATATTATCTGCGCGATGTTGTGCGATTTTGCGGTTCAGAATTTGCCGATCGCGGCCGAGCAGGATTACTCTGAGCCAATAGAAAATGAAATGCTGCCTCAATCGCGAAATTCGAAGACAATTCCGCTGGCGATTAACAATGTTGTCGAGCTGATTGGTGGGCTGTTGGCGAGTATAATAAAATTTTTAAAAACCGAGCAATCAATGCAAAATAAGTGGTTCCTCAATGTTGTTGATGAGGGAGGAAAAAACGCGGACGTGAGAGATCCTTATGAAAACGGGGACATCCCGCTATCAATTAATAATACATTGCAGTTTTGCCAGGAAATTATTCATTTACTGCGCAAGAAGGCAGATTTCGAGGCAAAGGAACAGCAAAACGACTTTGTGCTGCCGTATATCAAGCCAGAGTCCAGCAATAAACAAGTGTCGACGAACCAACAAACTTTTTGCGACTCAGTATACGGTGCGTTAGACACGTTTAGCTATGCCGTAAATTACTTAATCGATTTCCTGTATGTAAGCAAAAAAGAGGCAAAAGCGAACAGTGTTTTAAATAAAGCAAAGAATATATCTTTTTATGACGGAAAAAACGTTATTGATATGCTGTATAAAACACAATACAACGATTTAGGTTTTCCTGTTATGGATGAGAAAAACCGCTTCATTACGCAAATTGGGACGTTCTTACAAGAGTCGAAAGCCGTATCCAACTTCGCAATAAAGCTGAAAAATGCTCTGTTCGCAACCCCTCTCCGGGGGTAATCCAGTCACAAAAAGTTTGCTGGTTCGTCGATCCGTTGCTCGAATGCTCACGTACAATGGACCTCTTTCGAAACCTTCAAATTCAGAATTTTGGGAAGTAGACACGGAGCACAGAAGCGGAGCGTACTTAGATGTACGTGAGTTTCG
>JAIRNW010000070.1 GCA_031257795.1 Holosporales bacterium | reverse complement strand
TTTTGGGTACGTCGATCCGGTGCTCGAATGCTCACGTACATCTAAGTACGCTCCGCTTCTGTGCTCCGTGTCTCCTTCCCAAAATTCTGATTTTGAAGGTTTCGAAAGAGGTCCATTTTTGTTGCATTTTAGATGGTATGAGCTATAATGCAGCGTTATTTGTAGCTTCAGCTGTCTTGTGGACCATTCTGGGAAAAGTATGTGTGTGAGGAATGTCGTTATGACAACAAAAATATTTGTGGTTTTCTGTGCTATCGGTGTTTTGTCGTACCGTGGTTGCTTTGGGGCTCCTTCTGCGCCTTCCGCCACAATGGATTGCCCGCCTAAAACAGCGCGGTTAGCGCCTACGACACCTCGGAAAGCCAGGGGGGTCGTACACAGGGAGCCACCGTCGTTCACTGCATGGAATTGTCTTCGCAAAAAGGTCGATGGTTTTTTTGCAAGAAATTTTCCTGGATTTTACAAAAAAATTGCTGAGTACTCCCCTCACGCAACAACTGCATGGAATTGTCTTCGCGAAAATGTCGATGGCTTTTTGGTAAGAAATTTTCCTGGATTGTACAAAAAAATTACTGAGTATTCCCCTCACGCAACTGAATTTGTTATTGCCGTAGGAACGATAGTTTCTGTCATTGCTGTAGTCGCTGTGTGCAAAATGCTCACCTCTAGCGGACCCGTTGCCAGCAATCCTGGCACTGCTACTAAGAACCCTCTGTCACCATCTGGCGGGGAAAGTCATCTGAGCAGTGTGGGCGCGGGGCAAGCGTTAGACGGGAATGCGGGTGGCTCACTGCCTGTGGTTTCGACAGAAAACCAGTTCGGGGGATATGTAGAACAGCCAGTGGAAGGTGCAAAAATTCGTGAGGAGAACCAATCTTTCGGTAGCTCTTCTGAAGTAGATATCCAACCTGAAGTGACAACCCCAATCTCCCCTGTGCAGTCTTCTTCTCCGATCACACCAACGCCGACACCAGCACTGGTGCAGACACCAACGCCAGTGTCGACGCCACCGGCACCGGTACCAACGCGGACGCCAACTCCGACACCAACTCCAACGCCGCAGACCCCAACTCCGACACCAGCGCCTAGGCCGGGCCTACGCTTGGCCCACGCCGAGCCTACGCCGACACCGGGGCCAGTGGACTCCTTTCGAGACTATTCTAATAGTATACAGGTTATGGAATTGTATTACAAAAGATTAAATAAGGAAGTATGAACAAATTGAGCAACTAAATGGTACGGTTTCGCATTATTGCCGAAAAATATAGCAACAGAAAAAAACGGTTTGGATTGCGCTTTAACTTGATTGCCGGACTTTATAATTTAATGGTACCATAATGTGGTTCGAGAGAGGTCCAATGTGCTTTTCTGATTTTTCGTAGATGACTTGCTCGTACTTTGCATGATTGAAGGACTTTTCTAATCTCATAATTCACCCTCATTAAGAACCCGTTGACATAAGATTTAAATTGAGGATTTTTCAGGAGGCACGTAGCGCAGAAGCGGAGTGTACTAAACGTACATGAGCATTCTAGCACCGGATTCGACACAGAAAAGACCAATTTAAACCTTATATCAACGGGCTCTTAAACGTACGTGAGCATTCAAGCAGCGGATCGACAAACCCACAAATTTTTTGTGACTGTGTGCTATTTGATGGAGACTTTTGCCCCAGCATCCTCTAACTTCTTCTTTATCTGTGCAGCTTCATCCTTGGACACCCCGCCCTTCACCATTTTAGGCGCGAGCTCCACAACATCCTTTGCCTCCTTGAGCGGCAAGTTTGTTATCGCGCGGACCTCTTTAATCACGTTTATCTTGGTGGCTCCGCCATCATCAATCCAAACATCAAACTCCGTTTTCTCCTCGACCTCTGCTGCTGCCGCGGCTCCGCCTGCAGGGGCTGCAACCGCAACGGCAGCCGCCGCGCTGACCCCCCAAGCTTCCTCTAACATCTTCGATAGCTCTGCAGCTTCCAAAACCGTTAAGCTAGACAACTCTTCAACTATTTTCTTTAAATCAGCCATTTTACTTTCTCCTCATATATAAAAAAACCTTTACCATCACCCAGTCACAAAGCGACGAACTCGCGGACTTTTTAGGCTGGGTGCTAAGCTGTTGCGCGTCCCTTTTCGCCAACAACACGAGCAACGCGCGCGACCGGCTCTTTCACCGTCCGCACAACCTTTGTTGCCGGCGCCATCACCAGCCCAACCAACTTCGCGCGCAGCTCGTTGAGTGACGGCAACTTGGCGAGAAGGCGCACAGACCCAGCGTCCAGTACCTTTCCATCTAAAATTCCACCAATAATCTCCAGCTTCCCTTCGTTCTCGCTCGCGAAATTCGCAAGCACCTTAGCCACCCCAACGGGCTCAGTCGAGTACGCCAGCATCACCGGGCCGCCCAAAAAAGACTTAAGCCCGGATAAGTGCGTGCCGTCGATTGCAATCCCGAGAAGAGTATTCTTCAAGACTTTTACCTTCGCATTAACCTCACGCACATCGCGCCTAAGTTTTGTTGAGCTTGCGACCGTGATTCCCTTCTGCCTGGCGACAACCACCAGCGACATATTGGAAAGCTCAGAGCGAACTCCAGAGATCAATTCCTCTTTTTGTAATCTATTCATAATTATTCACCTTCTTTTTATTTGTAAAGAACGCCCCAACTCTGCCACAACCACAAAAAGTGATTAGCGTTCGTTCTTAGATGCTTTGCTCAACCGAGTTCGAGCTCACGGCAAAGCCATAGACTCCGCCATTGCGCCGATTCGACCAGTTCTGCAGAATTTTTGTGATTTTTTTCATACTCCTTTATCTATGTGGGCGCGCGCGATGCGCATTAAACTGTTCGAACAGAACCCACAGTCTAAGACAAATGCAGCCACACCATCACGGCCGCACATCCGCTATACACCAACCAAAATCAGTGCTAGCAAAACTTCGTATAACCCAGTCCCTGAAAGTTTGTGGATTCGTCGATCAGCTGCTAGGCTTGAGCAGTACGTTCAAGTACAGCTCCGCGCCTGCACGACGTGTCTCCTGCCACAATTCTTTCGGGAACTGTGTATCAACTGCCGAAAGAAAACTAATGTTTCTACAAGGCGAACTTAACTCCCGCCCCCATCGTCGAGCTAAGTGAAAGCCTTTTAATAATAGTTCCTTTCACAAGCGATGCGTTTTCATCTCTCACCAAATTAACGAAGAATCGGACATTCTCCTCGAGCGCGGCTTGCTCAAAGCTCGCCTTCCCAACGCCGGCATGTATGATCCCGCCTTTCTCCGAGCGGAACTCAACCTGCCCACCTTTAATCACCTTGACCGCCGCGCCAACGTTAACTGTTACCGTCCCAACTTTAGGGCTAGGCATCAGTCCGCGCGGCCCCAAAATCTTCGCGACACGGCTCACCAGCGGCATCAAGTCAGGAGTCGCCACGCATCTATCAAAGTTGAGCTCGCCCTTTTGGATCGCCTCAACCAAATCCTCCGCACCAACAACGTCCGCCCCTGCCTCTTTTGCCTCGTCGGCCTGCGCAGCACGCGCGAACACGGCCACTCTGCACTGTTTGCCTGTACCGTGTGGAAGCATCGCAACCCCGCGCACATGCTGGTCTGTTTTCGTAGCGTCTATATTTAAAACAAGCGCGAGCTCGACTGTCTCGTCAAATTTTGCCATAGCGTTTTGCTTCACCAGCGCCACCGCCTCGCTCAACGAATAGATTTTTTCATGCTCAACGCGGCCGTAAGCGGCACGCAATCTTTTCCCAACCTTCATCTCCCCCTCGCTACTCTACTACCTGAAGGCCTATCGAACGCGCAGACCCAATAAGCATGCTACAAGCAGCTTTGACGTCGTTCGCGTTCAAATCTTTCATTTTTTGTTCGGCTATTTCTTGGATTTGGGCCATCGTGACTTGCCCGACAAAGGCTCCGCGCCCGGTTGTGGCGCAGCCTTTTGTTATGCCGGCGGCCTTTTTGAGGAAATACGTGTTCGGTGGAGTCTTCATCACAAAAGAGAAGCTCTTGTCGGCGTATATAGTGATCACAACTGGAATCGGCGTCCCGGCCTCCATTTGCTGCGTCTGCGCGTTAAAAGCTTTGCAAAACTCCATGATGTTGATGCCGCGCGGGCCGAGAACCGTTCCTATTGGAGGGGCTGGGTTTGCCTTGCCGGCGGCGACTTGTAGCTTCACATAACCAGCTACTTTCTTGGTTTTTGGGGCCATACAATAACTCCTTAAAAAAAGGCACGTGATTACGAGGAATGGCCTCCTCTCCCACGACTAACAACTGTGATGTTACAATATAACTCGAGCAAACACAATATACCCGAGTCACAAAAAATTTGCTGGATCGTTGCGGCGCAGGCCTGACGAACACGCAAATAGGGCTTACGTGACATCATATCCTGCCCCAAACACACAGCACAGGAGCCTTGAGCATCCGTATTTACCTAATCAGCGCTGCTATTGAAATACCGTGCTGCTTCAGTGACGCCTTCTGGCGCGCGGGCGACGTGACGAAAGCCTATCATACTCGCGTTGAGCGGCTGTGTCTCCCTGATCAGCGGCAAGTTTGTAATATTTTTTTGCGCCCTCGTGATCGCCTGCCCTCTCCAAAAGCCTAGCATACTCGCGTTGAGCGTCTGCGTTTCCACGATTAGCGGCAAGTTTGTAATATTTTTTTGCGCCCTTGCGATCGCCTGCCTTCTCCAAAAGCCTAGCATACCCGTATTGAGCATCTCTATATCCAAGATCAACGGCGAGTTTGTAGCACTCTCTCGCTCGTTTGATATTTTTATTGGCACCACGTCCGAGCTCAAAATCCTCGGCACAGCTTTTGTAAACACTTCCAGCTTCCTGTCGATCACTTTCGTCAGGTCCCCAAGACATAAACCGGGCATACTTGTATTTAACATATGGGTCGCTACTACCACCTGCTAAGTACTTGACCAACTTTTCCGGCCCTCTGAAATACAAACCACTTTCATACAGGTACATCATGACGCCAACAGCTGCAAGCCCTACAATTGTGGCAATTAAAGGAAACAACGTCTGGGGTCTCACCGATTTCCTTGCGACTGCAATAGCTGTTGGTAAACGTTCTTGATGAAATTCCATTCTGGCAATGACATTCTCCGCCCTAAAACGTCCTTGTTCAGCGCCAAAATCCCCTGCAACGGCTATTCGCGGGAAAACGCTCAACGCACAGAGGCGACAAGAAATCCCAGACTTCACCATAACTACACCATAATCAGCTCAACCAACCTGCTTTTGTGTGTATCATATTATGGCAGTGAAGCAACTTTTTTTATCCGGCTGCCCTCAACACCCCACGTGTCTCAGCCGCAAAATTATTCATCTGGAACATGAGGGGCATAATAAGTTAACAACGTTGTCTTAATAAATCACGCTGAATAAAGACGAAAGAATAAACCAGAGGTTTTTGGAATTGTGGGGGGTTAGCTGTCCTGCCTTAACACCCAACGCATCTTTACCCCACCGACAAAAACTGTAGAATGCGATCAGTCGTTATCTTAAAAAAAGCTATAAATTGTGCGTATTTCCTCAGGTAGCATCGTTCAAGT
>JAIRNW010000043.1 GCA_031257795.1 Holosporales bacterium | reverse complement strand
GGAAACTTGAACGATGCTACCTGAGGAAATACGCACAATTTATAGCTTTTTTTAAGATAACGACTGATCGCATTCTACAGTTTTTGTCGGTGGGGTAAAGATGCGTTGGGTGTTAAGGCCGTATCCATACGAACTGGACACTGCCGTTGGGATGATCATCGTTTAAACAACGCTATCGTCCTTTCGCAGTCATTATGACGTTCTTTGTAATAATTCACATCCTTCTGTGACCTCTCCAGCTTGTCTTTCAATTCGTAATTTTCAGATTTAAACCTTGAAATCGTCTCAGCCGCAAACGCTGCTTTTTCGATTTGAGCCTTGTTGTGAATATTGCCCCTTTCCAGTGATTTAACGGCCTCCTCGCTTTTCATGAACCTATCTCTCCATAACTTTATCAGATTTTCGACAAAACCAGGAATCTTCAACACTGGAACGTCCTCTCCTATTCCAAGGGCCTCTCGCAACCTCTTTATGGCAATGCAGTTATCGAGAGAACATACTGGTTTCTCTTTCAGTTGTATACGTAAGGAGTCTATTTCGAGCGTCATTTTCACTTTGTTTTCTATAGCAGTATCTAATCGCTCTCGAGAACCATTGAGCTGTAACTTTAGTCCTTCTCCTTCTCTTTTCAATCGGTCAATTTCATCTCTGAATGCATACTCATTTTCGCTAACAGAAACAACCTGTGGGACACACTTTCCATCATGACGCCCCCAAAGATAGCAAATAGCAGCAACTCCAACCACCATTGCGGAGTACCAAAGATAAGCCCACTTTGATCTAGCAGAAGCCTTCCCATTTTGAGTTATTGTGCGACGTGTGGGCTCATGCCGCGGTGTGGAGGCGCTAGACCGATCTGACTCATCATCAGAAGGTTGTTGTGTTTGTGCTCCATCGCCCATTGTAACACCCTTGCCCTGAGTAGGCGGATGTCGTGGCGCAGGTCCTGACCGAGCTTCACCTGGATAAGAGGAAGCAAAACCCACTTGCCAAAAGCCAGAAAACGTAGGCAACATCGCAACAAACATAAAAACAAACTTTTTCATTCCCTTGCTCCTTTCACAACACATCACCCCCCCCAAACACTCACGACCACCACACGTGATCAAAATTACAAAAAATGATTAAGCAGCCATTTTTAATTCACAGGTTTGGCATTAACTCTATCGGAATCACGTCACCAAAAACCTTCGGCAATCTTCTATTATTCGCTTCTTTTCCTGCCTTACGCAGTCTTCGATAAGCATCCTTAAACTTCTCCAACTCCATTTCGACTTCTTTTTTGCTCCGCCGTTCCACACCTTTCTCTTCTTCACACTGAGAAACTTCCCTCTCTCTCTGTTCCAAATTTTTCTCGCAACTGAGCAACCCTCCCCTTTTTTGTTCTAAGTTCACTCCACAAGAAGAGACATCTTTCTCAAGTTGAGCTACAGTATCAATGCATGTCAAAGATGCATTCCTATAAGACGCAGCTCTATTCTCCCCCTCACTTACCTTCGCCTCCAGGCTCTCCACGTTCTTTCGGCTTTCCTCAATCTCCGTATCTCTTTTGCTTAACTTGTCAGATAGATCCTTCTTTTCCTTCTCAAGCGCCTCTTCCTTTTCCCTTAAATTAGCCACCTCCACCATTAGCTGCCCAATTCTTTCGGTATTAGTGTAATTAGCGTTAAGAAGCTGTTTGTGGACTTCCGCTGCCTCTCGAACAAAGGCACGAAATCCACGCAACTCATTCGACAAAAGCCAGTTTGTCCCCGTTACGTTCTGAAGGGATTTCTGACACCCCAACAACTCTGTTCCCTTAATCATGGAATCCACTCTGCTTTCGGCTCTTTCTCGCCCTACCCTGCAGTCGTCTAGCACTGCGTTTATGTGACTCAGATTGAGAGAACACATTTTGTTAGCCCTTTCACGCGCAGTCAACTCCTTCTCACAGACGCCTAGCGATGCATTAGCGAGCCCAAAATCCAAAAGACACGCCCTATTGTCATCCTCAAGCTTACTGTTCCTCTGCCACCAACTCTCGATCTCATCAGCGCACCTCGAGGTCTCACGCTCGGATTTTCTTGCCCGCATTTCCGCGGCAAGTGCTATTCCGCCGGCACCGATAAGCACTGGCCATTGTGGCCACGGGCCACCCTGCGCTGGCGGAACTAGCGGCATTTGCTGCTGTACTACCAAATTTCCACCCACATTTATCGGCGGCTGTGCTGCCACAACCCACTGATGTTGTCCCGCAGCCGACACGCTACCACCACCACACAAACAGCTGCAACTAATATAGAACACAACCGCGCAAACGAAAACCTTTTTCAACATGACATCCTCCATAACACACGAACCAAGCGACAACTGTCGCTGAGTTCAAAAAATACCAACTCGCGAACGACGTAGCACATTATTGAAATAATGAAAAGAAAATTACTATATAATATATTGCCTCTTGCTTATTTGATATCGCCGTTTTCTTGAAGAACTTTGTTGTTTATTATGCACGTTTGCTTATAGACGACCGGCCGCGCTTCCGCACGCGCATTTCCTGTCCAATTCGTATCTCTCCATTGTGGTTCGCCAGCAACTTATACCCAATCATCGAAAGTTTGCGCGCAGTAGACACGTCGCACAGGCGAAGAGCTGTACTATAAGCACTGCTCATGCCGAAACAGATCGACGAACCAGCAAACCTTTTTGTGATTTGGTATAGTTAAAAAAAGTCCACTACGCTATAATCCAACGTTTAGTTAGTCGTGTAGCTGCTATATGCACATTGCGTTGATCTGCCTCTACGGAAGCAGTCTTACAACATTTGTCGCGTGTAGAGGAAAGTCCGGGCTTCAACAAGCGGGGTGCCAGATAACGTCTGGCGGCGCGTTTCGCGTTAGGGATAGTGCAACAGAAAATATACAGCCGCCGAACTGCGGCAATGGTGAAATGGTGCGGTAAGAGCGCACCGCATGGTTGGTAACAACCGTGGCGTTGAAAACCCCACCTGAAGCAAGACCGAATAGAGGCCAGTTTTACTGGGCAGACGTGGTTTGCCTGGTAGCGCGTGTTTGTCGCGTATGGGCCGGGTTGGTCGCTTGAGGATTAGGGCGACCTAATTCCTAGATGAATAGCTACAGAAGGGGCTCGTCCTCAGATACGAGATAGCCAATCACGACTGAACTGTGGGTTCGTCGATCCGGTGCTCGAATGCTCACGTACTTTAGTACGCTGTGCTTCTGCGCTCCATGTCTCCTGCCCACAATTCACTTGTGATTGGCTATAATTTACCGTTCTTAAAGGATGGGCCCTTGAACAGAACCCGGCTTATAGGCTAGCTAAACACTCAGCCACCAAAAGTTTGTGAGTTCGTCGCTTTGGTGCTCGGCTTTAGCAGTACGTTAAGTACAGCTCGGCGCCTGCGCGTCGAGGCTCCTGCTCTCAATTCTTGTTGGCCCCTGTTGCAAACTTCACAAGTTTCCAAAACAAGCCGCAAGTATTTTGTTTCGAAAAGCTAAAACATGAAAAATTCATGAAATATACTGGACCTCTTTCGAAACCTTCAAAAGCAGAATTTTGGGAAGGAGACACGGAGCACAGAAGCGGAGCGTACTTAGATGTACGTGAGTTTCGAACCGGATCGACGTACCCAAAAACTGATT
>JAIRNW010000085.1 GCA_031257795.1 Holosporales bacterium | reverse complement strand
CAAAATCAGAATTTTGGGAAGGAGACACGGAGCACAGAAGCGGAGCGTACTTAGATGTACGTGAGTTTCGAACCGGATCGACGTACCCAAAAACTGATTTTGAAGAGTTTGGAAAGAGGTCCAGTGAAGAAGGAAAGTATTTTTATGCAGAAAAGTGAATTTTTTGATGTTGTGAGTGAAGAGGTGGATCTTGGCGGTCGCCCTTTGGTGCTCGAAGTTGGGCACATAGCAAGGCAAGCAGACGGGGCCGTGCTGGTAAAATACGGGGATACCGTGATTTTATGCACAGTCGTAGCCGCAAAAAAGCCCGCAGAGGGCGCGGGCTTTTTCCCGTTAACAGTTAATTACCAAGAGAAAGCCTTCGCTTCCGGCCGTATTCCCGGCGGTTTTTTCAAGCGCGAGGGCAAACCCTCCGACTACGAGACCCTAGTTTCCCGCCTCATAGATCGCCCGATTCGCCCACTTTTCCCGGATAATTTCCTAAACGAAGTGCAGGTTGTCTGCACTGTGCTAAGCTACGATTCGCGAAATTCCCCAGATGTTCCATCGATCATTGGAGCATCCGCGGCACTCTCCATTTCTGGCATCCCATTCCCACACGCCGTTTGTGCGGCTCGCGTGGGCTATATCAACGAGCGCTTTGTCCTGAACCCGCCCGTCGATCAGATGGTTAGTAGCCAATTAGATTTGGTTGTGGCGGGGACAAAAGATGGAGTACTGATGGTTGAGTCTGAGGCCAGCTCGCTCAGTGAAAGTGTGATGTTGGAGGCGATTAGGTTCGGCCATGAAAGTTTTAAGCCGGTTTTGAGTGCCATAGAGGCGCTGCGCAAGCGGGTTGGTAAGCCAATTATGGATTTCCCAAAGCTAGCGGAGAACTATCCTGAAATTAAAAAGGCTGTTGAGCAAAGTGCGCGGGAGTGGCTGCAAAAGGATTTAAGAATAAAAGAGAAGCTAAAACGCCGCGAAGCAGTGATGGACAGCAAGCAGCGAACCATTGATCTTCTTTGCCCAAGCGCAAAAGACCAAAGCGAATCAGCCGCCGGAGCAGTGGGTGGAGCTTCCGCCAATGCCGGAGGGAGCGCGTCTGCCAACACTGGCTTCGATCCAAGCTTGGTCGCCAAGGCTTTCGAGGAAGTCGAGTACGACCTCTTGCGCTCTGACGCCTTGCTGCACGGGAAGCGCGTTGACGGGCGCAAATGCGACGAGATTCGCCCTATTTGCTGCGAGGTTGGGGTTTTGCCGTGTGTGCACGGGAGCGCGATATTCACTCGCGGCGAAACTCAGGTGCTTGTGGTCACAACGCTTGGGTCGGCGGACGACGAGCAGATTGTGGAAAGCCTCACTGGCGAGCGTAAAGAGCGCTTTCTCTTACATTACAACTTCCCTCCGTATTCTGTCGGCGAAATTGGGCGCTTGTCTTCCCCGGGGAGACGCGAGATTGGGCACGGCAGGCTCGCTTGGCGGGCGATTCATCCGCTGATTCCAGGAAAGGGGGAGTTTCCGTATACGATAAGAGTCGTCGCGGAGGTGACGGAGTCGAACGGGTCGTCGTCCATGGCGACGGTGTGCGGATCGTCTCTTGCTTTGATGGACGCCGGGGTCCCTATCGAGGGACACGTCTCAGGGATAGCGATGGGGTTGATCAAAGAGGGCGACAAGTTCGTTATTTTGTCCGATATTCAGGGTGACGAGGATCATTTGGGCGACATGGATTTTAAGGTTGCCGGAACGACCGATGGCATAACCTCTCTGCAAATGGACATAAAAATCACCAGCATAACGTTTGAGATAATTGAAAAGGCTTTGGCACAGGCTTTAGTCGGCCGTAAACATATAATGGCCTCTATGCAGAACGCCATTAGCAAGTCGAACACAAACACTAACGCGTCCGCCCCGCAGGTTATGACCATGAGTATCGACAAAGAAAAGATCCGCGATTTGATAGGAACGGGAGGCAAGGTTATCAAGGGCATTTGCGAGAAGACTGGCGCTAAAATCGACATTGCGGACGATGGCTGTGTGTCCATTTTCGCGAAAAATCAGGATTCCTTGAAGGAGGTTGCGGCCATAATCTGCGAGATCGTTGGCGATCCGGAAATTGGGCAGGTGTACACTGGGAAGGTGGTGAAACTCATGGAGTTCGGGGCTTTCGTAAACTTTTTTGGGCGTCGCGACGGTTTTTTGCATGTTAGCGAGATTAGTTCTGAGAGGGTCGAAAATATTGAGGATGTGCTTTCAGTTGGAGACGAGGTCAGCGTTATTTTGATTGATGTTGACGAGCGGACAAAGCGCTGTAAGCTTAGCATGAAGGCTGTTGGCGGGAAGAGGACGTATAATAACAATGGTGGCGGAGGCGATGGAAGTAGGCCGCGGCGACATAATGACTCTGCACCGCGGTCGCACAGCGATTCCACTCGGTCACATAACGATTCTTCCCGATCACACGACTCTGCACGCTCACATGATTCTGCGAGGCCACGTGGTGATTCCGCTCGGTCACATGACTCTGCACGATCACATAATGACTCCGCGCGGCCACGCAGGAGACAGCCGTAACCATGCGCTCGGCAGTAAATGGAAACGGGGCATAACACATTACACTTTGTGGTAACTAAGCCTTTTGGGATGCATGCTCGTGTTTGCTTGAAGTGGGTGAAGGCTCTACGCGAAGTGGCGCAGGGCAAAGAAGGGGCTTTCTGGATCGTGTATGAGGGGAAAAGAGTTGTTGCGGACTCGCTGCTGGAACTTTTAGGGCAGAGAATGGGCAAAGGGGCGGAGTTTGATTTTGTTTACGAACCGGACTCTTTGCTTAGTGAACAGCAGAAAGCGCTGTTGCATGAGAAATTGCAAAGACTCATATAGCGGCTGTGCTCCGTGTTTACCTTACTCCCCTACATGACAAAAAACTTTCATCCATCATAAATCAATTGTGAAGAGATCGAATGTTGATATAGGAGAGTAAGGTCTGATCGCCACCACGGCTGGGTATAGCTAAATTCAGATGAAATCCTGAGGATCCACGTCTATCTGTATATTCACTCCGTTATCCGCAGAACGCGCCCAGTTTTTGACGAAATGCTGCACTCTAAAGTCCTTATTTGCTTTAATGAGGAAGCGGTAGCGAAACCTCCCCCTCAGCTTCGACAACACGGCCGGTGCCGGCCCAAGCAGTGTCATGTATTCGTTTGCCGGGAAACCTCGCGCCAACCGCCGCGCTTCCTTTTGTACCGTAATTTCAGAGCGTCCAGACAAGATTATAGAGATGAGGCGGCAGAATGGCGGCATATTGAAGGCCTGTCTATCGGCCAACTCGCATTCGTTGAAGCTATCTCTGTCGTCACCCAGCAAAGCCCGCATCAACGGGCTGTCCGGAGAGTACGTCTGCACGAAAACAATTCCCTCCTTTTTTTCTCTCCCGGCCCTTCCTGCAACTTGATGTATAAGCTGGAATGTCCGCTCGTTTGTGCGCAAGTCCGCGCCATTCATGCTCTGGTCCGCGTCAATAACTCCAACAACGGTGAGATTCGGAAAATGGTGTCCTTTCGTTAGAATCTGCGTCCCTATTATTATATTCACGTCGTTGTTTTGAATGCGCTCCATGGCCAGGTTCCACGCCTTTTTCGAGCCGGCAGTGTCGCTGGACAAAAGCAGTGTGCGCGCCTCGCTGAACTCCTTTGAGATCGCCTCCAGCACGCGCTCTGTTCCGATTCCCCACAGCAACACCGAGTTTTTCTGGCACTCTGGGCAGTTCGCAGTCCATTTTTGTTCGAAGCCGCAGTGGTGGCAGCAAAAGAGGCCGATTTTCCTGTGGTAAATCAGGTTCACATCACACATCGCGCAACGCCACTTATACCCGCAGTGTTTACAAACTGAGATCGGAGCATAGCCGCGCTGGTTCAGGAAGAGCAAAACCTGCTCATCGCGTTTCAACGCACGCGCAATAGCCGCGGATAGGTCTTTCGAAAAAATCGGGGAGCCGGGCTCTTTCCGCAAGTCCACGATCTCTAACTTTGGCATAGTTGCCCCAGCGAAGCGGTTGTCCAGCTTAACATGCTGATAGCGATTTATCTTGATATTGTACACGGTTTCTATGGACGGAGTTGCCGACGCCAGCACTATCGGGACATCGTGTATGCTCGCGAGCACTATCGCCATATCGTGGGCATTGTACGAACCGCGCTCGTTTTGCTTATAAGACGGATCGTGCTCTTCGTCCAAAACAACAAAAGATAAATTTTTGAATGGAATGAAAATTGAAGAGCGCGTTCCCACAACCACCATAGGCTCCCCAGCCACCGCTTTTTGCCAAATTTTCCATTTTTGTGGTTTCGTTGTGAGGGAATGCCAGGAATCTGGCATAAATCCGAAAATGCACTCGAAACGGCGCAATAGCATTGTGGTGAGGGCGATTTCGGGCAGCAGGATTAAGATTTGCTTTTTTGCTGAGTTTTTGAGCCTTTCTATGATGACGGAAAGGTAGGTTTCTGTTTTGCCAGAACCGGTCACTCCGTCCAACACGGATACCGAGAAATTGGTGTTTTTCGAGAGGAATTTGGCGGCCTCGTCTTGGGCTGCATTCAATTGTATCTTAGAGGAGTTTTCGAGCATTGTCTCGATGCAGCTAGGAGGTGGTTGCGAGGATTCCTTTGATTTTGCGCTGACTTTGCGTTTGGAGGCTTCGTCGCCTTGCTTGCTATTCGCGTTTTTTTCGAACTGCTCTATTTCAAAGGGGACCGCCATTCTAAGGATCATCCCTTTTGGAATGATATTATAGTCGCTGACCCAATCGATAAACTTCAAGTTTTGCTCTGGAATGATAATGTCGAAGTATTGCGAAATCTTACGAATTTTAAACGTGAGCAAGTTTTCGGCGAGTTCCCTTTTGGCGCAGATCAGCCCAATTACCTTTTTGCCGCGCAGGGGCACGCACACAACCTGCCCAACGCAACACTCCTCATTACATTCGTAAGAGAAAGTTTTTTCTAATAATACTGGGATCAGAACGTCCGCAATTAGCATATCTATAGGTCTGGCGTACACTATTTAGAAACACAATATAACCAATCACAACTGAACAGTAGGTTCGTCGAACGGCGCCACAACAAATGCCCACAATTCACTTGTAATAGGTTATACATTCCTAAAAGTATAATTCAACACTGTAAGTATATTGTTGAACGATTTATTTTGCAACGAAAAAGATATAATCAACGCATGTATTTTAGGAATATACGACTGTACGCGAACAATAGACCTATTGCAAAAGTTCTCAGAAGTTGTTTTTTTGTACGTCGCTTCGGGGCTCGAATGCTCACGTACGTTTGAGTACGCTGCGCGTCGAGGCTTCTGCCAAAAAAGCAGCATCTGAGGCTTTTGCAATAGGTCTAATGTAAAATTCGCTGGCGGACCATAATAGAAAGATACGACAGAGAGCGGATTCGGGCTCCGGGCCCCGGCAAAGTCGTAGACTTCGTTGGAGCACCGGATCGATGAATCCTTAAACTTTAGCGACTGTGATACTATTGGCTTATAAAATGGGAATATTTCTGACGAAGCCTTACATTATGTCTTTTATTAATATTCCCCTTATAAACAACAGTATGTCCGTCTTGCTCAAAGCGCCCCAGCCTCCCAGGCTTAGTCTTGTTCAGAAACGAGAGTAAAGGCGCAGATATTTGAAGGCTTTCACAAATAGTAGTAAGAAATCGGAAGCCAATGTGGGTGTCTCCAACATGGTCAGCATAACCACAAGTATTCATTGCCTCAAGAAACTCCTCTACTACGTCTAATCTGAATAAGCAGCGTTTAGAAACAAGCAGATTTTGTTTAGTAGTCCCCCCTTCAAAACGTTCCATATTGTTTTGGGCGTAAAAAGTAGTCATTTCTGAATTACCCAACACAGAAAAAAACTTCCTTGCACTGTACCCAAAGTCTAAAGCGCCAAGGGACTGTAGATAAGTGTATGTTTGTGGGTACCTACGCTGCAACTCCGCAGCGCTGAGCGCGTCAAAACCATCTTCTGTTATGCGATTTGTCCGAACCAACTTATCAATTTCTTCCAACCTCTTCTGACGTTCTTCAGAAGCTTGTTTCAGGTAAGCCTCTTCCCCCTCTAACCCTTCAAACCTTTTTTTATATCCTTCAAGACCTTCCTTCAGGGTAGCATTCTCCGCCTCAAACTGTTTCAGTATTTTGTTAGTTTCTTCAGTAAACAACTGGATGCCATGTACCTCCCCCTCCAGCTGTGTTAGGAGTGGCATTTGCGGCACAACTCCATCTTTCTGTGGCGTCACAACTTTCTGTGGCGGCACAACTTCATCTTTCTGTGGCGTCACAACTTTCTGTGGCGTCACAACTTTCTGTGGCGGCACAACTTCATCTTTCTGTGGCGTCAC